>CAMYZX010000010.1 GCA_947304025.1 uncultured Bacillota bacterium
TTTATATTTCATTTTAAATTTATAAAGAATAAAGAAGAAAAAGAAGAAAAATTCTTAAAATATTTAGATGATTTTTATAATAGTACTGCTATTATGAAAAATAATAAAAAGAATACTATATTAAGTTTCTTATTTAATTTAATTAGTTTATGTTTATTATATTTAGTACCAGTATTTGTTTTCTATGCATTAGGTGATTTTAAACTTAGTTTCTTAGAATCATTTGTAGCTTCAGCATTTACATATTTAATAGGATCATTTGTACCAATACCAGGAGCTACTGGAGGACTAGAATATGGCTTTATGGACTTCTTTAAAGTGTTTATTAGTAATACTACTATGCTTAGTGCAGGAATGCTATTATGGCGTTTAATTACATATTATTTTAGTATGTTTTTGGGAGGCATAATACTAATGACATATAGGAGGAAAGAAAAATGAGAATAGGTATTTTTACTGATACATATCTTCCTTATGTTAGTGGCCTTGTTACTAGTGAATTAATGCTTAAAGAATCATTAGAAAAAATGGGACATGAAGTATTTGTTGTAACTATGAATCTAGAAAAAATAAAATATGAATATGATAAAGAAAATAAAGTTATATATATACCTGGAGTACCTACTAAAATATATGATACAAGATTAACTACTTTCTATAATCCAAGGGCTTTTAATCAAATAAGAAAATGGAAATTAGATATAATTCATACTCAAACAGAATTTAGTGTAGGTACTTTTGGAAGAATAGTAGCTAAACAATTAGATATACCTTTAGTACATACATATCATACTATGTATGAAGATTATTTATATTATTTAACAAAGGGATATTTTGATAAACCAAGCAAGAAATTAGTAGAGTATCTTACTAGATTTTATTGTGATACTACTGTATCACAGTTAATTGTTCCTACTAAAAAAATATATAATCAATTTAAAGAAAAATATAATCCTGATGAAAAAATAAATATTATTCCAACAGGAATAGGAGTAGATAAATTTATTATTGATGATCAAGAAAAGAAAGAAATAGAAAGATTAACTAAGGAATATGAATTAGAAGATTCTTTTGTACTTGGTACAGTATCAAGATTAGGTAAAGAAAAATCTGTAGATAAATTAATAATAGAATTTAGTAAATTAATAGATAAGATTTCTAATATAAAACTATTATTAGTAGGAGATGGACCAGATAAGGATGGATTAATATCTTTAGTTAAAGAATTAGATATAGAAGATAGAGTTATTTTTACAGGAAAAGTTCCAAACGAAGATATACAAGTATATTATTCTTTAATGGATGTATTTAGTACTTTTTCTACTACTGAAACACAAGGATTAACTGTTTTAGAAGCATTAGCTACTAAGAAACCAGTAGTAGCTATTAAAGATGATAGTTATGATGTTATTAATAATGATAAAAATGGATATTTATTTGAAACAAATGAAGAGTTTGGTAAATATATAAATAAATTATATAAAGATAAGACTTTATATAAAAAACTATCTGAAGGAGCATATAAAACAGCATTAGATAATTCATCAGAAGCATTTGGTAAAAAAGTATATGATGTATATAAAGATGTAATAGATAATTATAAAAAAGGCTATGTTTTTATAAATGATATAAAAGATGTTTTTAAGACTAGTAAAGCAAAACGTGATAATAAAAAAGATAAAAACCAATAATCATATTGGTTTTTATATTGAAAAAAATAATAATAAATGTTATACTTTATATATGATAGGAGACTTAGTTATGAAAAAGATATTAAAGGGATTATGTATTTTATTATTTATATTTATATTAAGTGCATGTACTAAAGATTATAAACCAATCACGTATACAAAATTTATGGAAACTTTTAAATCAGAACCAGAGTATTTAATTAATAATAAAACACCTTTGGTAGATGAAAAATTTGAAAGATTTATAATAGCTGCTGGAAAGAATAATCAATTTACTTTCTATGAATTAAAAACTGAAGAAGCTGCTAGAAATTATGTAGAATTAAATTATAAAGGTCAAAAAGGATATAGTTATAAAGATAAAAAAGACTATATTGTTGTTAAGAATTCTAAAGGCGGATATTTCTATCTAATACAAATTGATAATGTAATTGTTATTGGTAATACTGAAATAAAAGCAAATAAGAAAGAAGTAAATAGAATATTTAAAGAACTAGGATTCTAGAAGGTGTTAATATGGTAAAAAGGATTATTAATATATTAATATTTGTTTTTATTGCGGCCTTATATGTAATATCCTTTCTAATGATATTTGAATCATTTAAACAAAGAAAATTAGAACATCTAGAAGCAAGTGCAATAGATGCATTTGAAAAATCCGTAAAAATAGAAAAAGTAAATGTTGAAGATATAGAATCTGATAAGACTTCAAATATGGGATTTGACTATAGTGGTTATACATTATTAGGTAAAATAGAAATTCCTAGAATAGGTTTTACATCTGTTGTAATAGGAGAAAATACATATCATTCAATGGATTTAGGAGTAGTTTTATCATATGGGAATGCTTTAAATGAATCAGGAGGATTTATTATATCTGGACATAACTATAGAGGGCAATCCATATTTATGTATAATATTAGAAATCTAGAATCAGGAGATAAGATATATATAATTGATTCATCAGGTAGAAAACTAGAATATACTGTATATGAAAAAATAAGAAACTATGATCCAACAGGAACAGATATTTATAAGAAATATGATGGATATCATTTAACACTTGTAACATGTGAAAATGATGGTAATTCAAGAATTGTTGTAAAAGCAATTGCAAATTAAAAAACTATGCTATAATTAGTATAGTTTTTATTTGTCCTCGTAGCTCAGTAGGATAGAGCAATTGCCTCCTAAGCAATAGGTCGTTGGTTCAATTCCAATCGAGGACGCCATTAAAAATAATACCTTAATTTAAGGTATTTTTTATTGCTTTTTTATAATAAACCGTGATAAAATTTTAATGGAGAATAGAGGTAAATATGGATATAAGAATAATTGTTGATGGAGTTAAACTTAATGTAAGATCAGGGATAATAATTATTAAAGACAATAAAATATTACTACATAAGAATGATAACAAAGATAATTATTGTTTGCCTGGAGGAGGAGTTCACTTCTTAGAAAGTAGCGAAGAAGCTATAATAAGAGAAATAAAAGAAGAAACAGGTTTAGATGTTAAAGTAGATAAATGTGTTTCTACAATAGAGAATATGTTTGAAAATCAAGGTATTAAATTTCATGAAATATATTTTATTTATAGAGGAAGTTTTATTGATGATATAGATACTTCTAAAGTCATAGAAAATATTGAAGGCAAACCAATAAAATATGGCTTTGTAGATTTAGATAAAATAGATGAATATAAAATATTACCAGTAGTTACTCACGATATAATAAAGAATAATACTAGTCATATTATTAATAGGGAGATGAAATAATGAAGAAGTTTTTTAATGATTATATGAATGATAAAATAAAATTAGATAAGTGGCAAAAACTAGGAGTTTTTGCATTTATACTGCTTGTTTCAGGATTCTTTGGGTGGGTATATGAATTTGTATTCTATTTCTTAAATTCTGGAATGAAAGTATGGTATATGAGAGGAGGAGATTTTCTTCCTTGGATAAATATATATGCTATTGGAGCATTTTTGATATTATTCTTTTGCTCTAAGTTTAAAAAGAAACCATGGTTAGTATTTTTATTATCTGTTTTAATAACAGGATTACTTGAATTTTTCTCAGGACTTGTAATAGATAAAGTAGTAGGAGCTAGATATTGGGATTATAATACTGAAATATGGAACTGGGGTAATATAAATGGATATATTTGTTTAAGAAGTGTATTATTCTTTGGATTATCATCATTTATATTAATGTATGTATTCAATCCAGTTGCATATTTCCTATCAACAAAGATTAATAAAAAAGTTTTAATAGTATTATCTATATTAATAATTGCAATTATATTTGCAGATGAATTTTATAATTTAATAATTACAAAAGTATTTGGTTTAAGAAATGCAATAGAAGTATATAAAACATATGGAATTAAATATATGTAATATGCTATAATGATTATAACAGGGAGGTTTTTATATGGCTAAAATTTCAGGAATTCAAATGGACTATGTAAAAGCATTTGAAAAATTAAAAGAAAATAGAGTAGATCCAAGAATAATTTCTATTTCAGAAATGAATTATAATAGAAAACAAGAATTATGTGAATATAAATTAGATCCATCAAAGAGGGCAGAAGATTATGATGGAAGAATTGATTCTTGCTATAGATATATGTTAACAACTTTTTATACAGTAGATGATGCTAGTCCTATATATGGAACCTTTAAGAGACTTTTTGCAAAAGCTTATCTTGATAATACAGATGATGATACAAATGACTATAGTGATAAAACTATGGCTAAATTAAATAAATTATATGGTTATATTAATGGTTTAGGAGATCAAGATTTATCTGGCACAGAATTATTATATTTAATACAAAAAGAAATAATAAAGAAAAAAAGCAGATTTGATAAAACATTAGAAGATACTGAATTAGATGCTATGTTTGCACAATTATTACTTAAATGTGAAATGTTGCAATTATCAGGGAATGCAGATTTAAAAACACACGAAACTGAATCCTTCTTAGAAGGCGTCGCTGAAATGGAAAGACATCTATTTAGTAAAAAGTTCTTCTATCATGATTATAGAAAATCTGTAACATGTTTAGTGAATTATTTATTTTCTAAAGCCGGTGTACCTCAAGTCTATATAAAACCTATTGAATTAGATGAATATTATGATTATGCAGGAAGAGAAGATAATCAAGCTTTAGTAACTTTCTATAAAGAAAAAATATGTGATTCAGTTGAAGATACATTAATAGTTCCTATGAAGAAAATAATTAAATCTTCACTAGATGCTAGTGTTACTCGTAATATTTCTAGAGAATTTGACCCTGGAGCATTAGATTTAAGGCTTAACTAAAGTAGAATGTAAATTCTACTTTTTTATATATAATTTTAATAAAAATATATTATAATATTATTAGGTGATAAATATGAATTTAACATTAAGTGAAATAGTAAAAATTACTAATGGAAATTTAATATATGGAGAAGATACAGAAGTAATTAATTTTACTAGAAATACTAAAGAGATAAATAAGGGAGACGTATTTATTGGTTTAAAAGGAAATATAGATGGATCTATATTTTATTTAGATGCTTTAAAAGCAGGTGCTAAAGGTGTAATAGTTAATAAAGGTGCTATAGATAAATATGAATTTATTGATAATACTTTTATTCTAGAAGTAGATGATACATTAAAGGCATTAGGACAAATAGCTGCTTTAAAAAGAAGTAAATATAATATACCTATAGTAGCTATTACAGGTTCTGTAGGTAAAACAAGTACTAAAGATATAGTAGCATCAGTATTAAGCCAAAAATATAAAGTATTAAAAACTGAAGGTAATCTAAACAATGATATAGGTATGCCTTTAATGATATTAAAACTTAAAGATGAAGATGTATTAGTTTTAGAAATGGGTATGAATCATTTAGGAGAAATCTCTTATCTAAGTAATATAGCTAAACCTACTTTAGCTATTATTACTAATGTTGGTTCAGCTCATATAGGTAATTTAGGATCTAGAGAAAATATATTAAAAGCTAAATTAGAAATAACCGAAGGATTAACTGGTAAATTAATAATTAATAATGATAATGACATGTTACATGGTTATTACTTATCTAATAAAGATAATATTATTACTGTAGGTATTAATAATGATAGTGATATTATGGCTAAAGATATATCTTATGAAGGTAATACTAGTTATAAATATAATGATACTTTAATAAACTTAAAAGTAGGAGGAGAAGCATTTATTTATAACTCTATGCTTGCAATCGCAGCAGGTAAAGAATTAGGACTTTCTAATGAAGAAATAAAAAAAGGTATTGAAAGTTTTGAATTAACTAAGAATAGATTACAAACATATAATGTTAATGGATATAAGATAATTGATGAAACATATAACGCTAACTATGATTCTATGAGAGAAGCTGTTACGAACTTAGGTAAAGAAACTGGTAGAAAAATAGCAGTTCTAGGTGATATGCTTGAATTAGGAGATTATTCTAAAGAAATACATTCTAATATAGGTAAAGTAGTTAATGATAATAATATAGATTTATTAGTAACTGTAGGTAATGATTCTAAGTATATAAATGATAATTGTAATATTAATAATATTCATTTTAGTTCTAATGAAGAAGCAATTAAATATTTAAAGGAAACATTAACTACTGGAGATGTAGTATTATTAAAGGCATCTAATTCTCTTAACTTTATAGAAATAGTAAATGCTATAAAAGGTGAATCTAATGAAAACTAAACTAGGTGTTATATATGGAGGAATGTCCTCTGAAAATGAAGTATCTAAAGTAAGTGCTAGTTATGTACTTAATAATTTAGATAAAGATAAATATGATATATACCCAATATATATCGATAAAGATGGTAATTGGTTTTATGAAGAAAAAGAAATTGATAATTATATTAATTTCTTAAAAGATATGGATGTATTATTTCCAGTACTTCATGGACTTTATGGAGAAGATGGTACTATTCAAGGACTATTTGAATTAATAAAGAAACCATATGTTGGTTGTAAAGTGCTTGGATCATCAATAGGCATGGATAAAATATATGCTAAAACTATATTTAAAAGTGCAGGAATTAATGTAGCACCATATGTATATGTTAAAAAATTAAATGATAAATATATATTAGTAGATAAACATTTTGATGAAGAAATATTATCTATGGAAGATATTATCCCTAAAATAGAAGAAGAAATATCTTATCCAATATTTATTAAACCTTCTAATCAAGGATCATCTGTAGGTATTACTAAAGCTCATAATTCTAAAGAATTAATTGAAGGTTTAAAAGATGCATTTAATTATGATAGAAAGATACTTCTTGAAGAAGGAATAGTAGGTAGAGAAGTAGAATGTGGTGTGCTTGGTAATGAAGAAGTCATTGCTTCTTCAGTAGGAGAAGTAATAGTTAAATCTGATGAATTCTATAGTTATGATGCTAAGTATAAAGATGAAACTACTATTACAGAAATACCAGCATCGATATCTAAAGAATTAAGTGATGAAATAAGAAGATTAGCTATAAAAGCATATAAAGCAATTGATGGTAAAGGACTATCTAGAGTAGATTTCTTTATAGAAAAAGATACTAATAAAATAATAATAAATGAAATAAATACTTTGCCTGGTTTTACAAGTATAAGTATGTATCCTAAATTATTTGATAATGTAGGAATAAAATATAGTGAATTATTAGACAGATTAATTAATTTATCTAAAGAATAAAAGACCAAATTGGTCTTTTTTTATGTTATAATTAATAAAGGTGGGAATATGTTTTATTTAATATATGGTTTAGAAAATTATTTGATAAATGAAAATATTAATAAGATCATTGAAGACTTAAAAATTAATAGTGAAGAAATAATAAAAATAGATATGAATTCTTCTACTATTAATTCTCTTTTAGTTGAAGCAAGTTCTGTAAATATGTTCTCAAACCGCAAACTAATCTTGTGTGATAACTCATCGTTTTTATCTAGTAAAGATGAGATTAACTCAAAAGAAGATATCGAAGAATTAATTAAATATATAGATAAACCTTTCGAAGATGTATATTTGGTATTTATCTTAAGAGAGGAAACAATTGATTCTAGAAAAAAGATTAGTAAACTAATATCTAGTGTTAGTAAGACTTATGTTTGCAATAAGATAGAAAATTATAATCTTAATAACTATTTAATGGATTATATAAGAGAAAAAGGTTATAGTATATCTTCTAGAACAATTGAACTATTAATAAGTAAAACTTCTTATGAATTATCAGTTATTATGAAAGAATTAGATAAATTATTTATATATAAAGACAAAGATAAAAAGATAACTGAAGAAGATATAGAAAAAGTTATTACTAATAATATAGAAACTAATATATTTGATTTGACTAATGCAATTATTAATAAAGAAAAAGATAAGATAGATAAATTATATAAGGATTTATTAAGAAGAAAAGAAGATCCTATTAAACTAATTATTACTTTATCTAATCAATTTAGACTATATTTACAAGTTAAAATTATGCGTAATAATGGTTTTAGTGAAAAAGAAATAGTTTCTACCTTAAAAGAACATCCTTATAGAATTAGTCTTGCTTTAAGGAATGATTATTCAATAGAAGAAATAAAGGATAATTTAGAAAAATTATCTAAATTAGATTTAGATATAGTTACAGGTAAAGTAGATAAAGAGTTTGGTTTTGAAATGTATTTATTAAATATATAGGAGGACTATATGAATAAAGAATTAATAATGTTAATGATTCTTGATGGATTTGGAATAAGTGATAAAACTGATGGTAATGCTATAAAGAAAGCTAATACTCCTAACTTAGATTATTTATTTAGTAAATATCCAAATAGTAAAATAAATGCTTCGGGAGAAGCAGTAGGTTTACCAGAAGGACAAATGGGTAATTCTGAAGTAGGACATACTAATATTGGTGCTGGTAGAATAGTTTATCAAGATTTAATGAGAATAAATAATTCTATTAAAGATAATTCTTTTTATAATATAAAAGAATTTAATGATGCTATAGATAATACAATTAGTAATAATACTAATTTACATATAATGGGACTTCTTTCTGATGGAGGAGTACATTCTCATATAAATCATTTAAAAGCTTTATTAGAATTATGCAATAAAAGAAATTTTGATAGAGTTTATATACATGTATTTACTGATGGAAGAGATACTGATCCTAAATCAGGTATTAATTATATAAAAGGTTTAGAAGATAAAATAGTATCTATTTCTGGAAGATATTATGCTATGGATAGAGATAATAGATGGGAAAGAATAGAGGAAGCGTATAATGCTATAGTACTTGCTAAAGCAAGTAATTATAATAGTGCTTCTGAAGCAATAAATGATTCATATAATAACAATGTAACTGATGAATTTATTAAACCAGTTATTATTAATGGTGGAAAAGAAATTAAAGATAATGATTCAGTAATATTCTTTAATTTTAGACCAGATAGAGCTAGAGAATTAACTAAGAAAATAATAGATAATCTTAATGTTTATTATGTATGTATGACTGAGTATGATAAGACATTTACTAATGTACATATAGCTTTTAAACCAGAAGAATTAAAGAATACTTTTGGAGAATATATATCTAATTTAGGATATACACAATTAAGAATAGCAGAGACAGAAAAGTATGCTCATGTAACATATTTCTTTAATGGTGGAAAAGAAGAAACATTTAAGAATGAAGATAGAATATTAGTACCATCTCCTAAAGTAGCAACATATGATTTGATGCCTGAGATGAGTGCAAATATAGTTAGAGATAAAGTAATCGAAGCAATAGATAGTGATAAATATAATGTAATAATACTTAATTTTGCTAATACTGATATGGTAGGTCATACAGGTAATTTAGACGCTACTATTAAAGCAGTTGAAACAATTGATACTGCTATAGGGATGATATATAAAAAAGTATTAGAACATAATGGAATTCTTCTTATAACAGCAGATCATGGTAATGCTGAAAAGATGGAAGAAAATGGTAATATATTTACTGCACATACTACTAATTTAGTACCATTCTTAATAACTAAAGAAGGTATTAAATTAAATGATGGTAGATTATGTGATATAACACCAACTATGCTTGATTTAATGAATTTAGATAAACCTATAGAAATGACAGGGGTATCTTTAATAGGTGATAATAATGACTAGAAAACAAGAGATAGAAAGAAGCTTAATAACTAAGTTTAGAAAAGATATATATTCTAAATTTGTTAAAGCAGTCGCAGATTATGAACTAATAAAACCTGATGATAAAATCATGGTTTGTATTAGTGGTGGAAAAGATTCTTTTTTACTAGCTAAATGTATTGAAGAATTAATTAAACATGGTAAGTTTAAATTTGAAGCAGAATATGTTGTTATGAATCCAGGTTATAAAAAAGAAATAATTAAACAAATTAAAGATAATGCAAAAATACTTGGAGTAGATATAAAGATATTTGATAGTGATATATTTGATGTTGCTAATAAATTAGCTCCTGAAGCACCATGTTATATGTGTGCAAGAATGAGAAGAGGTTTCTTATATGCTAAAGCTAAAGAACTAGGATGTAATAAAATTGCTTTAGGGCATCATTTTAATGATGTTATAGAGACAAGCCTATTAGCACTTCTTTATTCTTCAGAAGTAAAGACTATGCTTCCAAAATTACATAGTGATAATTTTGAAGGATTAGAATTAATTAGACCATTATATCTAGTTAGAGAAGAAGATATAATTAGCTTTGCTAGATATAATGAATTAGAGTTTATTAATTGTGCCTGTAAGTTTACTGAAAATGATAAACATGATGGCAAGAGATATGAAGTTAAGATGTTAATAGAGGAATTAAAAAAGAAGAATAAATTAGTTGAAGATAATATATTTACTGCACTTGATAATATTAATTTAAACTGCGTATTAGGATATAGAAAGGGAGACGAAAAGTATTCGTTTTTAGATGAATATGAAAAATAGTTTTTTAAAAAATAGTACAATTGCTCATAGGGGAATTTTTGATAATAAGAAAGTATATGAAAACTCTTTAGATGCTTTTAAGAAAGCTATTAAAAAGGGATATGCTATTGAATTAGATGTGCATTTGACTAAAGATAATACTGTAATAGTATTTCATGATGATAAGTTAGATAGACTTACTAAAGATAATGGTTTTGTTAAAGATAAAACACTTGAAGAAATAAAAAAATATAAATTTATTCCTACATTTGAGGAAGTATTAGATTTAGTATCAGGTAAAGTACCTTTATTAATTGAATTAAAATATGATTCTAAAGGATTTGATTTAGAAAAAGAAGTATCTAAAATACTTAGTAATTATAAGGGAGAATATGCTATTCAATCTTTTAATCCTAAGACTATTATATGGTTTAGATTATTTAAAAAAGATATTATGAGAGGTTTATTAATTAGTCCTAAATCTATAAAGTTATTTAATTCTTTAAAATCAATTAATCTTTGTAAACCCGATTTTATTAATGTTAATAAAGAGTTATTAGATAATAACAAAATAAAGAGTTTTAGAGGGATTAAACTTGCTTATGCTATTGAAGAATCTGAGAAAGATAAATATAGTGATAAATGTGATAATATGATTTGTAATATATAATTTACAAATCATTTTTTTTGATTATAATTAATATTGAAAGGATTAGAATATGAAAAGGATATTTAAAATTTTAATGGTTATAGCATTAATTGCATTTATTAAACCAGTTAGTGCAGATGTAACAAGAATAAATAATGGCTTAATGCAAGCAGATTATTCTATAACTGTAAATGACAAGATGGAAGGATCTGGTTTTGTAGCTGGTAATACAGTAAACATTAGTAATGAAGTAGATGGTATTTTATTTGGCGCTGGTAATGTTATTAATGTTAATAGTACAAGTGACTATATGTTTGTAGCAGGTAATGCTGTAAATATAAACGCATCATCTTTTAAAGACGGTTTTTTTGCAGGAACAAATGTAGAAATCAATGATGTTAATGTTGCTAGAGATTTATATGTTGCAGGATCAAATGTTAAGATTACTGGAAGTGTAGGGAGAAATCTGTTTATAGCAGGGTCAGATGTAGTAATTGATGGAGCAATCAATGGAAATGTATATATTGATGCTACTAGTATTACTATTAATAGTAATACTAATATTACTGGTAATCTTAAGTATAATGAAGATGCAGAAATAACAATGAGCAAAGATTCTGTAATAGGATCTAAATCTACATATAAGAATACTTCTTCAGGACTAGGTTTTTATGAGGGAAAATCTTTAACAAATGTTATTATTAATAAATTAGTTAATACTTTATTTGATTTATTAAATATATTAGTAGTAGGATTACTAATGGTTTTATTAATACCAAAGTTATTTACTAAAATTAGAGAAATTGATAATAATAGATTATTGCCATCATTTGCATGGGGATTATTAATATTAGTCGCTGTACCTGTTTTAGCATTAATATTAATGATTACGTATGTTGGAATATCTTGCGGGTTTGTAGTAATTGCTTTATATGGAGTATTAGTATATATTGCTTCAATATTAAGCACATTTAAAATTACTAGTGCAATTCTAAAAGATAAAGTAAAAAATCCATATCTTGTCTTATTAATTGGTCTTACATGTTTATATTTAATTAAATTAATACCATTTGTAGGTGGATTAGTTTCATTTGCATGTTTATGTTTAGGACTAGGATTATTAACAAATATAATTAAAAGAAAATAGTTAAAAAACTATTTTCTTTTTTTATTTTAGTATATAATATTTATAGGTGATTTATTTGGAAACGTTAGTTAACGAATTAATTAAATATTTTTTAGAAGAAAAAGAACATCCAAAGATAGAAATGCCAAGTTCTTATATAAATAAAAGAGAACTGTTAAGAGGACTAATAAATGTAAGACCTGCTAACTATTTAGATGAAGAAATAATCAAGAAAGAAGATGCTTTATTACAAGCAGAATTAAAAGAAAAAGAAATAAAAGATGTTAATGATTTTACTGATAGATTAAGTCTTTGGCAAGGAAGTATAACTCAAATTAAAGTAGGAGCAATAGTTAATTTTGCAACACCAAAATTAACTGGATGTTTTAAACCAAACCATAATTGTATAGATAATAACATACATTCAAATGCAGGAATTGCTTTAAGATTAAAATGCAAAGAAATATCTAAGGGTAATGATATTGAAGTATCTAAAGTTGTTTTAACTGAAGGATATAATTTACCTTGTGAATATATTATTCATACTGTTAAACCAAGTGTAGATGATATTGGAGAAACAGAAATAAATCAATTAAAGAATTGCATAATCAATTCATTTGAATTGGCTAAAAATAATGGAATAGATACTATTTGTATACCAAATTTTCCTGTTAAAACTGAGGATAAAGACGAAGTAGCAAAGGTTATGATGGATACAATAAAAGAGTATTTAAAAAATGACACTTTCTTTAAAAAAGTTGTATTAAATGTGTTCATTTTAGATAGTTATAATACTTATAAAAAATACTTATAAAAAACGATTAATTTTAATCGTTTTTTTTATTGAAAAAACTTGAAAAAGTATACCTAGAATGATACAATATATATAAGAATAAAAATATGAAAATAGGTGAGTGTATGAAAACTAAGAAAAAGAATATGAAAATAGCTATTTATATAGCCATTTTAATTGCGTTATTGGGAGGCAGTTTTATTATTTATAAGATTGCGAGTGCGTCAATAAATAATGCGATTATTTCAAATATTACTATGAATTCAATAGAGACTGGAGTTAATTTAGATTCTGAAGATAATCTAGTAATTAATTGCGATAGTGAAGGAAGAAACTGTACTAGTACTTATACTGCTTCAAAAGATAGTAGTAAAGATAATATACTAGTTAAGTCTTTTGATAAAATTGTTTACAATTTCTCATTTGATGTAAAAGATCCTCAAGATGATTATGGTGATGTTGAAGATGCTACAATCAAATTAAGAATAACACTTAATGAAGATGATAGTAAATATGTAACGTTCGATGATAGTTGTAGTGACGGAGTATGCATGATTAGAAATGCTAATTCATATGAACCTACATATTATTCAGTAACACTATATGTTAACAATGCACCAAATGGATATAAGATACATCCGACATTCACATTTGATGTAGATGATAATTCAAACGATACTCCTATAATTCTTGGATACAATCCAAATAGTGACACTAATTATTTTTATTCATACAAAAATGGAACATATTCTTCTGTAGGACCTGCAAATTATATGCCTACAGTTGTTTCTTCACAAGAAACTAATGAAGCAATTACACTTTATCCTATTTCATCAAATACTAATTTTACTCAACCTGCTAATTATGATGGAAAAGACGGAAGATTTATTACTTACTTATTAGGAATTAAATTAAATGGAGATTTATCTGGTTCATATTTTGGAAATAATGAAATTTCATATAAAGTTTCTTTCTCACAAGACGGAGCAGAAAATCCAATAGTAAATGAAAACTGGATAAGATTCTATGGATTAGAAATAGTAGATGGCATTAGACCGGTTACTTCTAGTTTACCTTATAGTACATCTAGTATTGGAGATATAAACAAATACATTAGAAAACCAGGAAACATAGCTGTTACTAAAGATGGAAATTCATATATTATAAAATTAACAAATTTTGAACTTTTATATAATAGACCATCATTAAATGCTGATAATACTTCAGTAGATGGCGCATATATAGCAACACTTGCTATTACTAATTTCTCACCAAGAGTAGAAGCAGATGGAACAAATGCTATAAATAATACAATTACAGTATCATCTATAACAGGAAGCACATTAGCAACATCAACTGTTCAAAATACTTATGAAAAAGTTGCTTCTTCTGAACAAATGAATCAAGTAGAATCTTCTGATGCTGATATATTAACATCATCTGCTTGGTATGATGAAAGTGAGACAACTCAATTATCAACAAGAAATGGTGGCTCAGGAGCAGTTTCAAAGGGAACTGTAATTAAATATGTAACTAGATTCAAGAATAATACAACATCATCAACAAAAGGATTAAAAGAAGTTATTAAATTTGATACATATGCTTATAGAGTATTACCTTATGATGATACAAAAGATATAAACATCCAAATTAAATGTGGAAAACAAGAATGTAGAAATATCTCTGCAAATGATTTTGAAGTTAAATTCGTATCAGGAACATTTGATAATGCAAATTATGAATTAAATGATATAGCTAATTCTAAATTATCAAATACTGATAAGACTATAGCAACTAATGCTTGTCAAGGAATTAATATATCTTCATTAAACAAAGATCAAATTCAAAATTTATATGGTGGCCCTTGTATTAAGGCTAAAACTGGAGTAGAGACAGTTTATAATACTATAAATGATGCCTTTACTGAAGAAAACAATACAAGTACTGAAGTACCAATAAGTAAAGTTATTATTCAAACAAAAGAAAACGTAACATTACCTGATGGAGCAGAAGTAATAGTAAGTGTTAAAGCAAGAGCAAAGAGTGTTTCTGATTTAACACATAATTATCAAGCAACAACTATGATATCTACATCAGATTATGATGAAAAATTATACTATTATGTACCACAAATAAATAATGCAGTATCTCCTGATAACTATATAAAGAGTGCATATGCTGCTGATACATTAATTGATTCATATGGTTATATTGGAGATTCATTAAAAATAGTTAATTTTACATTAAGACAAAATATTACTGTAACAAATAAAAATAATGATGGATCTTTAAAAACAAAGTATAGAACTACTAATAATGAAACAATTATTTATAAAGTAGAAACTGCATTAAATGATAATGAAATAAATGTATCTGCAGATGATACTTGGTATATAAAAAGAGTAGAAACTGTAGTAAGAATACCAAAAACATTAGTATATATTCCAGATGATGATTTAATTGCTCCAATTGCAGTTACTGAAGATGACTCATACACTTACCTACGTTATCTTATAGTGACTCCAAGTGATAAGATTAAATCTAATATGAAAATAAAAGATATTTATTTCAAAACTAAATTATCTCCAACATTAAGTGGTAAAGCTACTGAAATAGTTGTAGAAAGCTTCCCAGAAGGAATTAACATTAATGATGAAGTTGATACAACATTATGGACAAGAAGAAGTACAAGCTTTACTATTTATGGAACAGGAATAAATGAAGTAATTGGAGAATTATCAATTGGACAATCTGGTTCATTAATAGAAAAAAATGGAACAATTGATTATGTATTAAATGCTTATAATAATACTGGAGAAGATGTAAATGATTATACTTTAATCGATGTATTACCATATAATGGAGATGAAAATGAAACTGATTATACTGGTAGTTATTCTGTAAAATTATCTTCTAATGTTATAGGGTTAGATAATATTAAATGTACTAACGAAATTCCATCTAGAATAAACGCTAATGATGAAGAAATTTGGAAAGACTGTGGAAATATTCAAAATGACTATATTGAAGGTATCACAGGAATAAAACTAGAAAATATATCTATAGCAAAAGATTCTTATATGGGAGGATTAATAGTAAGTTTAAAGACTAAAGATAATAAATCTTCTGATAAATATAGTAATAGATTTATGGGATATACTAGAACTTCTAGTGAAAACTATTCAAATATAATTGAAGCATCTGTTATAAACAGAACTATTTCTGGACATGCATTCTTAGATAATACAGGAAATAGTGTAAAAGATGGAAATGAAACATATTTGAGTAATATACCAGTTACTCTATATAAAGTAACTAATGATGGTTCATTAAAAGAAATATCTGAAACATCTACTGATGAAAATGGTTATTATGAATTTAATAATCTAGATAAAGGTAGATATAAG
The DNA here is from genome assembly GCA_947304025.1 of uncultured Bacillota bacterium. GTDB lineage: Bacteria > Bacillota_I > Bacilli_A > RF39 > UBA660 > RUG13038. The sequence continues at coordinate 16,666 of CAMYZX010000010.1, forward strand.
ATAAGATCAAAATATGATACTAGTAAATATGATTTGGCTCTTAGATATGCTACAGAAGATACTAATAATGATTCTGATGCTTATCAAATAGATTTAAATGGAACTATTGAAATTAGTGATAAATCTGAAACTTCTAAAGGAATGATTTTATATCCACCAGTAATTAATATTACTAATATGGATATTGGATTACTTCCTAAACATACTTTTGGATTTATTATGAATAAATATATTACTAAGATAGAATTATCAAATAATGGAAATGTAACAACTAATACATATAATAACTTATCAACAGTATCATTAAGTGTTATTAATCCAAAGAGATATACTACAAAAGTATATTATGGAATTTCAATAACTAATAATTCTAATAAAGCAGGATATGTTAATTTAGTTAAGGAAACTATACCAAATGGATTTGTATTTGATAAGAATTATCCTGAAAATGCTGGATGGTTTGAGGTAGATGGAATGCTTGGTAATAGATCATTAGAAAATACAGTTGTATATCCTAATGAAACAGTATACTTACAAATAGTATTATTCTTACCAGCAAGAGATGAAGCAGGAACATTTGTTAATACAGCAAGTGTTGCTAAGATAACTGAATATAATCCAGTAATAAGGGATATTAATGATCAAGAATATGTTAATCAAGATCAATATGTAGTAGGAGATACTCTAAGATATAGTGGAATTAATTTCCATGTAATTGGAGCAGTTCCAAATGGTAGTGAACAAATACTTACTTTATTAGCAGATACTAATATAAGTATGAGTCATTCATCAAGTTTAGATGTTTATAAATGGAGTAATTCAAATATTAATTATTACATTAATAATGATTGGATTAATTCAACAAATATTAATCCTACATCATTAATACCATTTAATATATGTGATGATGCATCTGGATTATTTAATACATCTGCAAATGGTGGAGTAGTTGATGCTAGTACATGTGCTTCTGGTATGTATACTACATCAAAAGTAAGATTACTTACACAAGCTGAATTCAATGTGTTAGTAAATAATTTAACTGATACAAGCTTCTTATTAAGTGATGATTTCTGGTTAATGGATGCAGTATATGCTACAGAAACAGAAAATACATTTGATGATCAAGCAATTGTAACTTCTCCATATGATACATCAACATTAGTAAAATATGTTAAAGCATCAAATTCTAGTGTTCTTCCAGTACAAGGAAACAGTGGATTTAATAAGGATGTTAATGTGACTTCTAGTTTACAAGTTAGACCAGTAATTAGAATATCTACACATGACATAATTTTAGAATAAAGAGGGAAATATGAAGAAGAAAAAGAATAATAAAAGAATTAAAAATTATATAATCGTTGGAGCAATTATCCTTTTAGGATTAATTGCTTCAATATTGATATATTATAGATTTGATAGTGATGGAATGAATAATAAATACATATACAATATCAAATATAGAGTATATCAAAATGGAAAATGGTCTAAATATTCTAAAAATGGAATGATAGTAGGAGATAAAGAAAATCCTATACAAAATATTGAATTAAAATTCAATGAAAAGAAAGGACAAGTATATTATTATACTTATACCAATACTTGGTCAGATCAAATATATAAATCAATGAAAGAAAATGCAACTCAAATATATGGTTTAGAAATGAGAGAATCTGACATATTATTTCAAAAATATACAATTTGTTATAGAACATATAATAAAGTAGATAAATGGCTTAATTGGACATGTAATGGAACAACAAGTGGAAATAAAGAAGAACCAATTACTGCACTTGAAATTAAGATTATTCCAAATAATGGTATTAAGTTTGATTATCTAAAAGATTATAATAATAAATTAAGTACAAGTAAAAACTTCTAAGGAGGGCTATATGATAAAAAAATTGTTTAAAAGAAAATATACGAAATTAGCAGCTGTATTATTAGTATTAATAGCAGTTTTAGTATCTATATATTATATCGATTTAAATAAGTTTAATTCAAAATTCATAGATTATGATGAAGAATATCTATTAGACGTTACTTATTTAATTGGAGATAGAGATAAACTAGATGCTAATGTAACTATCGAAGATACAACTGAACTTTATGATGAAGATATATTATATTCTGCTCGTCAAATAGTTCCTCTTACTAAAGAAGGAGATTATTTATATGCAGATTTAAGTAAATTTGCAAACAAAATATTATTTAATCATATATCTGATGTACTTTTTGCATATAACACTGTACGTGGTGACGCAATCGAAGGTTGTTCATATGATGAAAAGACTAAAACAGTAAAGATTCCACTTAGTGTATATACAAGTGCAACTGATGCTGATGTTAATGATATTGCACAAGTACAAATAGAAACATTACTTACTAGAAAAGAAATAGAAAATATTAAAACAGATTATGGTGTTAAGAAATTAGTAACATATGAAAATGTTGCTACGAATGAATTATTGGAATTAGAAACAAAGATTCCTTTATCAAATTATATTAATGGTAAAGTAGCAAAGAGTAGTATAAATGTATATATAAATAACTCAATAGATCCTATTGATAAAGATTTCTTTAGTTATGATAATGCATCTAAAACATTAATAATAGATGTGCCAGTAATACTTCTTAATAGAGTAGATATTAAAATTGGTAATAATATATTTAAAAATGTATTTGCAGCAACTTCTACAGCTAAATTTAATGCGTGGGAGTTAAAATCTAGACCAGATGCTCTTATTAGTTCGGGAAGTTATGTGACTGCAGCAAATAGTAATATTGCAACGCAAAGTAAAAAGGATTTTAACTATTGTTATGTAAAAGGTAAAGTTGATGGTAAAGCTATCTGTGTATATGTTAATGGATTGGGAAGTACAGCAAACAAAAAAGTATCATCATTTAAATTTAACATGGTTTATGAAAAGTATAATGGAAAATATTATTCTGCTTCAAACTCACATTATGCAATATGGCCATATACGGCAAAAGCCTCATTTTTGGGAAAAAAAGCAAATGGGACTGTAATGCTTGATTTTAAAAATCCTAGTTGGTGGTTTGTACTATTATGTGATAATGTTCATAAAGATGCATATAATAAGACTAAACTTGCTATTAAGGTATCTATTGTTGACAAGAAACATATTAATGATGCTAAACCATATTTAATATTAAGAGCAGAAACATCTACAACAGGTGGAACAGTTTCTGGATACGGTGGTCAAAAAGGTATAGCATACTTTAGAGTTACATGGCAAAGTGGAAACTGTAATTTAATTACAACAAAAACAGTAAATACACTTAATGGCTCTAGTGGTATTGCAACAGCATCTATTGGTTTATATAGTGATAGTGCTTGTAATACATTAGTAGATTCTAAGAATATTAGTGTTAATTTATCAGATGGTTCTTCAGGAACAGCTTCATTTGATAATTTAAAAACTAATACTACATATTACGTAAAAGAAAATTCATTTATAGATTTAAATGGTGTTGATTTATTGGGCAATGAATATTTATCTACTATCCAGGGTAATTCAACTGGTGGTAGTGATAGTTGTAGACCAATAACACCACTAGATAGTAATAACGATAAAATCTGTGATAATTCAGTCGCAGTAACAAACGTACCTAATAGGTATTGTTATTCAATAAAGAAAGTAGATGCAGAGAATAGTAGTTTAACAGTAGATAATACAACTTGGACAATGATTGGTGCGGATGGAACTACTCATAACGCAACTGCTACTAATGGAATAGCAGTATTTACAGATTTGAAATATCAAGATTATACATTAAAAGAAACAGTTGCTAATCCAGCAGATTTAGATGGAGATGGTAATCCTGATTATCATAATGATTACAGTACTGGTGTAACAGTACCAGCTTCTAGCTTAACACTTGGAGATACATGTAATGCTGTAAATATGACAGATACAAAAGTATATTATTGTATTAAGATTAAGAAGATAGATTCAGCTACATTAGATGCTATAGATGGAGCTAAATTTAGTGCTACTAAAGGTGAAATTACAATTGATAAAAATAGTACAAATTATCATGTTTCATCTAATGGTGTTACATCATTCTTTATTGGAGATAGTTCAAAAGCAGGAGATTATACAATTACTGAAACTGAAAATCCACCAGGATATGTATTAGATCCTAGTCCTAGAACAGTTTCTGCAATAGCATTAAAGAAATATAATAATGAAGCAGCAGCAAGAAATGCTTGTTTCTCTGATACTGCTGAAGCAGCTAATGGTAATACTATAGCAGCAGAAACATATAATAAAGATAGTGGTAATAATAATTATATATTTAAAGATAGTAAATATTTATTAAACTGGTTTAAGACAACTGAAAATGGTAATACTTTAATAAATGGAGCTGAATTTAAAGTTAAAGATAGTTTAGGAAATTATATTAAAGTAACAACACCAGTTGTTCAAAAAGATGCTCATAATATTGAAAAAGCTTGTTATCAATATAATGGTACTGATAATACAGGAACAGTTATGATATCTGGTAACAGTGGAAATACAAGTATTTCAATGAATGGACAAGTATGTATTGGTGGTTTACCAGCAGGAACATACACAGTAATTGAAACAAAAGCACCACAATATCATACATTTGGAGTAGTTAGTTCAAAAGATATTGTAGCTGATACTTTGTTTACTAATATTAATAATAATAACAAAATAGTAAACCAACCAACAGAATTTAAATTTACTAAGAGAGTTACAAATACTGATGGTTCTCAAGAAGGGGATACTAAATATACTATTACAGTTAATGGAGTAACAAAAACTGTAAGTTTAAGTGAAATGACAACTGCAGAATTAAGAAAGATTTCATTTAGTATATATGACTCAAATGGAAATGCTGTTAGTGTTAAAGAAATATCTGCAGGAAAATATGAATATGGTTCAAATAGTGTTGATCAATCAGGAACAAATGCTAATACAACAATATTACATTTAGATTCTAATAGAGAAATCTATGTTAAACACTTGCCAAAAGGAACATATACAATTAAAGAAGTAGATACTTCTAATTGTGGATTAGGTAATGGTGGATTTGGAACAATAAGTAATCCTTCTGTTAGACCAGCATCTGCACCAAGTTGTGCAAATGGTGGAACAGGAAATGGTGAATGTATTGGATATTACACACCAGATTATAGTGTAAATACATATGAATTCACAATTGATGATTGTTCTAGTCAACCAGCATCGCAAAATACTGAAGCATGTTCAAATAATGGAGGAGTAGAAGTACAAACATTAACAAATACTCCAACAGAAATTATATTTACAAAGAAAGATCTATATAATTATGGAGATCAAGCAGATATAATTGATGGAGGTAGAGAACAAGATTCTACTGAATCAGATGTTGAATTTGAAAATGCTAAAGAAAGAAGCGATTTTGATAGAATTGACTTTAAAGTAAAAGATAGTTCAGGAAATTATCTAAACTTTATTTATATAGGAAATTCAAGCACAACATGTGATAGTGATGATGATTATAGTGTATATAAATATATTCCAGGATTACAATTACCTGGTAGTGTAGATCCAGATGTATTTAATTATCATGCTGATAATGCTGGATTAACAGTTACACAAACATTGCATGCTTGTGGAGGACATATTAAATTAATTAATTTATGTCGTGGAGAAACATATACTTTTGAAGAAATGAAAGTACCTGATGATTCAGTATATGTTCTAGAACAAGTTGGAGCATTAAATCCTGAAGTATGTTTTGAAATCCCTTGTTCATCCGATGAAGAAGAACAAAGAACTAGTACAACTGCAGTAATTAATGATAAACCAACAAGAGTTACATTTGAGAAGAAAGATGGTAAATATAACTATTTAATTCCAGATGAAACTACTACATTTGAAGTATATAGATGTCCAATAGATTCTATATGTAGTCCAAGTGTATATGCAACTAGTGAAGAAAGAGAAGCTGCAGGAATGAAACTTATTAAGTTTGAACCTCGTTCTGTAATAACTGGTGATGAAGAAGATCCAGGACTTGAAGTATATAGAATGATGAGCGATAGTGATGCCGCTAACAAATCATTATGTACTGATAATCAAACTTCAAATTGTTATGTAACAAGTGTTCATCCTGTTGCAGGAAGATTAGTTCTTAGATATCTACAATCAGGTTATAATTATGTATTACTTGAAACAGTAGCTCCAAAGAATTATATTATTCCAAAAGGAAAAGGTAGTGAAACACCATTTACTGTAATTAATACAACAGTAGATGTAGAACAAGTAAATATTCCAAATAGTCCATCTGCTCTTATAATAAGAAAATATGGAGATTTAGATGGTGATAATCAAGCTGATAGTGGAGTATTACTTGGTGGAGCTAAATTTAAAGTTTATAAAGTAACTAATTATAATGCTAATAAGAAACCACAAGATCAAGATAAAGAATTAATTAGATTAAAAACTATTAAAGAAGGTGTATATGAAAATAGACCAGTACTTGATACTGATGTAATAACTACATGTTCAGGTAATAATTGTTCATATACTGCTAATAGTTTAGGATATGATATAAGTACTTTTGATAGTATTGATGATTTAATTAATATGTCTGGTACTGATGTTACATCAGTATTAAAAGAAGGTACTGCTATAATTCAATACTTAGAATATGATACATATTATGTAGTAGAAGAAGTAGAAACTCCAAAAGGATACAGTCTACCAGTAAATGATGATGATAGATTTACTCTAGTATATATAAGAAAGAATGAAACTGAAATTATAGATACAAGAGAGGCTCTAGTTAATAAACCTTCAGCATTTACATTCTATAAATTTGATGAATTTAATTCTCCATTAGATGGAGCAACATTCTATTTACAAAAATTAGATCAAGATAAGAAGTATAATACTTTAACTGTATCTACAGAAGAATTAATTACTGGAGAAACAATATACAAAGCTGATCCAAATTCAGAATTGAAAGAGATTCATACAGTTGGAGGAAAAGCAACAGTATATTACTTAGAACCAGGTCAATATAGAATTCTAGAAGTAGAAGCAGCAGATGGATATGAACTTCCTAAAAAGACTATAAACGTTGCTACATTCTTTGTGGATGATGATGGAATAGTTTATGGAAATAATATAATAACTAATAAGAAACCACAAGAAACTATTGAATATTTAGCAGATGCTAAAGCAGAATTAATTATTAATATCCAAACAGGAAAAATAGTAGTTAAATATGGTCTAATAATTGCATTATTAATTGTGTCTATAGTAGGATTAATAATATTCTTAAAGAAGAGAAAGTAAGGGATAATATGGCTAAGAAGAAACTAGAAAAAAAACAATCAATATTTTTAGTAATAGTAGGGATAATAGTCGTATTATCCTTACTACTAATTATTTCTGGAATATTTGGTAATTATGAGAATGTTAAATTAAAGAAAAATAATAAAGAAATATTTACTATTAAAGATTTAACATTGAATAATCTTAAATTCTTATCTACTTCAGAAGAAATAGAAAAAGAATTAGGTACTCCTAAGAGTAAAAAAGATTTTGTAAAGAATAATTACAGATATGTAGAATATTATTATTCAGGATTAAAACTTACTTTAAAAGAAAACTATAAAGATTATGTTTTAGTAGGAGCAGAAATAACTTCTAGTAAATATAGTATAAATAGAAATATTAAAGTGGGTAATAAAGTATTAAATGTAATTAATAAATATAATGTAGAACTAGAAAGTGGCAATTATATTTATAAAAATTATACAATGGATGCTTTAAATGATAATTTAGTAAAAGATAATGCATATTTTAGTTATAGAAATAATAAAGAGATAAGATATTATAATAAAGATGCTGTAATTGAAGGAAATCCTACTAATGTAGCTGAATTAAAATTTAACTATAGATTTGGTAGAATTAATAAGATTACATGGTCTTATGATGTTAGATAATTATTTTATAAAAAAATAAATAAATCTTGTTGACAACAAAAGTGATAAATGATATCATTGATATTGTCAACGAGAATTGCTCGATTAGCTCAGTTGGTAGAGCGCTTGACTGTTAATCAAGATGTCACAGGTCCGAGTCCTGTATCGAGCGCCAT
>CAMYZX010000011.1 GCA_947304025.1 uncultured Bacillota bacterium
GCTTCAGTAAAGTAACTAACTGCAGCTTCTGGATCTTTTCTCTTACTTAATTTTCTAATTGTTCCATTATCGTTTTTAGTAAGTGGTGCATAGTGTACATATTTAGGAGGTTTAAAACCTAACATTTCATTTAATTGAATATGTTTAGGTAAAGATGATATCCATTCATCTCCTCTTATAACATGTGTTGTATGCATTAAATGATCATCAATTACTGATGCAAAATGATATGTAGGTATTCCATCACTCTTAATAATAACTTCATCTATATCATTTTCAGGCATTTCCATAGTACCTTTAACTAAATCAGTTACTTTAATTTTATTAAAGAAACTTCCTGGAGATTTAATTCTTATAATAAACTTTTCTCCATTATTTATTCTTTCAATTACTTCTTCTTTAGATAAGTTTCTATCTTTAGCATATCTACCATATATACCTATTCTTTGTTTAGATTTCATTTGTTCTTCTCTTATCTTTTCTAGTTCTTCTTTAGATAAGAATGATGCATAAGCTTTATCTTCTTCGATTAATCTTTTAGCATATGCTCTATATATATCTGCTCTTTTAGTTTGAATATATGGCCCATAATTACCTATTTCTTCAGTTTCTGATATTGGTCCTTCATCAAATGTAATATTAAACGATTTTAAACTATCAATTATTTGTGAAATACCATTTTCAATACTTCTTTCTTGATCTGTATCTTCAATTCTTAAATAACAGATTCCACCAGATTGTTTAGCAAATCTCTTATCAAAGAATGATGATTCTAATGCTCCAATATGTACAAATCCTGTAGGACTTGGTGCATATCTTGTAACCATTGCTCCTTCAGGTAAATCTCTTTCTGGATACATTGCTTCATATTCTTCCCAAGTATGTTTTACTCCTGGCAATAAAATGTCTGCATATTCTTTATTAGTCATTTTCTTCCTCCTTAAACTTTAATTCTTTTACTGCTAGTATATCTACTCCATAGATTTCACTAGCTATTTCATCACTATATAATGTAGTTATTTTAGATTTATCTACTCCAAGAAGTTCCTCAACTTCTTTTACTTTTTCTACTGATGGTCCTTCTAATTCCATATAAGTAGGAATCATAGGCCATGTATCTATATCTACTTCTACATCATTTAAATAATATCTAATTCTTTTAGTTTCTTGATAATTTTTATGTTTATAACCAAGAACTTCTAAAAACTCATTTGTCTCTTCAAAATTATCTACTACTATTTCTAATTCTTTAGTACCATCAATTTCTCTTGTTTCTACGTTTTTATATGTAAGTGTAGTTTCTACGCCATTAGTTCTTAGTCTTATCCACTCAGATTCTCTTTTTGGTGTGAAATCATATGTATATCTTCTATAGAACCATTCTCCTGCTTTAGAAGCTCCTAATTCTTCTAATTTTTTAATAACTTCTTCTTTATTAATATCAAGTATTCTTTCTTCAATTTCAGTATGCATAATACCTCCTTTTAATAAAAAAAGTCCCTATAAATGTAAGGACTAATTAAGCGGTACCACCTTACTTCATAGAAACTATGCTCTTAAAATTATAACGTAATTAACGATATTGATATATGAAAGTTTCTTCATTTATTTATTATATCTATTTACACCAACCATAGACTCTCTATAATAACGCTTAAACTACTCTTCTTTCACTCAACTTAACTAAATATTAACACAATTATTATAATTCTTCAATATCTTTAGATAAACTAGTAAATAGTTCATCATAATATTTTCTATCATAAGCTAACCATCCATCAGATGCCTTGCTTATTTCTCCTAATTCATTCTTTAATTCTTCTGGATAATTCTTAATATCTTCTTTAGCATTTTCTAAAGTGAATTCTCCATCTAATTCATATTTCTTAGCTTGTAAATCAGATTCTAATTTAGAAACCATTAATACAAATTTAGCTTCTTCTGATTCTCCAGCTATATATTCATCATATATACCAACTAAAGAACTAGGTAAAATAGATCTTCCATCAGAATTATATTCTGATCCACCTATTACAGATTCTTCTTTATTTATTTTTCTTATTTCTTTAACTGCAATCATTTCATATACTTTTTGCATATCTAAATTTAATCCTTTTTCAGATGCAATAGTAATAGCTAGTAAAAGTGTTCCTCCAATATGATCCATAACAGATTCTACATTAGTTACGCCTACTTCTTTCCAACCAGTTCTATCAACATTTTTTAAATCAATTGCTTTTAAATAGAAATTAATAATATCTTTATTCATAATTTCATCCCCTTGTTAATTAATTATATCATATTTTTCATCAATTATCGAATATAAATATAAATTACACTTTTTATTAGTTCTATTTTCTATGTATTCTTTATATCCTTTTAACTGTTTAATATAATTTTCATCACTAATATTTTTAAGTTTATAATCTATTATATCTATATAATTCGAATACTCTATCATAAGGTCTATAATACCATGATTTAGAGAATTATCTTTCTCATACATAAATTCATATTCTTTATATATCTTACCATTAGATATATTTTTCATAATATCTATATTTAAGAAACTAATAATTTTATTTTTAAGATTATTATCTATATTACTAAAATCAGGATTATTAAAATCTAAATACTCTAGAATACTATGTACTTTAGTACCAAATTCCATATTATCTCTTTCTTCTTTAGTAATTAATTTATTCTCTTTCTTAGAATATGTTTCTTCCTCTAATAAAGTATTATCTATAGATATTTCTTTAATATCATTTTCTACATCCATAAGATTAATATATTCATCATAATTAATACTCTTAACTTGATTATAATCTCTAGATATATTTAAATCATTAATATTAATATCTTTTATATAAGGAACAATATTCTCTCTAATACTAGTAAACATATCTCTAAATGTTCTATAACCATTTCTAATTCTACTACTAATTACTCTAGTTTCTTTAATAATATTTCCTTCATTAAAATCATTAATTAAGAAGATCATCTTTTCTCTAGCTCTAGTAAGTGCTACGTAAAATAGTCTTATTTCTTCACTTATTTCTTCTCCAAGGTAATATTCTTGATATATATCTTTATTAATAGTAGTATCTATTCCTTCATTAAATATCGGTGTAATAAATCCATACTTCTTATTAAATATAAATCTATCATCTTTATCTTTCATATTAAACTTAGCGTATAACCCAGGAAAATAACATACTGGAAATTCTAACCCTTTAGACTTATGAATAGTCATAATTCTAACACTATTAATATTATCTTTATTAATATTTAATTTAATATCATTATCCCCATTCATAACTTCATCTAGATAATTACTAAAATCTATTACTGTATATCCTATCTTATTAAAGCTATCTAAAGATTTAATTAGATATTCTATTTTAACAATGGATTCATCTACATCACCAATCTTAATAAGATTTTCGTAGAAATTAAATTCTTTTAATAACAATATAATAAATTCTTTAGTACTTAAAGAAGTCATTCTCTTAGATAAAGATTCACACTTCTTAAATAAATCAGCTTCACTAAAATTATTATTAACAAAATATTTAAATATATTTTCATCTGTTTCATCAATTAAAGGGCTTCTCATAATAGATATAAATTGATGTTTAAAACTAGAATCAAAAGTTTTATTATAAATATTAATTGTTAATAGTAATAAATTCTTTAATAATACTAAAGATAAATCTTCTTTAATGGTAACATCAGCTTCAATAGATAATGGGATACCATTATATTCAAATATCTTTTTAAATAAATTAAAGTCTTTAGATCTACTAATTAATACCACAAAGTCATTATAATTAGCATCTCTTAGTAATTTTGTTTCTTTATTAAATACTTGATATTTGTTTTCTATTTTATTTTTAATATCATTTGCTATTACAAATGCTTCTATTTCTTCTTTTTCATATTTAGAATCTTCAGTACTATAATTTAATATTTCCATATTATTATCAAATGGCACATCTCTATAATCATTATTGCCAAATACCATTTGGCCATCATTAATATAATCAGAACCCCCAATAGATTTATCCATTAATAAATTAAATATTAAATTGATATTATCAAGTACTTCATTTCTAGATCTAAAGTTCTTATTTAAATCTATTTTATATCCTAACTCATTATCTCTATATAAATCATATTTATATTTAAATATATCTGGATTAGCATCTCTAAATCTATATATAGATTGTTTAATATCTCCAACCATATATACATTATTATTACTAATTAGACTAACTAGTTCTTCTTCTAAGTCATTAGTATCTTGATATTCATCAACCATTATTTCTTTAAATGATTTAGTTAATTCTTTTCTAACTTTATCATTTTCTTTAACTAATTTAATAGCAAGAATAGCTATATCATTAAATGTATATAAATCATTCTTAAATTTAAATTCATCTAATTCTTTATTTAATTTGATAATAATATCTATGATTATTTCTACATAATCCTTAGACATTAATATAGCATTCTTTATTTCTTCTTTAGAATTATACTTACATAAATCTTTAATATCTTTGACAGAAGCACTTATTTTGCTCTTTAATGTCTTTAATTCTTCAGATGATCCTCTAGGAACATTTGGCATAGATAAATTAGTTACATTATATAAAATATCTTCATATGTTTTTGAACTAATTAAACCAGTTAATGAACTAGATAATTTATCATAGAAATCTTCATCTGTATAATGTCTAATTTCCTCAAGTAAATTAGATATTTCTTCGATTCTTTTAATTAATAATTCCTCAAAGACACTAATTGTTTCTTCAATCTTTCTATCATTAAAATTATCTTTAATATAATTAGATAAATATTCATATTTATCTGTTTTAGTCTCTATTAGACGGTTCATTTTAAGAATATAATCTCTAATAGATTTATCATCTTTAACACAGAAATCACTAATTAGTTTAGCTAATTTAGGATTCTCTTCTTCATATAAAGAATCAATTATATTATCAAGCATTACCTTCTTTTTAAGATTAATTAATGATTCATCACAAGGTGATACATCGCTTGATATATTTAATAAATAATTATATTTTTTAATAATACTAAGAGTAAAACTATCAAATGTAGTAATAAAAGATGAATCTAATAAATCTAATTCTTCTTTTAAAGAAGGATCTTTAGATATATTCTTTCTAATTCTTTCTTTCATTTCTCTTGAAGCAGCATTAGTAAAAGTTAATATTAATAATTCATTAATATGAGTTCCTTCTTTTATCTTTCTAATAACTCTCTCTGTTAAAACAGCAGTTTTACCGGACCCTGCTCCTGCAGAAACTATTATACTTTTACCTTCTTTGTTAATAGCTTCTAATTGTTCATTAGTCCAACTCATTAGTATCACCCCCTTCTAAGAAACTTAAGTCTTCTTTCTTTTCTATATCTGTAATATTCTCTTCTTTTCTAAAACATACATCTCTATACTTACAAAATTCACAAGAAATAATCTTATCTCCCATACGTTTAGGTTTAATATCAAACTTAGCATCTAATATTTCTTTAAATGCATTATCTATATGTTTTTCTGTTAATTTTATTAATCCATCAACTTGTTCTTTAGATACTAATTTAGTATTCGAAGACATTGAACCGTCATTATTCTTCTTCATAGATTTAATAACTTCACTATCACTATAATTCTTATCAAATAAACTAATCTTAGATTCATCATTAATTGTATAACCAAGTAATTTTAGATTTTCTTTCTTTATATTAGAGTATGTTTTACCCTTCTCTCTTTTAATTTCATTATCTAAGATATGTTGAAGATAGAAACCTATTACTTCAACATTCTTAATATCTTTCATATTACTAGCAAGATATAAATATACAGGCAATTGCATATCAAGACCATATACAGTATTAGTTAAATTAATATCAGGATTACCTGTCTTATAATCTATTATTACTATATAAGTTTTATCTCCATCTTCCTTATATAATAACTTGTCTATAGTACCCGTAAATGTTAATTTAACAGACCCACTCTTATTAACATATATCTTATTTTCATATAATGCTTTATCTAAAGATGAGAATGTATTTTGATACTTAATTGTATCTATAATAAACTTTAATTCATCTTTTAATTTATTTAAGAAAAATCTTTCTTTTGGTACAGTAGTATTCTCCACTACCTTATCAAACTCTTTGTCAAGATCAAACCCTTCGGTAAAACTTTTACTAAGAAGTTCATGGAATATATTCCCTATATCAAGCGCAAATGTTTTCTCTTCCTTACTTAAATATAAAACATTTTCCATATAATACTTAAATGGGCATTTATAGAAATTATTCATTGAGCTATAAGATAAACTTAATCTATTATTTAATAATTTTAATAAATCATTTTTATTAATTCCTTTAAAATTATTATCAAACTTTCTATATTTAATATCTCTATACATAGAATATAAATAATCTAAATCATCATCCTTTAAAGAGAACTTAACTAGATTATCTAGTTTTTTAGATAATCTAAAATAATTCATCTTATTTGAATATTTATTTATTACTACAGGCTTTTCTTCGTCAAAACCTAAATCATCAAGAAGTGTACTCTTCATATAATCATCATATGGAGTTTTCAATTTATAAGTAATAACTAAATTCTTAATAGATTTAATTATATTTATAAGAGATTCTCTTTCTATCTTATTAAGTTCTTTACTTGTTTCTAAACCTAATTTCTCCTTGGTTTCATCATTAAAATAATCATCATCTTTAAAACTTCTTGGCATATCAGAAGAATTATAGTTCATTAAGAATATATATTCATCATCACTAAATATATTATTCTTTAAATCTACTATTTCCACTTTATTCTTTAATAATATATCTTTAGTATTGGTATGTTTAAAATCATATATTAAACTATTTAAAATATTATCCTCAGTAAAAGTATACTTGTTTAAAATACTAATTAATTTATTATAAATATAACTATTATACTCATCTTCTAAATCATATTTTTCTTTTATTAAATTAATTGATTCCTCTTTAGTATTAGACTTATAAAACTCTATGAAATCTTGAACTATTAAAGTATTATAAATACTATTCTTATCATTTAGATCTATTGGAATATTATATAATCCAAATATTCTAGCAAGTGGTTCTATATAATCTCTATTTATATTAGTGATCTTAATATTATTAATATCTATTCCAGAATTAATTAAATCAATAATTCTATTAGCAACATACTCTATTTCTTCATCTATAAAATTAAAACCATATATAGTGTGTTTATAATCTCCATATTCTTTAGATGTTATAGATGCTCCAATCTTATCTAAATATTTCTTATAAAACTTAGGTATATAATCATAACCATAAACTTCTATAGACTTACCATTTAAATAAGAATAAATCTCTTCATCCGATATTAATAAGTTTTCTTTATCTAGTTCTTCTTTAAGGTTAATTAGTTTAGTCATATTATCATCTTTAATATCAGAAATATATCTCATATTATCTAAATAAGTAATAGCAACTTCTTCCTTAATATTATATTTATTAGTTAAATAAAATATTGCTTCTTTATCATAAGTAAAAGTTAATCTATCTATTAATTCTTCTAAAGAAATAAACTTAATGTTCATTAACTTTTCTTTATTTAATTCTAATAACATATTTCTTTTTATATTACTTGGAACTACATAAATTGCATTGTCTTTATAAGTCATAATATCACCTACTTAAATTATATCAAAAAAAGAGAGATTAGTCTCTCTTATCTTCTTCTAAAAATAGCTTTTTAACATTCTTATCAGGAATTAATATTTCAATAGATTTATCCACTGTAAAAGTATATTTATCTGTTTTAGATTTAAACTCTTCTCCATCTAATCCCCAAGAATGTTTTGGTATGTGATCAAATTCTAATTCCAATTCACTAGTAGAATAATATTCACATCCAGGAACATTATCTACACCATTATTTTTAGCATATATTAAAGCTTTTAATATATCTGGTTTAGTATTTAAATTACATAGTAATACTTCAAACTTATTATCGTCTAGTTTCATATCAGGATAATCTACATCTACTCCGCCAATTCTACTAGAATTAGTAATAAATATGAACGAGAATTCTCCCTCTTTTACTTTACCATTTACTTTATATTTAATATTATATTTTCTTATTCTATCTTTTAGACCCATAAATCCAAATAGGATATATGCAAGTCTTCCAAATATTTCTTTCCATTTTTTAGGAGTATCAAAACTAATATTAATATAATTACCAAAAGCTGCTACATAAACAAATGGTCTTCCATTTATCATGATTATATCTATATTTTTCTTAACACCCTTTAATATTATTTCTAGATCTCTTTTATAATTTTGAGTTAATCCAAACATAGAACCTATATCATTAGTAGTACCTAAAGGTAATTGTGCAAGTAATAATTTCTTCTCTCTTTGCATATTACCATTAATTACTTCATCAAAAGTTCCATCTCCACCCGCTGCAATAACTAAATCTATATCATCAGGTAATTCTTTAACTATTTCAGCAGCATCACCTGGTTTTTTAGTAGTAATAACATTAAGACTATATCCATGTTTTTCTACCACATCATAAAAAGTCCCAATCATTACTTTAGGTTTAATCTTTCCACTTTTTTTATTATATATAATTGTGCACTTTTTCATGAAGACCACTTCCAATTTCATTATATCACAAATTAATTACTTCAATATATCTTTTACTATTATTAAACATTTCTTTAACAAAGATTGATGGATTTTCTTTATCCACAAGTAAATATATATTATTTTTTGTTCTAGTTAATGCTACATAAAATAATCTTCTCTCTTCTTCATATAAATACTTGCTCTTAGGTAATATCTTCTTTTGTAATTTGTTATCTATTTTATTAGGGAACCCATGACAAGAATTATTTAAGTTCAGAAGAATAACATTATTACTCTCTAATCCTTTAGCTTTATGAACAGTCTTAAAACTAAATTCTCTTTCCTTATAATATATAGTATCTTCTTTTAATGTTACTTCTTCATCCAAAATAAGATTAACATCTTTATTATTTCTAGAAAGAATCAATACCTCTCCATTAACCATATCTAATATCTTTTTAAATTTAATATTCATATTTTTAATATAATAAACTACTTTAATGGGTCTATTAATACTTTTGCTAGAACTAATTCTTTTTCTAACTTGATACGGATTCTTAGTTATAAATCTAGTAGATGCTTTTATTAATTCAATTGAATTTCTATAAGTATTAGTAAGTTTGATAACTTTAGTATAACCAAAATACTTTTTAAAATTAATAATCATATCTATCGAAGACCCACTAAACTTATATATACTTTGAAAATCATCACCTACGGCGAATACTTTACTATTACAAGAATTTCTTATTACCGTAACAAGATTATATCTTTCTTTAGATATATCTTGAAATTCATCAATAATAATATATCTATAATACCTTTTTAATCCCTTTAATTTAATTAATTCACATGCTTTTCTAATGATATCATTAAAGTCATATAATCCCTGCGAATTAAGTTCATTATCATAAATATCATATATCTTTTCTATTACTTTTAATAACTTAGTATTGGATATTTTTCTGAGATAATTTCTATCCAAATTGTAACTTTTAAACAAATTAATAAAAGAACTAATCTCATTAATAAAATAAGTTAGATCTCTATCAGAAATATCCTTACAAATAGATAAAAATATCTCTTTGATAATAAACTCTAAATAATTACTAGTCAAAGAATAATATGTGTTATAATCAGATAATATTTCAATAGCTAACTTATGAAAAGTATATATATTTATATCAAATTTTATTTTATTCTTTAAATCATTAACTGAGTTATTAGTAAAAGATAAAACTAATATCTCATCAGGTTTAACACCATTATTAATTAAGTGTTCTACTTTTGCGCATATAGTTAAGGTTTTACCGGAGCCTGCACTTGCTAGAATTAAAGTGTTTAACTCGTCGGTAAGAAGAGATTTCTTTTGATATTTGTCTAAAGAAATATTTCCTATTTTATAATCTAAATTAATGTTTTCATTTATATATAATTTATTATTCTTATATATTCTATATTTTAATAATAAATCTATTCATTTTTTATTTGTTAAATAATAATTATAATCAATATATTTCCTCATAATAATATTATTCGCAAATAATAATGAATATTCCCCTATTATTGACAATTAAATAAATAAATTATAAAATTAAGATAATAGGAGAACTAAAATATGAGAAAGAAATTTAATAAGTTGATGACTATATCAATGATAACATCAATTGCATTTATTATACTTGGTTTAATACTTGTAATATTTACAAAATTATCATTAGATATAATAGGATATGTAGTGGCAATGCTATTAATAATTAATGGGGTTTTAAATATTACTGATGATTATAAGCAATTTAAAGTGTTCTATTTCTTTGATGGATTTACATCTGGTTTATTATCAATGATATTCGGGATAATAGTTATTGCTAATCCAAATTATATAGCATTAATAATGCCAATAATGATCGGATTATGGATTATCATTAATTCAACATTCAAACTTAGAATGGCACTTGCGTTAAAAGATTCATCTAAAACAAATTGGATATTACCATACATATTATCAATACTAACAATTGTCGTTGGTTTATGCTTAATATTTAATCCTGAAATTGGAGCACTTGGTATATCTAGAGTAATCGGTTTCTTAGTAATAATATACGGAATCAGTGATGTAATAGATGTAGTTATATTTAAGAAAAATATTAAAGCTATAGCAAAAGTATTTGAATAAAAAAAAGAGATTTATAAATCTCTTTTTTAATATCTATTTTTTCTTAATTTATTATTTTGTAATGCTAGTATTATTACTGTAACTGCTAATACTATATCTAATACAAATAGTATTATTAATAATAAATTAATCTTTAAATCTTTTTTATTATCAGAAGTATCTTTTTTTGTATCTTTTTTAGTTTCATGTTTTGTTGGAGCAACTTTTTTTTCTTCTTCTCTAGTAACTTTAATAGTTATTTTATTTTCAGTCCCATCTTCTGCTTTAATTACTATTTCTATAGTATTTTCTCCAACTTTTAATGTCTTTTCTCCAGTACCTGTTACTGTTGCTTTAGCATCTTCTGCTGAAGCTTTAATATTAATTTTTTCTACCTTGTTATCTACAGATAAAGTATAGTTATTATCATTTACTTTAACTAAACTATAACCTTCAATAGATATTTCTTTTATCTTATTATTATTTGATTTCTTTTCTTCAGGTTTATTTTCTTGATTATTATTGTTGTTATTATCAGGTGTTGGAGTTGGTGTTGGTTCTGGTTCAGGTTTCTTTGAAACAGTTACTGTTCTAGAACCACTGAAATATGATGCTTCATCGTCATTTGCCCCAGTAGCATTTCCACTTAATGAAATGCTTATTGTTCCTTCTCCAGTTGCAACACAATTTGCAGTAAATGTTCTGCTAGTATCTGTTGCATCATCAGTATAACCTGCTTCGTTAATCGAACAATTTGTAACAGGCCCTGTAGCAGAAACATGTACTTCCCAGGCCGCTGCACTACTAACATTTACTGATGCAGTAAAACTGTCACCAACATATACACTTCCTGTACTTACTGATAAGCTTCCAGAAGCAGCATATGCTTTAGAACCTACAGCAAGTATTAATATTACTAATATAGTTTTAAATAAATTTCTTAGTTTCTTCATCTTTTTACCCTTTCTTAATTAATGTATCTAGTTCCTAATAAATGTTGTTTTATTCTTAATAAATCTGCGGAATCTATACGACTATCATAATTTATATCTGATGAGATGAAGTATACTCCAGTTAACAACTTATTTCCTAACAAATGTTGTTTTACTCTTAATAAGTCTGCGGAGTCAGTTCTACCATCACCATTTGTATCTCCAATAACTATATTAGTATATTCTGCTACTACTGTTGATCCTTGCATAATTTTTGTTTTTCCACCAGTATATAGATATTTAACTCCATTTATTGTTTTAGTATCTACTACTACACTATATCCTGCTCCTAAAGTAATATTTGCTTTAAAATCTTCAAGAGTTGTTCCTGTAATAATTTTGTTTATATACTTATTAGTTTCATCAACTGGATAATTATTTATTTCATAAGTTACACCCGCATTGATTGTTATTGTTCCAGTTATTTGATCTGAATTGCTGTGATTTGCATCTCCAAATACTTTTACATATACTGTTGTTGTTCCAATATCTGTTCTTGTTGGAGGAGTTGTTGTCCAACTAGAACCATCTATTGAATACTTAATTGTTCCTACTGATACAGGTTCTACAGTAATTGTATGAGCACTTCCGTCATAGTCACCAGTATAATCTGTTACTACTGGATTTGCTATGCTTGCTTTTGTTATTTTAATTGTTGCTGAAACTACATTTGAATCATTGTAGTTTTCATCGCCTAACCTCTTAACATATATTGTTAATGCTCCAACATCTACTAATTGTGGTAATGTATCATCCCATGCAGTACCATTTGTTGAATATTGCATTGTTCCAGCTCCAGTTACTGTTATAGAATGTGGATTACCATCATATACTACTGTTGCTCCAGTTACGGATGGTGCTGGATATGTATCTTTTATAATTTCCCAAGTAAGATCAATGTTAGCTGTTGTATCATCCATCCAAGTATAATTTGTATTAGTCAAACTAATTGTTAATGTATATTGGCTAACTGCTGTTTCACTTAAATTACCAGATTTGCTCATTATAGTTGAATCAAATCCTGTAAGTTCTGGAGTTATTGCACTTCCTGTGTAATTATAACTTGTTGTTGTCAATACTGGTGCAGCTACCTTTGCTGGAGTTATATTTACATAAGCTGATACTGCTCCAGATGGTTCATGATTACTATCACCTTTTTTTCTAACATATACTTGTATTGTTCCTACATCTGTTAATGTTGGTGCTGTATCACTCCATGTTAATGCATCTGATGAATATTCTACAGTGCCTGCACTATTTACTGTTACAGTATGTGCACTACCATCATATGGTTCATTGTAACCAGTTATTGATGGTGCTGATTGTGAAGCTTTTGTAATATGCCATATTAAAGGATATGCACTACTAGAATTATCACTCCATATATAATTATCAGTATCATTTAATGACATTGTTATTGTATAATCTCCTGCATTTGTTGCACTTGTATCACCAGATGCAGTCATTGTAGTTGAATCATAACCACTCATTGTTGGTGATAATTCACTACCTGTGTATTCTTTTGAATCTACTGTTAAAGTAGGTTTTACTAATTCTTTTTTTGTTATTGTTATTGAACTTTGAACTGAGTCTGATGCAACATGGCTGCTATCAGCTTTTATTCTTACATATACTGTTTGTGTTCCAACATTTGTTACAGTAATTGGAGCATCTTGCCATGTTTGGTCATCTGTTGAATATTCTGGAGTTCCTTCACCTGATACTAATACAGTATGTGCTGTTCCATCATATTCGCCGTTATAAGGAGAAACTATTGGAGTTTTATATTTTGCACTTGCTATATACCAAGCAAGATCTACTTGTGTAGTTGTTCCATCATCCCATTCATAATTTGTTGTACTTTGAAGATTTACATATAAATGATATTCTCCAGCTGCTGTTGCACTTTGATCTCCACTTGCAACTAATCCTGGGTTCTCAAAAGGTAAAGCTGGATCTACAGTTGGTACAATTAAACTACCGTCATATTGATATGTTGTTTCTTCTAAAGTAGGTTTTGCTAATACTGCTTTATTAATAGAACAAGTTATTTGTACAGGATCTGTACTATTATCATCCCATACATATCCATTATTTAATGTAGCTGTTACTTGATAAGAACCTACATTAGTTTGTAAATTATTATTCCAAGTATAACCACCTATAGGTGTAAATACGATATCTTGTTCTGCTCCAGTATATGGTGCATTAGTACATAAATCTGTTGTTGGCTTTGGTGTTGGTACACTACTAGTTGTTAATATACCATTACTATCAAAGCATGTATTTTGTGATGAAATTTCAACACATCCATTTATTAAAGCACTTCCCTTTGGTCCAGCAAATGCTTCATCATCTTCTGTTCTAAAATAATATGTATCTGTTCCAATAGTAGCTAATCCTGTTACCATTTCTCCTTTATCACCAGTACTGATTTCATCAGCTACTGTTCTAAAGTAGAATTTATATGTAACTACATTGCCTTGTCGATCATAATAATCAATATCTTGGAACCCTGTTTGCATTTCCCCTAAACAAGAAGCAGATTCGCATAAATAATAATATTTATCATTACTATCATCTGTATCATTTAAATCATCCATATATAGTCCTGTAACCATCATTCCACTATCATTAAAACGATATCTTTGTTGAACTGAATTTTTTTCTATATCAGCCCAATCATCAATTATAGGTTGACCATTATCTATATAAAAATGTTCTTCATCATCAAATGCAGTAACATGTATTGTTTTCCATCCATCTTCGAATGGTCCATCTGTTAAATCACTTAATGCAGTATTTGTATCTGCACCGCTAGCATTATAATTCTTAATTGTTATATCTTCACTGTTATCACTAAATACTGCTACTAGTGCTCTTGAAGCTTCAAGAGGAGAATATACTTCAGCATTTTTTGCTTTTAAGAATACTATTGCTGATATATTAGAACTATAATCACTTCCAGTTAATGCTCCTGTAGTTATGTAATAATTTGGAGTATATGATAAAAGTGATGCTAATGAATTAGAGTTATTTAATCCATGATTAGCAGCTTTTAATAAATTTACTGGCCCTACTGCTAATGCTATTTGGTTTTCGATACCATATAATGAACAAATTTCACATGTTGCACTAGGATCATCTGGATCAGGTTTAAATGTTGGAGTTGTGTTAATATTTGATCTTCCAGCATTTTCTGAATAATCTGCATCGCTTATTGCAGCTTCAATATCTCCAGTTAATACTGCTGTTGCACCAGTATTTTTATTTGTAACTAATGTAACAATTGAGTTAAGATTTTCACGATGATATGCAAGAGTGTATAGATTATATAATTTGATATTGAAATCTCCAAAATTAAATGATAGGTTTTCTCCTACATTATATCTAATTTGAGAACCATCATCATTATCATAAGTAACTGCAGTTATATTACTATTAGTTAATGTTGATAATGTACAAGCTGGGTCTGTTCCTAAACTTACTTTTGTTACATCACAAGTTTTAGAATTTACAGTATTGAATGTTGATAATGCCATTTGGTAATAATAATGATTATTGAAATTTAATTCTTCATAATCATCAGTTTGGTCATTAGAATCTTTTGAAATTATATCTTCTTTATAAAAAACAATAGTATTACTATCAAATAAAGTTGTTAATTCAGGTATACCACCAATACTATCAGCATGATTATGTGTCATTATTACAAAATCAAAATGTTGAACACCTAATGCAGTAGCATAAGTTTTAACATCATTTGCAGAACTTTGATCTAATGAATCAACAAGCCCAAAATGACCATTACTTTCTATAATCATTGAATCTCCATTAGCTGAAGATATAAAGTGAATTTTTTCTACTCCATCAGCAGCATATACTATTTTTGGTATAAATAATAGTGAAATTATTATAAATAAACCCAATAAATTCTTTTTCATAGACACAACTCCTATTATATATAATATATTATACTTCATAATATGGTTTTTTTCAATAAAAAAGTAGTATTTTTAGATAAAAAAAGTGAGATTAATAATTCTCACTTTTTACTTCAAAATATGACTTAGGATGATTACATACTGGACATACTTCTGGAGCATATTTTCCTATAACAATATGTCCACAATTTCTACAAATCCAAATAGTATCTTCATCCTTACTAAATACCATTTTATCATTAATATTCTTTAGTAATTTTCTATATCTTTCTTCATGGTGTTTTTCTATTTCCCCTACTGCTCTAAACTTACGTGCTATTTCAGTAAATCCTTCTTCTTCAGCTACTTTAGCAAAGTCCTCATACATAGAAGTCCATTCATAATTTTCTCCATTTGCTGCAGCTTCAAGATTAGCTACTGTATCAGGAACTTGTCCTCCATTTAATTCTTTAAACCACATTTTAGCATGTTCTTTTTCATTATTCGCAGTTTCTTCAAAGATAGCAGCTATTTGTTCATAGCCATCTTTTTTTGCTTTACTAGCAAAATAAGTATATTTGTTTCTTGCCTCTGATTCTCCTGCAAATGCAGCTAATAAATTTTGCTCTGTTTTAGATCCTTTTAATTCCATATTATCACCTCTAATTTAATTTTATCATTTAAATAACGGATATTCAAGATTAGTCTTACTTATTACTTTTACTAATTCTTTTAACATATCCTTAACTTTTGGATCAACTGTTTTAGATGTTTTTAATACTTTTGATACTAATTTATAGTTATCTTTAAATTGCATTAAAGTTTCTATTTTATTTTCTCTTAAAATATCAAAAACTGCTTTTACAAACATTTCTTTTTCTTCATCAGTATATTTTTCTAACCATTTAGAAAAGCCTTCATTAAATACCTTACTAAATCTAGATAATTTAGTTCTTTCAAAAGTATTATAATTTATTTGCCAAGTACTTGGAGCATGTGATATAAATCCAGGCATACTAGATTTAATTACTTTATCATTACCAGTACTATTTAAGAATAATCCTACTATACTAGAATTAGGTATTATATGAATATACTTTCTTTCTATTTTTCTATAACGATTAGATTCTAACTCTTCTTTTCTTAATCCTTGACCATCATTACTATATATTCTCTTGATTCTCATTCTTACAAAGAAATTAGAATACATTGCTGCTACTAATGCTAAATTTCCACCTTTAGAATGTCCTCCAAGAATTAATTTAGCATTACTTATAGTAAATTTATTTATATATTTTTTAGCAAGTATATGGGCTTCTACTGGAAATTTATATGACATTTCACAGTCTTCTTCCCAACCACTAATCAACTCATCAGTCCCTTCAAATCCAATAAAATATAATCCATCTCCTAGATCAAAAGTAACTGCTGAAAATTGTGAATTTGAGTTACAATTATAAGAAAAATTAAACATCAATATATCTTGGTATCTTCTTTTAGTACTTATCTTTTTTAATAATCTTGCTCCTTCTTTATCAGAAGCAAAAAAGTTATCTATTTCATCTTTAGTATATTTCTTATAGAATTCTTCTGCTACATCAGATAGTTTTTTCTTTTCTTTAGTTTCACTAACTATTCCAGTATAATTAACATAAATAAGCATAGATAAAATAATATTATCTATTTCATTAAATTCTCTTTCTCTAAAAGTATAATCACCATAATATTCAATATAATTATAATAATTATGTTCAGAATTTTCTTTTGCTTCATTTATTTTTTCTTCAATTTTTTTACTTATTTTTTTAACTACTTTTTTACTTTCTTCTATCCCTTTATTTATATTCTTTCTAATACCTTCTGTATCCATTATTTTGCCTTCTTTCTTTTTGTTTTCTTAGGTTCTGGTTCTTCAGGCTTATATCCCACTAAGTATTCTAATAAGTTTCGAGTTTGTTTAAATGGTAAAACGAACGAGTACTTTTCTTTTGCAGTTTCTTGTATATTTCTAATATGCTCTTTAAAGTTTTCATATATGATAACGACATTATTATTCTTAGCATATTTTCTAATTTTCTTATAAAACTTAGTTGAATAAATTAAATCTATAACAAATACTCCTGTAAATATACCAAGTACATATGAGAATGATAAATGTGTACTAAACCAAGATAATGCTTTCATAACATAATCTGCTAATAAATAGTAATATAATCCTCCAAGTCCTATCCAAAGAAGAGACATTCCAAGACATATTACACCTTTAAAATTAAGAAAATAATTTCTATAATCCCAAAGTCTTATTTTTAATTTTAAGAAAATTAATCCTGTTATTAATTCAAGTAATATCATACAAGCGCCCATTAATGCTATAGTAATTGCAGGATGAAAATTATACTTAGCAATAAACAAATGAAGTGCAGTTAGTATAACCAATCCAAATCCATATATTGGTAAATAGGGACCTACTAAAAATCCAGGATTAACCCACTTCTTATTTTCAACAAATCTTCTAAAAAACAGTTCAAGTACCCATCCAGTAGAACTACCTAAATAAAACAGAAACACAAATATTAAAAACAAACTCATATTATCACCAATATTATTATACCAAAGAATA
The DNA here is from genome assembly GCA_947304025.1 of uncultured Bacillota bacterium. GTDB lineage: Bacteria > Bacillota_I > Bacilli_A > RF39 > UBA660 > RUG13038. The sequence goes on from CAMYZX010000011.1 coordinate 18,391, forward strand.
ATACTTAATACACTCAAAATTTGATAAATAGACAGTTTTATGCTATAATACCTTACTCGAGAGGGGATAATTATGACAAATAATAGAAAAATAATTGATAAAAAATTTATAGCAGGACTTTTATCAGGTGCTATTTTATTTGGAATCTTCTTTGGATGTTCAAATAGAAAGAAAAAAGATAAAGATCTTTATATCTATACAGAAAATGCATTTGAACAAACAATGGAGCCAACTATAGAAACTGAAAGTACTACTACAAGGGAAGCTACAACTACTACTACTGAAGAAACAGTTAATCCTTATTGGGCTTGGGATGGTGAAAAGAAACCTAATAAACCTAAAACTACTACCGCTACTACAACAGAGGAATCAGTAAATCCTAACTGGGCTTGGGATGGTGAAACTAAGAGTAAGAAAACAAACACTCCTACTCCTACACCAAAACCTAATGCTACTAACACTCCTACTCCAAAGCCAAAAGCTACTAACACTCCTACTCCAAAACCTACTACTGCTACTACAACTGAAGAAACAGTAGATCCTAACTGGGCTTTTGAAGGAGATTCATATCAAAAGTATTTAAAAATCATAGATACTTATAATAAGATTAATGATGAAATTAACAACTTTAGTTTTGATAAAGCAAAAAATAACGCTATAAAATATTCTAAAGAATTAATTGATTTTATTTTCTATGGTGGAACAATGAATGGTATTACTTTTGCTGAATTAAAAGATGATGCCAAAAAAGAAATTTATGAAAAGTTACAAAAATTAGATTCAAAAATAATGGAATATGTTCCTGATTATAAAGAAAAAATCGGAGAAAAATATAAGAAAGTTAAAGATTTTGCTAAAACTAAATATGAAGATGCTAAAGAAATAATGAGTGGAAAAGTAGAAATAAATGTTAATGTTCAAAAAGGAAACGCTAAGAATAAATCTTTAGTATTAAAAAAATAACGAGTAATTAATTACTCGTTTTTTTAATAATTTATTCCTGTATTTATCTTAGTTCCATCAACATTAAATACTCTTTGTAATGGTTTAAACCTTCTTAAAATATCTTTATTAATTGAAATTAGTTTAGATAATATTTCATTAGTAGTATATTTCCCAGATAACTCAAATATTATTTTTGAATCATCCACCTTCTCTACCTTTGCTTCTTCATTTTTTTCATTATTTTCAAAATAAGCTATTGCTTCTTCCATAAAAGAAAAATGTTCTCTAAAGAATTCAGCAGCTTTTCGTGCACCACATATTCTTGCATCTTTTTCAAAAGATATCCCAAAGTAATTTTCACCATAATAATTAGAGCTAATTATTCCTATAACATCTTCCTTATACATTTCTAACAATTCTCCATCCATAAGCATGCCGCGTCCTCTCATTTTGTCAAACTGCTCAACATGTCTTAACTCATGGAATATTGTTTCAAATATTTTTAACGATTCAGGATATTCTTTTCTATCCTCAGTATCACATAGTTTTTCTATTAATCCATAATTTAATGTAATTGTATTCATTTCTGAATCATCAGTATAAGCACATCCGTTTTGTTCAGGATGAAGATCAAATAAAACCTTTACTTTATTATCAGTCAATCCCTCTACTAAGCGTTTTATTGCTACCGCCATTATCATATGATTATCCACAGTTTTATTTAAAAGAAACATCTTTTCTAATAAATCATGTATTGGATCAAAATTTGGTAAATTTGGAATTGCCTCTGATTCATATTCTTTACTAATTTTACCTTTTTCTATTTCTGTTCTTAAATTAATTCTAAATATTTCATATAATTCTCCATCAATTCTATATTTATTTGAAATAATATATTTTACTTCTTCTTCAGAAATATTATCCGGATAATGTTTTATAAAATATTCAATTAATCTTTTCTCTTTATCTTCATCTATATATTTTTCTTTTCTTGAATCATTTATTAGAAAAGCCATAACACCATTACCAGCATTATCAACAGCTTTACTAATAATATTATTAAATAATACTTTTCTCTCATCTTTATCTTCAGTAGTTTTTTCTATAGTGTCTAACGCATTAGATAAATTTCCATTATCAAAAAATCTAAGCAGCATATTACCATTAATCCTTGTAAATATTCTTTCTAATAATTTATAATCTCTTATTTTACCTTCTCTTAATGCTATTGCTAGTTGATCATTTTCTAAGTTTTCATCATCCATAAACTCAGCAGTAAATAAATATCTATGAGCATACTGGAATATATAGTCTTTATCCATTAGTTCTTCACCAAGACCTTCTTTAATTGTCTTTTCTAGATATTCATTATTTTTAATAGCATTAGACATAGCTAATATTTTTTCGTCTGACAAATCAAAGAAACCCTTATTAAGTGCTAATATCATAGCACCTGTATAATCTCTTACAAAATTGTCTCTGGATACTAATTTATTTAAAGAACTTTCAACTCCTAGGCTTCTAAATTCTTCAATAAGATCAATTAAATCAAATAATCTATCACAATATGTATCATTTACTTCAAAATCACTTGAATATACTGAATGAATAAACATTCCTTCATACATATTAAGATCTTGTATTATATTGCAATTAATATATGGCATAGTATCATAGCCTTCTGGAATATTTAAAGATAATAAATATTTATAAATAGTTATTACTTTTTCACCATAAAAATCTATATGCATATAGTCATAGTAAAAACTACGAAATAAATCGATATTTTGATCAAATATATCTCTATTAGCGTTGTTATCTTTAACAAGTTCATATAATCTGTCAACTATATCCATATATAATCACTCCTATTGTAATTATATCACAAAAATATGGTATAATTAATAAAGATTGGAGGAAATTTTATGTATAGCAATTATGGATATAATTATAGTGATTATAGTAATTACTATGATTATGATGCAGATGCAGCTGCTGGAGTAGTTGCTGGTTTAGGAATAACTTATATGGTTTTCATGTTTATTATGTCTTTAATCAGTATAGCAGTAGCAGTTGTAGAAATCATAGCTATGTGGAAAGTATTCAAGAAAGCAGGAAGACATGGTTGGGAAGCAATTATTCCTTTCTATAATATGTGGACTTTATTTGAAATATCTGGAATTCCTGGTGCTAAAATATTCTTTATGTTTATTCCATGTGCAGGACCAATTATACTATTAGTATATGAAATAAAGGCTGCTATTTCACTTTCTAAGAAATTCCATAAACCTGGTGCATTTGCATTATTATTAATCCTTGTTTCAGTAGTAGGATACTGTATCTTAGGATTTGGTAATGATACATACGATGGAAAGTTAGGATTACAAAGATAAAAAAATAACTCAATTATTTGAGTTATTTTCATTTTCCTTTGTAAGTGCTAATTTCATTGCTTTCGCTTTTCTTAATTTTATCCTCTTCTTTGTCATCAAATCTAAGATTGCTTCTCTACTTTTAAAATAAGATTTACCCTCTTCAAAAGTATTAAATTCATTTGTTAAAATCGATATATCATTAGTTAAACTTGTTATACTATAATTTAATCTACTATCCATCAAACCCTCCATATATTTACCCTGAATATAATTATAACATAAATATATTTTAAAACAATAAAAAAGTTGCCTAAGCAACTTTCTTTTTAAAATGGGGC
>CAMYZX010000012.1 GCA_947304025.1 uncultured Bacillota bacterium
CCTTCACCTGCACCATATAAAAATAATCAATCAGAAATGATTGATTTTTTTATTTATTCTTTTAAAATTAAAATTTTTTTGTTATAATTTATATAGATAATATAGGGAGATTTTATTTATGAAAAGAGAAGATGATAATTTAAAACTTATTGTTTTGGAAAGTTCAAAAGAATTAGGAACAAAGGTAGATAATCATTTAAAAAAGATGTTCAAATCAAAAAAATCATATATTGTTCCAGCTAAAGAGATTTGGTTCAATGATGGACACGAAAAGGTTGAATTACTTGAAACAGTAAGAGATGATGATGTTTATATTTTTCAAGATATTGGGAATTATTCTATATCATATGAAATGCATGAAATGATTAATCATGCATCACCAAATGATTTAATCCAGCAATTAAAAGATTGCATAGGAGCATGTAAATGCCATCCTAGAAGCTTGTCTATAGTTATGCCACTTCTTTTTTCGGGCAGACAACATAGAAGAATGTGTAGAGAAGCTTTGAGTTGTGCAACATTCCTAAGAGAATTAGATGTTGATCCATGGGTAAAACGTTTTATAACATTTGATGCACATGATGAAGGAGTTCAACAAGCAATGGCATATACTGAATTTGATAATTTCTTTGCGACTAATGAAATATTAGAACAATTTATTAATAATACTGATATTGAAGAATTAAAAAATGTACTATTTGTTGCACCTGATTTTGGGGCAATCGGTAGAATGAATTTCTATTTAAACTCATTTAATAATGAAAATATAAAAAAGGATGCAGGAAGTTTTTATAAAAAAAGAGATTATAATTTAATAGTGGATGGAAAGAATCCAGTTATAGAACATTCTTATTCTGGAAGCAATGATATAGCAGGTAAAACAGCAATAGTAATTGATGATATGATTTCTTCTGGAAGTTCAGTATTTGATGTTATGTTTGCGTTAAAAGAACGCGGTATAAAACATGTTTATGTTATAGCTACATATTCGTTATTTACAAAAGGTATTGATAAATTTAACGAACTATATGAAAAGAATATGTTTGATGGAATTTATACTACAAATTTAAGTTATATTCCAGAACCTTATAAAAAACAACCTTGGTTACATATTGCTGATTGCTCTGAATACATAGCAAAAATAATTTACAATTTACATAATGGGAAAAGTATCTCCGATTTATTGAGAGATAAGAGTTATCCTGGAAAAATGCTTGCAGAAAAATTCAATAAGCAAAATAAAAAATAAGGCTCATACGAGCCTTTTTTTATTTTTATATTAATTATTTATATACATATTTAATATTTTATTATATAATACATAGACATACGGGAGTGTTTGACATGAGTGAACTAGTTACTATTAAGACAACTAATATTGAATGTGAAGAAGATAGTTCTATTGCTTTTTGCAACCGTATAATACCTAATATAGATAGAAGGTTAAAAGAACTTGAAGCAAGTTCAGAAACTATTCAAGAATATGTTAAAACACTCGCTATGGAAGATAGTGCAGAAAAGAAAGCAAAACTAAGATCACTTACAAGAAAAAATGCAGTTCGTAGGTATATAGGAATACTAGAAGAAAAAACAATGGTTGAAAGATCATTAAGAATAATGATTAATAGTAATTTTAAAATGAAATATGAGAACTGTCCACACGATTGGTTTATATGGACAAAAGAGGATATTATTACTCCAGTTAAAATAGGATCACGTTGTGGATGTGTTAAATGTGGTTTGGATGAGAGTATAAAAGATGAATTCTTTCATATTAACCCTAGTGATATAACTCCAGAACAACAAGCACAATTCAATTATTTAAGACAAAGAACAAATTCATTAGGACGTAGAAGAGTAAGTCAAAGAAATGATAGAGTTTTATGTTATATGCCAGTAGCAAAAGCTATTTTAACTAGAATTGAAGAAACTCATCCTGGTATAGATGATAAACTAGCATTTGAATATTTTAAATGTTCATTACATAATATTAGAACTAAAAATGTAACTGATGTTAGAAGAGAAGGCAGAGCTAAAAGATTAAAACTTTCTTTAGAGGATGCAAGATTTGATGAAAGAAGCGTATATGTTTTAAATAATATAGGAGATAAAAATGGAAAAGATAAGTAGATATGATGAATGTAAAAATTGTAAACATAAATTTATTGCATCTTTTGTAGAAACAAATTTAAATAATGGTGAAAAAGAAGTATATTTTGGATGTGTTAAATGTGGCATAGATGAAAGTATTTTAAGAATTATTGATTACGCAGATTTAACACCTGAAGAGCAAGATGAAGTTAATTATTTGCGTAGTGAAGATATGTATCATAGAGATGATGTTACATTTGATGAAGATACAGTATGCCATTTACCACTTGCTATGGCAATATATTCAAGAATAAAAGAAACTAAACCAGATCTTGATGAAGAAACAACATTTAAATATTTTAAAAGAGCACTTGCTGGTATGAGAAAGAGTAATAATGAAGCAAGAAAAGTAGGTAGAATAAGAAGATTATCTCTTGAAAATAAAGAAGTATTATTTACTCCTAAAGAAGTGACTATTGATATAGAATAAAAAAGATTATTTATAATCTTTTTTTTGATTTAATAAACAAATATGATATAATACAATACTCATGGAGGGGATTATATGCTTTATATAGTACATAAGAATAGTTCGACTAAAGAATTATTTAAAGAATGTTTTGCTAGAATTAGTGAAGCAGTACACGATAAAAGTGAGGCATTAGAAACATTCAATAAAAGAGTATGCTACTTAAAATTATCTTCGATTAATAATAAAGACTTTGTTAATAGAATGGATACTGATGAAGATTTTCTTTATATATTTAAGGGGCATTATTATCTAAAAACATATGATAAGGCTGTAATAACTAAACCAAGTTATGCTTTAGAAACACTAGTATCCCTTTATACACATATTATGGCATTAGGTGAGCAAGGGTTTGAAGAGTTAGCAAATAGTGGTGATGATTATTCTTATAGTAGTTTTTATGGGACTATGGACGCGGATATTGTAAAAAAAGTAGAAGGTAAACCTATTAATCAAGATTTATCTCATGAATTACTTGAGTTAGCTAAATTATCATTTTCCAATGGATCAGATAAAGATGAAGATAATGATCTATTAAAAGGATTTTTATATGATAGAGAATATCTATATAATAAGTTTGAAAAGAGAATGGGTAATGGTGCGTTTGAAGATTTTAATAATTGTATAAATCTCTCTAAAAGCGATGATGTAGTAGTAAATCCTAATAAATTTAATAAATTAATAAATTATTTAAGAAAATATTATTATATATCAATTAGAGAAAATAATAATTTATCTTTAGAAGAAAAGAATAGTAAAATAATTGATTTCGATAATGCTTGTTTTAAATTAAGAAATAAGTATTTACCAAAAAATAAAAAGACATTATAATGTCTTTTTATTTTGTGATATAATAGATTATATAGTAGGTGAAGATATGGATTTTATTGAGAATATTAAAAGTATTGTTAAGAGTAAAGAAAAGAAAACAATAATATTAACTGAGGGAGAAGATTTAAGAGTAGTAGAAGCAATAGAAAAAGTATTAGATTATTGTAATATTATTGTAATAGGAAAATTAATTAAAGATATTCCTGGAGTTAAAGTAATTAATCCATTAGAATATATAGATTCTTTTTCTAAAGAATTATATGAACTTAGAAAAGATAAAGGATTAACTTTAGAAGAAGCAAAAGAATTATTAATGAATAATAATATGTATTTTGCTTGTATGTTATTAAAAAATAATATTGGAGATGGAATAGTATCTGGTGCATGTCATACTAGTATGGATACTATAAGACCTGCACTTCAAATAATTAAATCAGATAGTTTAGTATCATCATTTTTTATGATGGATATTAATAATAAATTATATTTATTTAGTGATCCAGCCTTGAACGTAAACCCAAGTAGTGAAGAATTAGCTAAGATCGGTGTAGAGTCTAGTTATTCTTATAAAAGATTAACTGGTTTAGATTCTAAGACATGTTTCTTATCTTATTCAAGTTATGGTAGTGGTAAAGGTGAATTAGTAGATAAAGTAAAAGAAGCAGTTAGATTAGCTAAAGAATTAGATTCATCTTTATTAATAGATGGAGAATTACAAGTAGATGCTGCAATAAATAGCACTGTATGTGATAGAAAAGCCCCTAATTCAGTTATTAAAGGAGAAGCTAATGTTCTTATATTCCCAGACTTAAACTCTGGTAATATAGGCTATAAATTAGTTAAAGAATTTAGTCATGCTAAGTGTTATGGACCAATATTACAAGGTTTAAAGAAACCAGTTAATGATTTATCTAGGGGATGTAATAGTGATGAAATAGTAGGTACTATTTTAATTACATGTCTTCAAGCAAAGTAGGTGTTTATGAAAAATATAGTATTAACTTCATGTGGTATAAGAAATGAAGATTTTAAGAATAGATTTTATGAGATAGTAAGTAAAGAAGATTTAAGTAATAAGAAAGTATTATATATAACTACTGCTTCTGATGGAGAAAGAGAAGATAATAGAGATTGGATAGATGAAGAATATAAAACTATTTTAGATTTAGGAATAAAAGAAGAAAATATTACTGAATATAAGATAGGTAACAAACTTGATATTGATTCTTTTGATATTATATATGTACTTGGAGGTAATACTATTTATTTACTTGATATGGTTAGAAAATATAATTTTGGAGAAGTAATTAAATCTGCCTTAGAAAAGGGTATTATTTATATAGGATCTAGTGCTGGTAGTCAAATAATTGGGACTACTATAGAACTATGTTCTATATATGAAGATAACTTTGTTAATATGACAGATTTTACTGCTTTAGGAATAGTAAATGGAGAAGTAGTTCCACATGCAAATAAAAAGAAAGAATTATTAAAAAATATAAATGGAGAAGATTTAATACTTCTTTATGATGGAGATGGAATAATAATATAAAGTGTGATATAATTATCTAGCAAAGGAAAAAGAATATGAAAGATATAATTTTAGATACATTAATTGATGGAGTTAAGTTATTACCATTTTTATTTGTAACATTCCTAATAATGGAATTAATTGAACATAAATTTGGTGATAAATTAAATAAGAAATTAACTAAAGTAAATAAAGTAGGACCATTATTAGGAAGTTTACTAGGTATAATTCCACAATGTGGAATTAGTGCTTCTGCAAGTAATTTCTATATTACTAGAGTTATTAGTTTAGGAACATTAATATCAGTATATTTAGCTACTTCTGATGAGATGTTACCTATATTAATTAGTGAGAATGCTCCAATACCAATGATAGTTAAATTATTAGCTATTAAATTTGTATGTGGTGTATTCTTTGGATTTGTTATTGATTTCTTAACTAGAAAGAAATCTAAAGAAGATATTAAAGATTTCTGTGAACTAGAAGATTGTGATTGTGATCATGGAGTATTAAAATCAAGTATAATTCATACATTAAAAACATTTATATATATATTAATAATATCATTTGTATTAAATATAATATTTGAATACTTTGGATCAGAATTCTTAGAAAAAGTATTAATGAAGAATAATCCATTTGGAGTAATTATTACTGCTTTAATAGGATTAATACCAAATTGTTCTACATCTATATTACTAACAGAATTATATTTAAAGAATATTATATCTGTAGGTAAATTACTTAGTGGGTTACTAGTAAATGCAGGAGTAGGATTATTAATACTAATTAGATACAATAAGAATAGAAAAGAAACATTTAAAATAATAGGAATACTACTAGGAATAGGAATAGCAGTAGGATTTATTTTTGATATACTAAATATTGCTTTTTAGGAGGTATATATGAAAAGTAAGACATTATTGTTTTTATCATCAATAGTATCTTTATTATTAATGGCTTTATATCCAGTAGCAAAGATATTACTTCAAATTAAAAAAATGCAAAATTTATATTTAAGTTTTGGAGTAATATTTTATTTATTAATAATGATATTAGTTATTATATTTGATATAGTACTTGTTATTTATTATATTAGATATGTAGTAAAGAGTGATATTAAACATAAAGTGTTATGGGTTATATTAATATTATTATTTAATATATTTATAATTCCATATTTCTATATGAAACATATAAGTAAAGAAAAACATTTAGCGTTTAATACATGGTTATATATAATACCAATATTATTGTATTTATTTATATTTGGATATGGTACTTATGTATATAATGATTTATATAAACAAAAATTAGAAGAAGAAAAAATAATTGCAGAAACAAAGAATTATTACACTACTAAAGATACTAAAACAACATTTACTTTTGGATATGGTTATACTAAAGAAGAAGTAAATGATGATTATGATTTATATGTTATTAATAGAGATAAATCTATATCATTAAGTGCATTTACATATAATACAATAGATTATGAACAAAAAACTGTAGATGAATATTTAAATAAAACTATAGAGAATATAAAAGTAGATAAAAAGAATTTCTTAGAATATAGTAAAAAGAAAGAAATTAAAGGTGAAGGATATCTAATAACTACTATTGAATATGAAGGAGAAGCAGAAGTAAAATCAAAGAATAAAGTAACTACTGCTCACTGTGTTTATAAAGTGTCTGTTATTACATTTGACGGAGATTCTAATTATTTAATAACAGTAGTAGAAAAAGTTCCAATAGCATATTATGATCAATATAAAACAGAGTTAGTTGATATATTAAAATCAGTATCTGTTAATTTTAATTAAAAAATTCCCCAAAAGTAGGGGAATTTTTATTTTTACCGAGAATAATATTATTGGAGGTGAAAATGAGATATGTAAAACAAACTGGGATAAGAGATTGTGGGATAACATGTTTGTATAATATCATTAGGTATTATAAAGGTAACGTTTCAATAGAAAAACTTAGAGAATTAACACATACTAATGAAAATGGAACATCTATTTATAACCTAGTAGAAGCATCTAAAACTTTAGGATTAGATTCCAAAGCATATAGATGTAATCTTAATGATTTATCTAACATAGAATTTCCTATAATAGCTTATTTAAAACTAAATAATTACTATCATTTCGTTATTATAAAAGATATTGATATAGATAAGATTAGTATATTTGATCCAATTAGGGGAGATATAGATTACTCCATGGAAGAATTTACTAATGTATGGCAAAATATAATAATTACTTTTAAAAGAAATGGGAAAATAGTTAATGAAAATTCTTATTATATAGATTATTTGAAGGAGCTGATCTTAAATAATAAGAAATTAATAATTATATTATTGTCCATATATTTATTAGTAACTATTATTGATATTACTTATTCAATTGTTTTAAAGCATGCAGTTACTTCCAGAAGCATTTCATTAATTTTTATAATTTCGTTATTCATACTTAAAGTTTTCTCTTATTTTATAAATAATAAGTATGCTTTAAAATTTAATAATAAAATTGATAGTGATTTATCTAGTAAGATTTACAAAAAATTATTTTCTCTTCCATACTCTTATTATCATAATAGACCAGTTGGAGATCTAATATCTAAGATTAATGATTTATATTATGTTAAGGATTTTCTAAATCTATTAATATCTTCTTCAGTAATAGATATTTTATTAGTATCATTTATATTAATATTTATTCTATTTAGTTCATTTAAACTTTTTATATTTGTATTATTATGTTCAATAGTTTATTTTCTATATAACTTCCGCACCCTTAAACTTGAAAATAAAAAATTAAATGAATTAAAAGAAAATAATTCTAATAATAATGCGTTACTTACAGATAATATTTTAGGAATTGATACTATTAAAAATTTAAATATTGAGAATAAAATTATAACTAATCAAATCAAAAGTTTTAATTCATATCTACACTCTTATAATAAATATAACAACTACTTAATAATAAAATCTGCGATTTTATTATTTATTTCATATTATCCAATGATTCTATTATTAACAAATAATTATACTAGTGGAGAAATAATTATGTTTTTTAGTTTATTAACAACATATTTTTCATCATTGAATAATATTTCTTTATTAGTAAGAAAATATATGGATGCAAATATATCTTTTAAGAGATTAAACGATTTATTAAATTATGAAACAAATAGTAATAATAGCAAAGTTATAAAAGATATTCAAGATATTAAATTTAATAATATTAACTATAAGATAAATAATAAAGTTTTAATTAATGATTTTTCTTTGACTATTAAGAAAGGAGATAATATATTTATATCTGGTAAAAATGGTGTAGGCAAATCTACATTATGTAAGTTGTTAGTAAAAGATATTAATACTAAAAATAATAATATTTTAATTAATAATATAGATATAAATGATATAAAAGAATCATCAATTAAAAATAATATTTGTTATGTATCACAAAATGAATATTTATTTAGTGATACTATAAAGAATAATATATTATTATATAAATCTGTATCTAATAGAGATATTAATAAAGTATTAAAAGTTACTGAGTTAGATAAATTGTTAAAGAGTAAGAATATAAATTTAAACTATGTGTTAGAAGAAAATGGTCATAATTTAAGTGGTGGTGAGAGACAAAAAATATTGCTTGCAAGAGCTTTGCTTAGAAAAATAGATTTTATTATATTTGATGAAACTACTAGTGAGATGGATATAGAAACCGAAAGAAAAATATTAAATAATATAAAAACTGAATACAAAAAAACAATTATATTTATTTCACATAGAAATCAAAATAAAGATTTATTTAGTAAGCAAATAATTTTAAAAGGGGGATAATATATGAAAGAATTAAGCATTAATCAAGCAAAAAGCTTATATGCAGGAGGATTATCTGCTGCAGCATGGGCTGCAATAGTAGGAGGCATATCGTTTGTTATAGGAATATTTGATGGCATAACAAGGACTCTAAGGTGTAATTAATGAAGGAATTAAGTATTAAAGAAACCAAGAAAATGTATGCAGGAGGATTTTCTGCTACATTAGTAGGTTATGTATTAAAAGGATTTAATTTCTTTACAGATTTAGGTAGATACCTCGGTTCATCAATTAGAAGAATTTATGACAATAACTTATGCGATTACTAAGAGAAGAATTTCTTCTCTTTTTTTGCATAAAAAAACTTTCACATTTGTGAAAGTTTTATTTTAAGAAAGTGTACTAGGTTTTATATCTTCGGGATCAGGATTAATACCAGCTTGTTCAAGCATTGCTCTCAATCTTTCGTTTTCTGCAGTTGCTGCTTCATAAGCTACTTGAATGTTTCCTAATTCGTCTCTAGTAGTTCTTAATACTTCAGTTACATAATTACTTCTAGCAACTTTTTCATCTTCTTTTTTCTTTTCATATTCTTCATCACTCATAACTGACGAAACGTATTTTTCTTGGATAACAGGATCTTTAAATTTTTCTCCCCATCCTATACCCATATGTTTAACGGCACTATCTGTTTTAAAACCATTTGATTCTAAAGAATGTATTACAGCTTCACTTTCAGTAACATAAGCAGAACCATCAGTATCAACAAATGTATATCCTCTTGAATATCCACCACCAGGAATATGCTCAGAAATTTTTCCAACCATAAATTGTGTAGCGGTAGGGCCTGCACCAAATACATTAGGTCTTACTAATCTTTCGGTTCCTTGGTCATCAACAATTATATAACCAGTGTCTGGGATTTTAAAACATCTATCTCTTAGTTCCTCATCTAGAGGTTTAATATTTTGAACCTTACAATGTTCTATACAATCTTTTCTTCTTTTTTGTATCTCACTTACTGTTTTTATTTGATCCATAGTGCGTTCAATTGCTTGCAATTGTTCCCAATATTCCTTCTTTTCAGCTGGATACCATCCATTACAAGCTACTACTTGGCCTTCCTCAAATTTTGCTTCAAACCCGGCATCATCAAGTGCCTTCTCAATATGATCTGCAGCAGGTAATTCATACTTTTTACCATTATAATTAAAAGATATAGTTTCTGCATAGTAACGGTAGGTATTATCTTTATCAGGATTAATAGGCATGTTTACTTTATATTCATCGTTAGAACGTACATGCTTAATAACCATTTGATCAGTAATTTCAACTGCAACTTCTATTGCATCTCCTAAACTTTTAATAGTAGCGTATGGACTATTCATAGCTTCTACTATACTAATATTTTCACTCATATAATTCTCCTTATCATTAATTTAATTATATTATAATATAATTAATATATATAAGTAATAGCATATATTTTACATATATATACAATAAAAATATTTTGATTTGACATAAAGTTTTCTTCTCATTTTTTTATTTTTAATATATAATTATATTATAGAGGAGGTTATAATGGGACTATTTGATTTTAGATTATTAAGTTTTATTGGAATAAAAATCCCTCCTAAAGCACCTTGGAAGAAATATTATAATAGAAAACATATGAAAATATGGTTGAAGGATGAAAATATATATGATTTTTTATTAAGAAAAATAGAAAAACATGGATATATAGATAAGACTGCGATTAATTATTTTGGTACACGTATATCTTATAGAACTTTTATAAAAAAGATAGATGAGGCTGCAGATAAATTTCTTACTCTTGGAGTTAAAAAGTTTGATATAGTTACTATTTTATCTGGTAATGTTCCAGAAGCATTATATGCATTTTATGCATTAAATAAAATAGGAGCAGTTGCTAATATGCTTCATCCATTACTTAGTCAAAATGAGATAAAAGATGCTTTAAATCGATATGATACTAAATATGTTGTAGCATTAGATACAACTTTAAAGACATTAAAGAAAATAGTGGATGATACTAAAGTAGAAAGAGTAATAGTAATATCTCCAGATGATTCTATGAATATATTTATGAAACTTATTTATAGATTTAGTACTATTAAAACTAAATTTAAAATGCCTTTAGATAAGAATTTATATATTTCATGGAAGAAATTCTTAAAACTAAAGAGAGAAGATATATATTATGATAAAACTCCTCAAAAAGATGATCCTGCATTAATACTTCAAAGTGGAGGAACAACAGGTACACCTAAAGGAATAGTTTTATCAAATGGTAATATTAATGCTTCTACTGTAGCAGCATTAAATGCTTATCCAGATTTATGTGAAGATGATAGAATTCTTGGTATTATGCCTATATTCCATGGATTTGGTTTAGAAGTATCTATTAATGATGCTTTCTGTTGCGGAGCAGAGGTAATATTGATTCCATTATTTAAAGCTTCTAAATTCCATAAATTATTAATTAAACATAATCCAACAGTTCTAGTAGGAGTTCCAACTTTATTTGAAGCATTAACTAAGAATAAAGAAATGGAAGATGTAGATTTATCTGCATTAAAATATGTTATTGGTGGAGGAGATACTTTAAATAAACAACGAGTTGAAGAAATTAATGAGTTCTTACATAAACATGGTGCAAGAACAAATATGATACAAGGATATGGTTTAACAGAAGCAGTTGCAGCAGTATCAGTAGATTTAAGAGATTTATCTAATCCAGGAACAATTGGTATTCCTTGGCCAGGTATATATGTAGGCATATTTAAACCAAACACTGAAGAACGAGTAGATTATAATGAAGATGGAGAAATATGTGTTTGTGGGCCTACTGTTATGCTTGGATATTATAATAATGAAGGAGAAACAAACTTAGCTTTAAGACATCATAGAGATGGTAATGTTTGGTTACATACTGGAGATATTGGATCTATGGATGAAGATGGATTCATTACATATAAACAAAGATTAAAAAGAATGATTGTTTCTTCAGGATATAATGTTTATCCATCACAAATAGAAGAAGTATTAGAAAAACATGAAGCAATTGATGGTGTATCAGTGATAGGTATACCTCATCCATATAAAGTAGAAGTGCCAAAAGCATTTGTAGTACTTAAAAAGGGTTATAAATTAAATGATGAATTAAAAGAAGACTTAATAAAACATTGTAGAAAGAGTTTAGCTGCTTATTCAATTCCAAAAGAATTTGAACAATTAGATAGACTACCTAAAACAATGATTGGAAAAGTTGATTTTAAGAAATTAAAAGAAGATTCAGTTAAGGAGATGAAAATTAAACATGGCAAGAATTAATTCAAAAAGAGTAAAAATAGGTGGTATGAGTCAATTAATGATAGACTTAAAGCCAAGAAGATGTGATGCAGATGTATTTATTAATACACCAATAGATGTAACTAATCTAGTAGATTATGTTAATAAAAGAAAGAAAAAAGGGGATAAGATTACTTATTTCCATGCATTTCTATTAGCATTAGCTAAAACTATTTATAATAGACCTAAATTAAATAGATATGTTAAAAATAGACATATGTACGAGCATACTAATGTATCTATATCATTTGTAGCTAAAGTAGAATTTGAAGATGATTCTGAAGAAGTAATGTTAATTATTGATGTTGCTCCTGAAGATAATATTAATACTATATCTAAAAAGATATCTGATCAAATAAGCATTCTTAGAAATAAGAAATTTGAAAAGAAAGGTGCTAATGGAGTACTTGATACTCTAGGAGCAATGCCTAATATATTAAGAGTACCTTTAGTAGGAACACTTAAGTGGATGGATGAAAAAGGTATTCTTCCAAAGAGTTTACAACAAGATGATATTTATTTTTCATCTGCAATAGTAACTGATATTGGATCATTAAAATCAGATAGTATTTATCATAACAACACTAACTTTGGTACAGCATCATCAATTACATCAATAGGTGAAATTAGAGATGAAATTAAAATAGTAGATAATAAAGAAGTTAGATATAAAGCTGCTAAATTTGGTATAAACTTTGATGAAAGAGTAGCAGATGGATTCTATATGATTAAGGCTTTTAAAATATTAGAATATATTATAGAAAATCCAAAATTATTAGAAGACAGAGCAGATAAAAAAGTAATAATTAAGAAATAAAAAGAGAGAGAAATCTCTCTTTTTTTGATATAATATTATGTATGGGATATATTAAAGGTACATTTAGAAAAATTATTTATGAAGGCAATAATAACTATGTTATTGGACTATTTAGAATTAAAGAAACTGATATAGAAGATCTATATGAGTTTGTTAATCGTGCAATAACAATTACAGGTTATTTTCATGAACTTACAATTGATGAAAAATATATTATGAATGGTGAAGTAGTAATTAATAAAAGATATGGTATGCAGTTTAATGTAGATAGTTATGAAAGACTTGTTCCTGAAGGTAAAGATGCAATAGTAGAATTCTTATCTAGTGGTCTATTTAAAGGTATAGGCGAAAAAACTGCAGAAGATATAGTTAATACTCTTGGAGAAGATACTTTAAAACTTATTGAAGAAAATTATTCTAATTTATTAATTGTTCCTTCGATTAATGAAAAGAAAGCTAAAAGTATTTATGAAACATTAATTAAATATAATGAAAGTTATAATATTATTGTTTATTTAAATAGTATAGGCTTTAATACTAAAGATTCTATGCTTATATATAATACTTATAAAGATAATAGTATTAATGTAGTAAAAAATAATGTATATACTTTAATAGATGATATCGAAGAAATAACATATCAAAAAATAGAAAAGATAAGAAAAAATCTAGGTATTGAAGATAATGATAAATATAGAATCGTTTATTCGATTATATATGTTATGAAAAATTTGTGCTTTAACCTTGGAGATACATATTTATCTATTGATGATATATATAATAATTTAGGTAACATACTAGGTTTTGAATTCTCTTTAATGGATTTAGAATTCTATCTATATGAAATGCAAAAACTAGGTAAAGTAATAATATACAATCAAAAATATTTCTTAACTGAATATTATCAAGCGGAAACAAATATAGCAGATACTCTATATTATTTAACAAACGCTAAAGATACTAAAGTAAAAAATATTAATAATCATATTGAATACTTAGAATTACAATTTGATATAAAATTTAATCCTGAACAAAAGAAAGCAATCAAAACTGCTATTCAAAGTAATTTTAGTATTATTACTGGAGGTCCAGGAACTGGGAAAACCACTATTATTAAAGGTATAGTAGAACTTTATAAGAAAATTAATAATCTAACATACTTAGATTTATGTAATAAAATGGCATTACTTGCTCCAACAGGTAGAGCAGCAAAACGTATGGGTGAATCTGCTTTAATGCCAGCATCTACTATCCACCGATTCCTTAAATGGAATAAGGATACAGATACGTTCATGGTGAATGTTAATAATAAGAGTGATGTAGATTTTGTTATTATTGATGAAGTTAGTATGATAGATACTATTTTATTAGATAATTTATTAAAAGGTCTTAAAAAGAATGTTAAAATTGTTATGATTGGTGATTATAATCAATTAGAGAGTGTAGGCCCTGGTAAAGTACTAAAAGATTTAATAGATAGTGATATGATTAATGTTATTAAATTAAATATTTTATATAGACAAAAAGATGATTCTTATATAGCTACTTTAGCTAAAGAAATAAAAGATAATGATTTAGATATTAATTTTACTAATAAAAGAGAAGATTTTAATTTTATTGAAGCAGAGAATTATAATATTAAATCATATATAAAAGAATTATGTTTAAAAGCAAAAGAAAAAGGATTTGATTCAAGAGATATACAAGTACTTGCTCCAATGTATAAAGGAGAAAATGGAATAGATAGTTTTAATAAAATACTTCAAGATATATTCAACCCTAAACTAGATCAAAATGAAATTAAATATATGGATGTAGTATATAGAGAAGGAGATAAAGTATTAAAACTAGAAAATGATCCTGATAATAATGTATTTAATGGAGATATTGGTTATATTACTGATATAACTAATGGAGATATAACAATTGATTTTGATTCTAATATAGTTAAATATAATACCAAGGACTTATCTACTATAAAACATGGATATGCGATAAGTGTTCATAAGGCTCAAGGAAGCGAATTCAAAATAGTATTTATGCCTATTACTATGCAATATAAAGCAATGTTATATAAAAAACTTATTTATACAGGAGTAACAAGAGCAAAATACTCCTTGACCTTAATTGGATCTAAACAAGCATTTCTATATTCGGTAGAAAATACTAATGCTTATGAAAGAAGAACTGATTTAAAAGAAAAACTATTACAGAATATTTTGTAAAGTTTTTCTTTTTTTTGTTCGCTTTGATAGTAAAATAGTGTTATAATTTATATAGTAGGAGTGGAAGCCATGGGGAATATTTTTGAAGTGTTGGACTTTTCAAAATTATTAGTAGTTTTATTAACAACAATATTACCTAGTGTATTAATGCTTTCATTGATATTGTACTCTGATAGAAAATCTAGAGAACCTTTACCAATGATATTAATATGCATTCTTTCTGGCGCTTTCACAATATGTTTTTCACTAATAATAGATAAGTTAATAGTAACTTTAAATATAGTTAATGCTTCGATGTTTCCGTCGCAAAATTCATATTCAGTATATAGAATTATGGTACTTGCAGGAGTAGAAGAATATGCTAAGTTATTAGTATTACATTTATTCTTATATAAAAATAAATCTTATGATGATATATATGATGGATTTGTATATTCTTCAATAATAGCATTATCATTTTCAGTAATAGAAACAGTTATGTATGTATTTAGAGAACCAACATTCTCAGAAATGACATCACTTGCAATACTTAGAAACTTTACTTCAATTCCACTTCATATAGTTTGTGGAGTTATAATGGGCTACTTTATATCGTTACAAAAGTTTTCAAAAACTAAGGGAAGAAAACTTTTAAATCTAGTAGCATCATTGTTTATACCAACATTAGTACATACTATATATAATGTATTCTTCTCAATGATATTAATGGATTATTCGTCATCATTAATAGTATTAGTAATAATTATAGTATTTGTATTAAGTATATATTTTATTGGAGTAATGTTTATACTAAAAACTAGTAGTTTAAATAAAACATTTATTAATAATGGATATTATAATAAACATTATAGATTTTTGATGAGAAAGAATGATTATATTTATGAAAATTTAAGGAGAACGTCATGATACCAGATGCATATTATGAAAATATACATAAAATAGATTATTCTAAGTTAAAGAAGATAGGAGTTAAAAATATATTTTTTGATATAGATAATACAGTTATTCCATATAAAGTAACTAATATAGATAAAAAGACTTTAAAATTATTTAAAGATTTAAAGAAAGATTTTAATGTATTCTTATTTAGTAATTCTAGAAGAAAAAGAGTAATGACTATAGCTAAAGAGTTAAAAGTAAATGCATATTATTTATCTATGAAACCATTTAAAAAGAATTATAAAAAGATAATAAATATGTTTAATAAAAATGAATGCATATTTGTTGGAGATCAATTTATGACTGATGTATTCGGAGCTAAAAAGAATAGATTGAAAGTAATATTTGTTAATAGGTTTAATGATAATGAACCATTAACTACCAGGTTTTGGAGATTAATAGAAAAACAATATTTAAAAAAATATAAAAAACTTCAAGTTTTTGAACTTAATTCATACTATGATAGATTGAAATAGTTGAAAAATATTAATAATATGATATAATTTTATAAGAGTAGAAAGAGGTAAATATGAGAAAAGGATTTATTAAATTATTTTTACTGATTGGGATGCTATTTGTAGGATTAACAACAGTATATGCTGATGACACATTTACATTCTCAATAGGTGGAGCAAAGGATGTTAAACCTGGTGATGAATTTACAGTAGATGTTACGGTAAAAGGACCAACTGAAGAAAATACATTAAATGGTTATAATATAACACTTGTATATGATACAAATAAATTAACTGTATTAGAGGGTGGTCAAATGACTGCAGACAATTTAAGTGTTACTGAAAACACTACAATAGCTAAAATTAAATTTAAAGTAAATGATGGTGCTGCAGCTGGAGATACAATGTTAAAACTAGAAGGTACTGCGTATAACAATGGAGAAGCAGATGAATCAACATTTAATGGTGGTACAGTTTCAATAAGAGCAATTGGAACAGACACATCATTAAAATCATTAAAGATTCCAAATACAGTTTTAAGCCCAGGATTTAATAAAAATATTTATGATTATACTGCTACTGTTACAGATGTAACATCAGTAGATATAAAAGCAGAACCAACTGATCCACATTCAACAGTATGGATTACAGAGAATGCACAAAACTTACAAAAAGGTGTTAATGAAATAACAATTGTAGTTAAAGCAGAAAATGGTTCTGAAAAATGGTACGGAATTAAATTAACATTAAATGTAACTCCTACTGAAGAAGAATTAAAAGAACAAGATGCAACTCTTAAAGATTTAACAATAAAAGGTCAAAAAATAGAATTCAGTAGTACAGAAAAGAAATACTATATAAATGTAGATTATGAAACAACAAAATTAACTATTACAGCTACACCAAATAATCCGGAAGCTGAAGTAACAATTGTAGGCAATTCAAAATTTGTAGTAGGTAAAAATACTGTTAAAATTAATGTGGTTAGTAAAGATAAATCTAAAAATGAAACATATACAATAATAGTTACTAGGGAAGATGAGAAAAAAGAAATAATTAAAACTTGCCCAGATAGTACTAGTAAAAAAGAATGGATAATATTTACTGCATCATTATTATTAACATTTACTTTAGGTATTGTATTAGGATATTTCTTATGTAGAAAAGAAGTATTAAATAAATTATTTAAAAAGAAACAAAAAGAAGAAGTTCCAGTAGAAATAGAAACTCTATCAGATACTATTGATTTATCAAATACTGTTAAAAAAGTAGCAAATACTGAAGGAGATAAAAAATAGGAGAAATCCTATTTTTTTATTGAAATTTTACACATTTTGACATAAAATATTAAAAAAATTAATTTTTTTGCAAAAAACAGGGGAATTTTAATTACTTATCGCGAATATTATAATTGGAGTGATTTTTTTGAGTAAACCATCATTTGAGGAAATATTTGATATACAAAGAAAAATTAATATAGTGGATGTTATTAGAGATTATATTCCACTTACTAAGAAGGGCAAAAATTATTTTGGTATTTGTCCTTTTCATGATGATCATAATCCAAGTATGAGTGTTTCACCAGAAAAACAAATGTATAAGTGTTTTGTATGTGGGGCAGCAGGGAATGTATTTAATTTTGTTAAAGATTATAAGAATATTAATTATTATGAAGCTGTTAAAGAGGTTGCAGATAAAGTTGGTATATCAATAGATATTGGTTCTTATAAACCAAAAGAAGATATTAAGTTTAAAGATGAATATGATATTTATGAAATATCTAATAAGTTTTATCAAAATAATCTAAATACTCCATTAGGTAAGATAGCAAGAAATTATTTAGCTTCAAGAGATATAACTGAAGATATTATTAAAAGATTCCAAATAGGATTATCTTTTAATGATAATAAATTAGTTAGTTTATTAGAAAGCAAAGGGTATAGTAAAGACTTACTTGTTAAGTCAGGTATATCTGTTATAAATGATGAAGGTAAACTTAGTGATATATATAGAAATAGAATTATGTTTCCACTTTGGGATACTAATGGAAAAGTAATTGGTTTCTCTGGAAGAATATATGAAGGTAGTGATACTAGTAAATATATTAATACCATGGAAACAGATATATTTAAAAAAGGATCACTTTTATATAATTATGAAAATGCTAAAAAAAGTGTATTAGAAAAAGATGAGATAATTATTTGTGAAGGATTTATGGATGTTATTCGTCTTTATACAATAGGAGTAACTAATGCAGTAGCTACTATGGGTACTGCAGTTACTAAAGAACAATTAAATTTGATTAGAAAATTAACTAATAATGTAATACTTTTATTTGATGGAGATAAGGCTGGAGAAAAAGCAACTTTATCTTTTATAGAGTTATCTAAAAATATAGATTTTAATTTAAGTATAGTTAGATTAGAAGAAGATTTAGATCCGGATGATTATATTATTAAAAAAGGCAAAGATAAGATGTTAGAACATTTATCTAAACCAATGAATGCATTTGATTATGCATTAATTAATTTAAAAAATAATTATAATTTTAATAATCCAGAAGATGTATCTAAATTTATTACATCAATATCAGAAAAATTATCTAATATTGATGATGATGTTATTAGAGATTTAGAAATTAAAAAGATATCTAAATTAACTGATGTAGATCCAGATATAATTAAATCTAAGATTAAAGTAAAGACAAGAGAAGATACACATACAATTAATAAAGTAGATGTTAAATTTGGAGTTAAGTTTAAAGAGAATAAATATGATAAGGCTACTGATGTAATATTATTTAATATGATTAGACATAATAATATTATTCAATATTACTTCAACAATCTAAGTTATCTTCCGGATGAATTAGATAGAAAATTAGCATCAGAAATAGTATTGTTCTTTAAAAAGTATAATAGTTTTAATTTAGTTGACTTTATTACTTATTTGGGAGATAATAGTGAACTTGTAAAAAGAGTTTCTGAGATAGATTCTCTTCCATATAGTGAAAATTATTCAATGGAAGAAATAGATAATTGTTTTGATACAATAAAAGAATTTTCTAATAAGAAACAAATAGAGAATTTACAAGCAAAATTAAAAGCAGAAACTAATGATGTAGTTAGAAAAGAAATAGCTAAAAAAATAATAGATATAAAAATGGGTAAGAATTAGGAGTGATAATATGGAAAAGACAATAGATATAAATAAAATAGAAAAAGAATTAAAGAAAGCAAGTAAAGGAAAGGGATATGTTGCTGCGGATGTATTAAATACTTTCTTAGAAAGTGATGATATTACACCTGAAGATATAGATGCAATATATGATTTCTTAGCAGAAAATGATATAGAAATAGTATCTGAAGAAATAGAAGAACCAAAGAAAGAAAAGAAAACTAAAAAAGAAGAAACAAATCTTAATAGTGATGGTACTATTAGAACTATTGAAGAAAGAAAGCAAGCTTTATTAGAATTAGGGAAAAGTGTAGGTTTCTTAACTTTTGAACAATTAGCTAAAGAATTAAAAGGTTTAGAGATGGATTCTGAATCTTTAGATGATTTATATAATTTCTTAAGAGAAAATAATATAGAAGTAGTTGAAGAAGGCGATGAAACTGGATCTGATGGAGAACTTGATTTAGACATATCTGAAGAAAGTTTACCTAAGAATTTATCTATTAATGACCCAGTAAGAATGTATCTTAA
>CAMYZX010000013.1 GCA_947304025.1 uncultured Bacillota bacterium
TTTCATATATTCGTTCATTTCATTATCCTTTCAATTATTTCTTCTTTTACTTCTTTTGAAGCAAAAGAAGCATTTATTGCATTTAATTGTAACTTAATTATATCTTCATCAGATAAATTAAATGCATTCTTTACCAATAATAAGTCTTCCCTTAATGTTGTATTACAAATAACTGGATCATCAGTATTAATTGTTATATTTATACCATTATCTAATAATTCTTTTATTGGTATATCACTAATCTTATTATAAACTGCAGTACAAATATTACTAGTAGGACATATTTCTAAAGTAATATCTTTTTCTTTTATTAACTTAATTAAATTAAAATCTTCAATAGATCTAACACCATGGCCTATTCTTTTAGCACCAAATCTAATAGCATCGTAAACACTACTAGGTCCATCTGCCTCACCCGCATGAATAGTAAAAGGTATTTCTAATTCTTTTGCATACTTAAATATATCTTCATAATCTTTAGTAGGATATATTCCTTCTGCTCCTGCTAAATCAATAGCACATACACCTTCATCAAGATATTTTTTAGCTAGTTTTACTGTTTCTATATTCTTATCAAGACTATTACCTCTCATACAGCAAAGTATTAGATTACTCTTTAATTTTGATAGATTAAGTCCCTCTATCGCAGCATTGACTACTTCTTCTTGAGTTAAACCTTTTCTTGTGTGAAACTCTGGAGCAAATCTAATTTCAGCATAAATTATTCCTTGTTCTATTAATTCATCTTGTAAATTCTTAACAGCATTTTTTATTCCTTCATATGTCTGAAGCAATGATAAAGGAAATTCAAATTTTGTTAATAATTCGTTTAAATCATGACAATCTTTAGCAATCATCATATTGCTTATTTCAACATCACCTGGAATATCAATATTTTGAATCTTAGAAATTTTTTTACAATTATCTATTGATAAAGCTCCATCTAAATGAAGATGTAGTTCTACTAGATTATTCATATCATCACCTAATATAATTATACCATAAAAAAATAGAAACTTTAGTTTCTATTTTCCACAGCATTGTTTATACTTTTTGCCCGATCCGCAAGGACATGGTTCATTTCTTCCAACTTTTTTAACTCTTTTTGGAGATCTAGCTGATGACTTTTCTGAAGAATTATCTCCAGTTGGTTTTTCAACTTGTTTTCTCTCTAAGTTTTGTTTAATTTCTGCTTTTAATAAATATAATGTTGTTTCTTTATTAATTATTGAAAGCATTTCATCAAATAAGTTAAATCCTTCTTTAGTATATGCTACTAGAGGATCTGTTTGAGCATAACTTCTTAAACCAATACCTTCTTTTAAATGATCCATAGTATTAATATGTTCCATCCAGTGAGTATCTATAACTCTTAGAGCTATTACTTTTTCAAAGTCATTTACTATTTCTATAGGTAATTCACTTATCTTATTATTATATTCATCTATAACTACTTTTGTTATGAATTTAACTACTTTATCTACTGGTTCATTTATTATTTCTGATACTTTTATAAATGATTTAGATAATAAGTTTTCATTCATATATTCACAGATTTCATTACAATCTTGTTCAGTTAAATCTTTTTGATATAGTGTATGTCCTGTTACTACTTCTTCAACATGTTCTTTTATTAATCTAATAATTGAATCATGTATAGATTCTTTATCTAGAATTTCATTTCTTCTAGCATACATTATTTCTCTTTGTTTACCCATTACATCATCGTATTGTAATAAACTCTTTCTTATATCGTAGTTATTTCCTTCAACTTTCTTTTGTGCAGATTCAACATTCTTAGTCATTGTTTTACTTCTTAAAGTTACTGTTGTACCTAATCCTGCAGATTGAAGTATTTCTTTAAATCTATCAGTACCAAATCTAACCATTAAATCATCTTCAAATGATACAAAGAATTGTGAATATCCTGGATCACCTTGTCTTCCAGAACGTCCTCTTAACTGATTATCTATACGTCTAGATTCATGTCTTTCAGTACCAATAACACATAATCCACCAAGTTCTCTAACGCCTTCCCCTAGTTTAATATCGGTACCACGTCCAGCCATGTTTGTAGCAATTGTAACTGCTCCCTTTTCACCAGCTTTAGCTATGATTTCAGCTTCTCTAGCATGGTTCTTAGCATTTAATACTTCGTGTTTAATATGTTCTTTAGTAAGCATACTACTAATTAATTCATTTGTTTCAATGGCTATAGTACCAACTAAGATAGGTTGTCCTGTAGCATGTCTATTCTTAATTTCTTCGATTACAGCAGCATATTTGTCTTTCTTAGTAGCAAATATTAAGTCTGCCATATCTTCTCTTATTACTGGTTTATTAGTAGGAATTTCTATAACATACATGTTATATATTTCTCTAAATTCTTCTTCTTCGGTTTTAGCTGTTCCTGTCATACCAGCAAGTTTATTATACATTCTAAATAGATTTTGGAATGTAATAGTAGCTAATGTCTTAGTTTCTTCATTGATTTTAACTCTTTCTTTAGCTTCTAATGCTTGATGAAGACCTTCTGAGAATTGTCTTCCTTTCATTAAACGCCCAGTAAATTGGTCAACTATTACTACTTCTCCTTCTTGTACAACATAATCTACTTCATTATGCATTATAAAGTTAGCTCTTAAAGCTTGATTAACATGGTGTACTAAAGCAGAATATTTAACATCATACATATTATCTATATGATAGAAAGATTCACATTTCTTACTACCTTCATCAGTTAAAGATATACTTTGAGTTTTTTCATCTATGTTGAAATCTTCATTTTCTTTTAATTTTTCAACGAATCTTTGTGCATCCATATATTGATTAGATGTATGCATAGATCCACCAGATATAATTAATGGAGTTCTAGCTTCATCGATTAATACAGAGTCCACCTCGTCGACAATAGCAAAGTTTAATCCTCTTTGAACTCTATCTTCTTTTCTAACAACCATGTTATCTCTTAAGTAGTCAAAACCAATTTCATTGTTAGTAGAATATAAGATATCTGAATTATAAGCTTCCTTCTTTTCTTCTGGAGATAATTCTCTAGTATTAACTCCTACTGTTAATCCTAAGAATTTAAATATTTGTCCCATCCAGTTAGCATCTCTTGATGCTAGGTATTCGTTAACAGTAACTATATGTACTCCATTACCAGTTAATGCATTTAGGTATGCAGGCATAACAGATGTTAATGTTTTACCCTCACCTGTCTTCATCTCTGCTATGTTACCAAAATGAATAGCTATAGCACCTAATAACTGTACATAGAATGGATATTCTCCAATAACTCTCTTAGCAGCTTCTCTAGCAGTAGCATAAGCATCTACTAATATATCATCAAGAGTTTTACCATTTTCTAATTCTTTCTTAAATTCTTCTGTTTTTGCTTGTAATTGTTTATCTGTTAGTTTTTCATATTCTTCTTTTTTAGCTTCTATTTTATCTGCTAAAGCAGTAAATTTCTTCATTTCTTTGTATTCAAAATTAAATAGTTTTTTAAATATGCTCATATTATCACGCTCCAATAATAATTATATCAAATTCAAGCCCTTAAAACAATAAAAAAACATTGATATTAAATCAATGTTATAATTTATTACTCTTTAATAGATTTATTATAATGAATGCTACAAATCCTATAACTGCACCACCTAATAAAACTAATAATACTATACTTATAGTACTTGCTTTTTTATAAGAAAAATCTATATTTATATCTTTAGAAGTATCAGTTCTTTTTACTTCCCAAGTAAGTACATCTTTTTCTTTAGAATCTGCATTAGATTTATTTATTGAAAAAGGAATTTTTACATTTATTTTTAAATTATCTATATCATATGCATTAACTATTTCTCCACTTGTATTACCATCTAATTTAAAACTATTTTCTGCTCCTATTTTCATTCCTACATTATCTTTAGAATATTCTATATCATCAAATAAAACATGATATAAATTACTATTTAAAAGATAATCTTCAATAGTACTATATTCTTCAGTATATTTAATATATACATAATCTTCATCAGTTACTACATCATATTTATTAGAATCTATTTCTGCTCTATTAAACAAATCTAATGTTTTTTCATAACTATTATCTTCATTCTTAATACTTATATCTAATTCTTCAGTTAAAGTTAAATCATCATTAAATGTTAAATTATAATTTCCTGAACACCCACATAGAATAAACATTAATAATGCTACTACTAATATTCTTATCTTTTTCATTATTCCACCTCTATTACAAAGTATCCAATAGTTTTACTATTGATTTCTTCAAAAGTATAATTATTATTATTTTGATTTTTATCGATTATACTTCCATAACCAATTGTATCACTAGGACAGAAGTATGAATAAGTTTTATCATTAGGATTAATTATATTATAGTAACCATCATTGCTTTTATTATAAACAACTATATAATCTCTACCACAACCAAAGTTATATTCTTCATCTGGTTCATTAATTGTTGCAGCTAATACACTATGTCCATTTAATATATATCTATCCATTTCAGAATAACTAATCTCACGTATTCTAAAACCATATAATCTAGCTAACTCATTAAATACCGCTTCAAAATTAACACCATTATCACAATCAATAGCTTGACTATTTGCTAATCTTTGGAAAACTTCATTTTCATCAAAATCACTATCAAAAGCATTAGACATTAATATTGTTATACCAGTAATACTATTACCATAATTATTTATAAATCTCTTTTTATCACACATCATTGTTGTTGTCTTTAAAGGAAGAGTATTTATATTATAAACATAAACATTATTATCATTTGTAGTTTCAATTGATCCAATAGAATATGCTTCTTCTGAATAAATTGAACTATCAGAATTATAAGAATTCTCGTATATAGTGTTATCATTATTCCCTTTTATATATGTAATATTAGAATTCTTTATACAATCATTACCAAATAATCTTAATAATATCATTGCTATAATACATACTAATTCTATAATTCCTACTATAGTAAAAAGTCTACTATTCTTTTTATACATAACAACCATTAAAATTGGTACAACAAATAGAATAATTGCTTTTAATACTATAAAAACTATAAGAACACCATTATTATCACACATATCTATCCCTCCTATTCTATACTAACAAAACTATTACTATTAAATTTATATAATTGGTAATAATCTGGTCCATATTCACTCATTAATTTACTAACAACAAATTCATAATTACCATCGTTATCAAAATCAATTAAATTGAAAAATCTAAGGCTGTGGTTAGGCATGCCTTGATATTCGCTGTCTTCCCTATCAATTAATATATATTTATCATCTTTCTTCATAAATACTAAACTTACATATTCTTCAGCATCTTCAACTAAACCTACAGAATAAATATATTCGTCTTTACCATCATTATCAACGTCTAAATTACTAATTTCCATATAATCTAATATTAAATCTTGAGAGAAAGAAATATTTTGACTATTAGCAAATCTATAAACTTCTTCTATATTTTCACTTTCATTAGTATTTTTATCTTTAACTTTTATTGATATATCAGGTGTATGTGCAATTAATACTGAATCTAAGATTAAATAATCTCCGCCATCATTATATGCATAACATGTATTTACTATACCACTTGTTTCTTCTTGTGCAGTAGATATATATCCATCAATAAATTCATCTTTAAATAATATTTTTACATCTAATTTTGTTAGTTCTACATCTTCATTATATACTTTTATATCATTACTAACATTTACTCTAGTACTACTTCCTAAAAAGATTGTTCTTTCATACTTTTTATTTTTAGGTAAAGAAATAATAGCATTAATTATAAGATATAAAACTGCAAATAAGATAACTAAAAATAAGATTAGCTTTTTATTCTTAACCATATTCTACCTCACTTCTTACCTGGGAATCTAAATGCAAATGCGAATCTTTGACTAACACCATAACAAGTTCCTTTTACTTTAAAAGTATTTACTAAATTTGATTGATTAAATCCTCCACCAGTACTAACTTTCTTACCGTTACCATAATAAATATCTGTATGACATACGTGTATATTTCTGCCATTAATACCATAAACTATTCCGGCCTCAGATTGTTTTGCTAGCTTTTCATAAAAAATTACATCTCCTGGTTGTAAATCTTTCTCATTTGTAATAAGTATCCAACCTTTATTTTTTAATATATTTCCTAATCCAGGTGCAGATGCAGTTTGATAACTTCTTGCTCCATTTAGATCATATATTCCGGCTTTATATAATGCTGCTCCTAACAATTCCGCACAACACATTTTATGAACAGAAGTTGATCCTTGCTTATCTGGTCCTTGATAATTACAACCATATGTATATCCATTACTAATTGCGCTTTGTTTAATAGTTTTTGCTGCTTCCGCAATTGCTTTACCTCTTGAACTACCTCCAGTAGGAGTTGCAGTTATTAAATCTTTTGAATAATATCCTGAAATAGTATTAGCACCTTTTTCTTTTGTATAATATGATTTTGCATTACATACATATTTAGTAGTACCTAATCTATAGTGATTTGGTAAGAATGCGAATATCATATTAATTATCACTGGAGCTAAATATAATAGTATTAATGCTATTAATCTTTTTAAAAATTTCTTTCTGTTTTTAGGCATTTCTTTTGGATCTGCATTAATAACATTTTTAAACAAATCTAGTGATCCAAATATTATAAATAATACAGTACCTACAACATAGAAATTTTTAAATAACATTTTTGCTATTGAATTAATACTTGAAGATAGTTCGTTATTACAACTTTTTTGATTCTTTTCAATTATTGGTTTAATTAATGTTTTATCACAATCAATCTTCATATCATTTATTTCAAACAATTCAGTAAGTATTAAATTCTTTTTTAAACTTAAATTATTACATTGTGTTGTAGTAGTAGCATTATAAGATTCATTACATTTTAATGACTCTATTTCTTCTTCTATCTTATCATATTGATCTACTTTATCCTTGATATCTGCACATGTATAATCTGCATATGCTACTCTCGTAGTAAAAGGTATTATTAATAAAACAAACAATAAAAAAATTAAACTCTTTTTTACTCTTCTCATATTAACCTCATTATAAAAATATTATATATTATTAAGTAAAAAAAGTCTAGAATATCTAGACTTTTATTTATTCCTCTATACCTATTTTTATGAAATCTTCTCCATCAAATTTGTATATTTCATATTTATTTGATCCATATTCATCAATAGATTTAGAAACAATATATTCATAATCGTTATCATTATCAAGATCCATTATACTAACAAGTTCAAGTTTTACAGGTTCATCTACTGTTCCTTTTTCATGAGCAATAACATAATATTCATTATCTTTAAACATTACTACTTCACTTTCATAACTGTTTTCTTGATTTAAACCTATTGAATAAATATATTCTGATTCATCATCTTCATCTATATCAAACGAACTAATTATTGCGTAATCAAGTTCGTTTTTAGATAAATCTATATTATCTTCTTTAATAAAATTACTAATTCTACCTGCTTCTTCAGTATAATCTTTATTTATTTCAATAAATTTTATTTTTAGATCAGGTGTATATGCTATTAAAGAAGAATCAAAGAACAAGAATTCTCCATCATTATTATATGCATGAAGACTATTATTCAATCCTGAAGAGCTTTCTTCCTCAGTTAATACATATCCATCAATTATTTCATTGTTAAAATATATTTTAACTTTTTGTTTATTAACTTTTTCATCTTTTTCCGAAATGTATATGTGTCCATTTTTAATATTTATTCTTGTTGAAAGTCCTATATATATTGTTTTTCTATTTAAATTTGGCAGAACTACATTAACAATAATATATATAATTACTAGACACATTACTGATATTAATAGTATCTTTTCTTTCTTTTTCATATTATTCTCCTGGATATCTCATTGCAAATGCAAATGTACTAGAATCAAAACCACTTGTTATTTTGTTTTGAAGGCTTGTACCACCAGTATTATAAACTTTTCCATTCCCTGCATAAATATCAACGTGCCCTGGTCTTGGAGTTGGGCTAACACCTTTTACTGTTAATTTTGATTTTGAACTTCTGTTATAGAATAAGATATCTCCTTTTTCTAGTTTATTCTTATTTGTTATAACTTTCCATCCTTTATCTCTTAAAAATTTAGCTGTTTGCCATGCGGAATTGATATTATGCCCATTTATTTCATCGGCAGAATAAATTCCTGTTTTATATAATACAATACTTACTAGTGATGCACATGAATATCCACCAGTATGCCCATTATATTTTTGTTTATTTCCTAATAAATTTTCAACTTTTTTAGTACTACATGCGGGATTTATTATTTTTCCTTTTGAATTAGTTCTTTTTGCACACCAGAAAGTGTTATGTGCTTTAGTATATTTTTTAACACTTTTTGCTTGAGATGCTATTTGATTTCGTTTTGCTTTGTTCTTTTGTGCATCTACTGTAGTAGGTGTAGTTGGGCTTGTTATAGTTGGTGCTTCTACATTAATATTAGCATTGGAATTTGATACAGTATATGATCCTGTAGCACAAATATATTTGTTTGTTCCCAAACTAAAACGATCTGGTAGTATTGAGAAAATTAAGTTTATTATTAATGGTAATAAATATATTAATACTAATGCAGTTAATCTCTTAAAGAAATTTTTTCTGTTTTTTGGAAAATTTTCTGGATTAGAATCTATTATGTTCTTAAAGAAATCTAATGATCCAAATACTAAAAATAATAAAGTCCCTAATATATAAAAGTATTTATATACTGTTTGAGCAATTGAGTGTATTGTTGTAGCTAATTTATTTGTACATACATCTTTATTATTTGAAATAATATTATTAACTCCAATCTTATCGCAATATTCAAGTTTTGTATCTAATTCAAACAATTCTGGAAGTAATTTATTCTTTCTTAAAAACAATTCCTTACATTTTGAAGTTTGTACTTCATCAATCTCATCTTCACTACATTTATATTTATTTATATCTGATATTATAGAATTATATTCTTCTGCTTTATCGTTTAAAGATTGACACGATAAAGAATCCGCAAAAACACCTTTAATAGTAAAAGGAATAATTAATAAAACAAAAAATAAAAAAACAAAACACTTTTTTACTCTTCTCATATTAACCTCATTATATGAATATTATATATCATACAAAAAAAATAGTCTAGATACTCTAGACTATTTAGTTTCAATAATACCGTAGTTACCATTCTTTCTCTTATAAAGAACACATATATTATCTGTGTCAACATCTTTATAAACAAAGAATGTATGTCCAAGTAATTCCATTTCTAGAATTGCTTCTTCTTCATCAATTGGTTTTAACTCAACTTTCTTTCTCTTAACAACCTTTTCTTCTTCATAGAACTCATCTTCTAAAGTTGCTTCAAAATCTTCAATTAATGTTTTATTATTTCTTTTATTTATTTTATCTTTATTTTTTCTTATTTGTCTTTCTAATTTATCTACTACATTATCAATTGCAGCATATAGATCATCATCATATACCTCATTTCTAAGAGTAAATGCATTAGTAGGGATAGTAACCTCTATCTTTTGCCTTCTACCTTCCTTCTTTGTAACAACAGTTGCAGTAGCATCTTCGCTGTTGAAATACTTATTTAATCTATCAAGTTTTTGTTCTATATATTCCTTGATAGAATCAGTATTATCGCCATGAATTATATATTTCATTTAACCATCTCCTTAAATATATTATACTATAGCAAAATAAAAAGAGATAGTCGTTTACTACCTCTTTACGTAAATTTTCGTAAATTATTTTTCTTTTTTCTTACTGAATTTTTTCTTAAAACCTTCACTAATTTTCTTTTTATCAAACACTATATTAGTAGTAGCTATTAACCATATTATTATAATAAATAATACTGCGTATACTATTTTACCTATCATTGGACTTCTAAGTACATATACTATTGAAGCTACTGAGAATAATATTTGTATTAAATAAATAATTAATACTGTCTTTGTTTGATTACCAGCCATTTTAAGAATTTGATGGTGAAAATGTTCTTTATCTGCTTTGGCAAAAGATTCACCTTTTAATAACCTTCTTATTATTGCAAATAATGTATCTAATATAGGAATAGCTAATATTAATACTGGAACAATAAATGAAGTTAAAGTAACGTTCTTAAATCCTAATAACGAAATAACTGATATTATATATCCCAAGAACATTGATCCAGAGTCACCCATAAATATTTTTGCTGGATGGAAGTTATACATTAAGAAACCTAAAGTTGCTCCTATCATAATTAATGTTAAAGATGCATCTAATCCACTATATATACCTAAAATACTACTTATAATAGCTATTGTTATAAAGAATATTGTAGCAATACCACCTGCAAGTCCATCTAATCCATCTATTAAATTCATACAGTTAATAACTGCTACTATGAATAATATAGTTATTATTGGAGCAATCATTCCAAAATTAATATATAAACCAAATGCAGATATATCTTGCATAACTATATTTCCATAGAATACTACTATAATTGCTGCAAGTAATTGCCCTCCAAATTTTATTATTGGTTTTACAGGTTTAATATCATCAAACACCCCTACCATTATAATAAAGAAACTACCTATCAATATTGAATTC
Source organism: uncultured Bacillota bacterium (assembly GCA_947304025.1). GTDB lineage: Bacteria > Bacillota_I > Bacilli_A > RF39 > UBA660 > RUG13038. The sequence goes on from CAMYZX010000013.1 coordinate 10,711, forward strand.
ATTTGTATTGTAGGAGTACAGAATACCATATATCCTATTAAAAATCCTATAAATATTGCTAGTCCACCTAGTCTTGGCATAGGAAATTTATGTACTTTTCTTTCATTTGGAATATCTAGTGCATTAACATGATGCGCTATCTTAATAATAACAGGTACTATTAATACAACTACTAAAAATACAAATAAGATTATTTTTAAATTATCAATCCATATATTCATAAAATCACCTATTTATTTTCATATTCAGTTATTTGTTTTTTTCTTCTTAAATATCTATCTTTTTGACTAAATTCAGTATTTAAGAATTCTTCAACTATTCTAACTGCTCTTTCTGGTTTTATTTCACTTGGAATAGCAATCGCATTAACATCATCATCACTTCTAGATAATTTAACTTCCTTAATAGAATTAACTTTAGCACATCTAACACCTTTTACTTTATTACAAGCAATAGACATACCTACTCCAGTTCTACATATGGATACACCATAACATTTATGTTTTACTATATATTCTCCTAGTTTAATTCCGTATTCTGACCAATCAACTATATCTTTAGAATCTGATCCTAGATTTATTATTTCAACACCTTTTAAATGTTTAATAATATATTTCTTTAAATCATATCCCCAATGGTCATTAACAATCGCTATTTTCATATAATCACCACTTTTATTATACAAAAAAATTAGACATAAGTCTAATTATTTTTCTTCTTTATTTAATCCATATTTAGCATTAAATTTCTCAACGTTACCTTTTTTACTAGTTCTAACTTGTTTTCCAGTGTAGAATGGATGACATTCTGAACATACTTCTACGTGGATTTCATCTTTTGTAGATTTAGTATCAAAAGTAGCACCACATGCACATATAACTTTACAATCTTTATATATGTTTAATTTTTCCTTTGCCATAAATATTCTCCCTTCGCCATAACAAAAATGTTATAGAATTTTTTTGAAATCCATTATATTATAACAATACTAATTAAATAATGCAAGATATTTTTTTATTCAAGTGTAATATCAGCGCCAACTCCGCGTAGTTTTTCTACTATGCCTTCATATCCTCTTAGTATTAAATCAGCATTATCTATAACTGTTGTTCCTTCTGCAAGCAAGCCTGCTACTACAAGACCAGCTCCTGCTCTTAGATCAGTTGCATATATTTCAGTTCCTGTTAATTTAGTTTTTCCTTTAATATATGCTCTTTCTCCATCTATCTTTACTTTAGCACCCATTTTCTTTAATTCATAAAGATTTTGGAATCTATTTTCCCAAATTGTTTCATGAATTTCAGATTCACCATTTGCTTGAGTCATTAGTGATGCTATTACTTGTTGTAAGTCTGTAGCAAAACCAGGGTATACTTCAGTAGTAACATTTGTTGGTTTTAAGTCTCCTGATTCAACTATAACAGCATTATCATCTTCTACTGTTATATTTACGTTCATTTCCTTAAGTTTATTATGTAACGCTTCTAAGTGTTCAGGTATTATTCCATTAATTTTTAATCTATCTGAACAAGCTGCTCCAATTATTTCATAAGTACCTGCTTCTATTCTATCAGGTATTACTTCATGGAAACATGAATGTAAGTAAGGAACTCCTTCTATTTTTATCTTTTTAGTACCTGCTCCTGATATTTTAGCACCCATATTATTTAAATAAGTTGCTACATTTACTATTTCAGGTTCTTTGGCAGCATTATTAATAATAGTAGTACCTGTTGCTTTTACTGCTGCAAACATTATATTAATAGTTGCTCCTACTGAAGCAAAATCTAAATATATTTTTGCTCCTTTTAATTCATCTGCTTCTATTTTAAAGTTTTCTCCATCTTCAGTTATAGTAGCACCTAATGATTCAAAACCTTTTAAATGTAAATCAATAGGTCTAGTACCAATTGAACATCCACCTGGGAAGCACATTTCACATTTTTTATACTTACCTAAAAGTGCCCCCATAAAATAATAAGATGCTCTTAGTCTTTTAGCAGACTTTTTATCTATTTTTTTATTAACTATTGTATCAGATGAAATATGTAATTCTCCATTATCATTTCTTTCTATCTTTGCATTTAAATGTCTTAATATATCTTCAAGTGCATCGACATCCGATATATTAGGAACATTAGCAAGTGTAACACTTTCATCACATAATAATGCTGCTGGTATTAATGCAACCGCACTATTCTTTGCTCCACTTACTGTTATTTCACCTTCTAATTTTTTTCCACCATTTATTATAAGTTTATGCATAGTCACCTCCATGTGTTCTAAAACAATTATAGCACAAAAAAAGAATATGCAATATATTCTTTTTTTACCCTTTTTATTCAATATTAATTATTATTTTAATGTATTTGTTTTTCCGTTCTTAACTACTGGTACTCCAGCATTTGCTCTCATTGTATCTTCAGCATTACAAGATGCTTCTAATGGATGAGTTTGGAATAATTCGGCATTAATATCTTCAACTAACATTATATATTTAGTTTCAGTTATTTTACCTTCGTATACAGCCTTAATTAATTTACCTTCGTTATAAGAAACACCAACTCTTACTTTATCATTTTTAACTTCATCCCCATACTTAGTTGGTACAATAACATATTGTCCATCTATTGCTTGGTTAAGATAGTCAGCCATTGATTTATACATAAGAGCTACTACAAATGATGATCCAGGTTTTACTGTTGTTTCTTGTAAATAATTATTTATATCTGGATAATCAGTAACATTTCCTGTTTGAGCACTACGTATCTTAGCAAAGAACTCTATCATATGCTTTTTAAATGCTTCATCATCAAGACTTGCACCAGCTTTAAGGTCCTTACTAATTCTAACCATTTCTTTACAATAATCTGTAACGAAATTTCTTACATCTTTATTATCTTCATTGACATCAAACATATTTGATAAACTAATTATATAATCATATAATTCAGAAGCTTCTACTTCTTTATTTAATTGTTCTGCTGTAATGAAACCATGTTGGTAATCTTCATATTTTTGAATTAATTCATTTACTCTTTGAGGCATTATTAATTCTCTAGTTATAGATAATACTCTTTCTAATTCAGGTTGAGTAAATAATAAGTTCATATCAGCATCGTAATATTTATCATTTAATAAATAATAAACTTTTTCTAAATCTTCAACTGTATATTGTTTTTCATCAAAATATTTTTTATTGTTTTCATACATTGCTTTAGCTACTGCTTTAGCATGATTTTCATAATCACTTGTAACTACGTCTTTACTAACAACTGCTTTTGTTGTTTCAGATGTAGTAGTTGTTGTTGGTTCTAAAGTTGTTGTTATAGTAGATTCAGAAGTATTCATTGATGATGTTATATTATCAATATTACTTTTTGCAGCACAACCAACAATTGAAGTTAATCCAATAGTACCTGTTGTTATAAGTGCAACTATTTTCTTATTAATATTTTTTAAAATTCTCATATCAATTCACCTCTTATAATTCCTTTTGGTCTTCTATACTATAGAAAATATTATAATCATTACCAAAAGTAAGTTTTAATACCTTTGGTTTTTCTACTACTGCAGCACATTTTTCTACAACATTATTTTCATCATCTGGATCCACAGTTTGTTGTGGTTTTGATGTTGGCTTTGGTTTTGATGTTGGCTTTGGTGTTGCTGTAGCCTTCTTATTAACAGTTTCTTTTGTTGGTTCTGTTGGAAGCTTATCTTTTCCACTTGGTTTAACTTGTGGTTCAGTATGATGTGCTTGAGTACCATTTACATCAGTTTGAACTGTTGATTTTGTATTTTTTGTTGGCTTTGGTGTATTATTTGTTGGTTTTGAAATCCAAGATGTAGCTTTTGGACTCTTAGTTTCTCTAAGTTTCTTAGTTTCTCCACCTTTTTTGTTACCACCATTTGTATTACCATTACCTTTGCCATTACCATTTTCATTACTATTTGGATCTGTATTAGTTGTTGTAGTTGCTGCTGAATAGCCATTATCATCTACTGTTTCTAATGTAGATCCACTTGTTGTAGTAGTTAGAACTGGTGTTGGTGTTAAAGTTGTTGGTTCAGGTGTAGTTTCAGTTATCTCTGTATCTGTAGATGTTGTACTTAAAGTATCCTCATTACTACAACCTCTAGCAAAACCTGCAAATCCAATTACTCCAGCTAAAGCACCTGCTACTACTCCAACTAATACTTTACTACTTGTGTTTTCTTCTTTTTTACCACCATATAATTTAGCAATTATTTCTTCTTTACGATCAATTACACCTAATTTAGCTTCTACATTATTCTTGTCAGCAATATTAAGTGCTGTAGCCCCTTTATCTTTAATTGCTTTTTCAACTTCAGTAAGATCTTTTTCTAAAGATTCCTTTGTTGAATCACCTAAAATAGCAAGAATTTTACTAAGATCACCTTTTAAACTATTAACCATTTCAGTATTTGCTCTTCTTTTTGCTTCATCTAATTGTTTAAAAGTATCTTGTAAATTGTTTAATAAATCTGTTTCTTCTTTTAATTTTGCTAATTTTTCTGCATCTAATGTCTTTTGTACTTTTTCTGTAATTTGTTTGTTATTTTCATCTGAAATACTCATATAAAAATCCCCCTTCTTTTTAAAAGAATGCTCCATATTCTAACACAATAGGAAATAAATGTCAAATTTTCTACAATATATATTATATAAATAAAAAAACAGGTTTTTTAACCTGTTCTTTTTTAATTAGTTTTACCAAATATACCATTTGGAGAAACTTTAACTTTTTTATCATATTTCATGCTACTTGATAAACCTAATACCATGAACATAATATTAGTAAAGAATACAATTAATACTGCAAATCCACCTGGTTTACCAAATTTCTTTGAAATATTAACTCCTATATTAATACTTGTTATTATAGTAGCTGCTGCTCCAGCTAAACTTATAAGCATAATTAAGAAATTAAGCATAAGTGATGCTCCACTAGCATATCCATAGCTATATCCATTTGTATATATTTGTTGTATTGAATTTAAACTAGATGTAACTATTGATAGAATTGATGAAGCATATAAACCAAATATCCACCACCAATTTAATTCTGATACTTTAAGTAATGTAAGATCACTATATACTGGAATTATTGCTTTCCATCCAGCTTCTCCACATTTTTTAAAGAATATCCATCTAGATATTATTTCAAAAGCTATTGCAATTAATATTATAAATACTAAAAATATCATAATACCTGCAAAAACAGTAAGTCCTGTAGCAACTGCGCCATTATAAGAATCATAATAACTATTATACATAATAAGTCTCCTTCCTATTTAATTATATCATATAGAATTGCTTATTTCTATAAATTCCTCGATGGTTAACGCTTCTGCACGTACAGTTAAATCTTTATTAATCTTATTTAGTGCAGACTCTATTTTATCTAAATCATAACCTTTTAGGTTATTTCTTAAATTCTTTCTTTTAAATTTAAACGAATCTCTAACTAATTTAAAGAATAATTCTTCATTATTAACACTATATTTTTTATGAGATTTAAACTCTACTATTACACTATCCACATTAGGTTTAGGAGTAAAACAATTTCTTGATACATCCATTATTTTTTTAATATCAAAGTAATAATTTAAGAATATAGTTAAAGAATTATATTCTTTGGAGTTAGGTTTAGCATTAAATCTATCTCCAACTTCTTTTTGAACCATTATAACTATTTTATCTACGCCTAATTTATCATTAATTATCTTAGTAATAATTGGAGTAGTAATATAATATGGTAAATTTGCTACTACATATAACTTTTTATAGTCATATTCTTTTAATTTAGATTTAACATCTTGTTCTAGGAAATCCCCAAATACTATTTCTACATTGTCTCTATCCTTTAATTGATCATCTATTATTTCTCTTAAAGACTCATCTATTTCATAACCAATAACATTTTTAGCTTGTTCAGAAACATAATAAGTAAGATATGCTGCTCCTACTCCTATTTCTAATACTAAAGTATCTTTATCTATTTCAGATTTCGATACTATATTTCTAAGAATGTTTTCGTCTTTTAAGAAGTTTTGGCCAAATTTTTTCTTAAATTTAAAATCTTTTACTAATTCTTGATTCATATATTAAATAACTCCTTAGCATTCTCTGTAGTCTTTTCTATTACTTCATCTACTGATATTCCTTTTATATCTGCTACTTTTTCAGCAATATAAATAAGATTTAAAGGACTATTCTGTTTACCTCTATTTGGTTCTGGTGATAAATATGGACTATCTGTTTCTAATAATATACTTTCTATAGGTAATTCTTTAATTAATTCAACACCTTTAACATTATTAGAATAAGTAATTGGTCCATCAACACCTATTTTAAAGCCTAATTTAATAAATTCTTTTGCCATTTCTAGACTACCTGCATAGCAATGCATAGATCCTTTTACTTTATATTTTTTTATGATATCAAATACATCTTGTGATGCTTTTCTAGAATGAACTATTACTGGAAGATTATATTTTTCTGCTAAAGCTAATTGTTTTTCAAAGAAATATATTTGTTTATCCTTATTTTCTTTAGTCCAATAATAATCTAAGCCTATTTCTCCAATAGCAGTTATTTTATTAGATTTAATTAATTCTTCTAATTCTTCTAAATCTTTATCATTAAAACTATCTATTTGATCATAATTAAGACCAATTGCAGGATAGACATTACTATATTTATTAGCTAAATCTATTATTTCTTTATTAGATTTATTATCATATCCATTAATAATCATAGATATATCTTTATTCTTACATTCTTCAATAATATCTATATAATTATCCATTTCTTCTTTTAAAACATGACAATGAGTATCTATCATTTCAATCACCAATTAAATTATAACATAAAAAAAGAGAATATTATTCTCCTTTTCCTGTTGATCCAACACCACCTGTTCTATCTCCAGTTGACGCATCATCATCAGTTACTAAATATTTAGTAAATATTCCTTGAGCAAATCTATCACCTTTATCTATATTTAAAGGCTCATTTCCTTCATTTTGAATCTTTATAAATATATGTCCTTCATTATCTGGATTGTTATAATAATCTGAATCTACTATTCCTACTTGATTACATAGTCTTATATTATATTTAAATCCCATAGAGCTTCTTACTAATATTGCTAAGAATTCATCTTCATTCATACAAGCTTTAATACCTGTAGGTACTTTCTTACTTTCTCCTGGATTTAGTATAAAACTAATTGGACTTTTAAAATCATATCCTGCACTATGCTTTGTTGATCTAGTAGGTAATATTATATCTTCATAATTACATACCTCTTTTAAATCTTTTTCATATTGTTCTTTACTTATTTTTTCAAACTTTCTCATAAATCCTCCATATAATAATTATAACATACTAAATACATTCAATTTCCATAATACATATATTAGTAATATTGTTGTTATTATTTGTGCTATTCCAATAATTATAATAATTTTATAAATCTTTCTAACACCCACTTTAGATAAAGATTTACATCTGTTGCTATTATAAATATATATTTGTTTTTCCACAGCAGAACTAGTTTTAGGTTTTATTTTTTTATTAAAATGTTTATCTTCACCATAACTAATATCTTCTCTAAATCTCTTATCTCCAATTAGATCTCTCTTATATACATTACTCCATACTGTAGGATTCCAAAAAGGAGGCTTATCTTTTACAACTACATTATGCTTACTACTTCTCCAACTCAAATATATAATATCGTTTTGTTCTTTAATCTTATTCTTTATTTCTTTTATATAGTTATCAGTAATCATATCATCTGCATCTATAAAAGCAATATATTCTCCTGTGGAATTCTCAATACCAATATTTCTTGGTTTTCCTGCTCCACCACTGTTTTTTTCTAAATGAATTACTTTTGCCTTTAATTTATCTAATTCTTTTTCATTACATCCATCATCTATTATTAATACCTCTACTTCATCATCTAGTTGAGGTTCTAATACTTCAAATAACCTTTTGATATGATCCAAAACATTATAATATGGAATAATTATAGATAATTTCATATATCGTCACCTGACTAAAATTATAACACAAAAAAAGAGTATAATTACTCTTTTATTTTTATAATATGTTCAAATAACTCTACTAAATAATATACATAGTGTTTTTCTAAACCACTTAATAATAGTTTAATATATAATCTATCATTCTTATAATTAAATCTATACTTAGTCGATAACTTAGATGCATATACAAATAAATCTGTTATATCTAATGACTCAATTATGTCTTTATTTAGGATAAATTCTACATATAAATTGTTAGTAGTTATATTATTAACCTCTAATTTCTTAGCTAATTTCTCTAATAATTCACTATGCATGTATACATCGATATCATCATTGATTTTACCAAATCTATCCTCAATTTCTTGTTTAACTCTCTCTAGTGTTTCTTTTGAGTCAATCTCATTAATTAACTTGTGAATTTCAATTTTTAATGAGTCTTCAGTAGTATATTTATCATCAATATGAGTTGCAACATTAACAATTGGTTTTTCATCCTCTTGTT
>CAMYZX010000014.1 GCA_947304025.1 uncultured Bacillota bacterium
CTTCCATAGTCATTAATTTAGGTCTAATAACTGCATGAGGACATGCCATTACACAATTATTACATGTAATACATTTTTCTGTGTTCCAACAAGGAAGCATTTCTGCGATATTTCTCTTTTCTAATTTAGATGTATTTACTTCAAAAGTACCATCTTCATGTTTAATAAAATCAGATACTTTTAATTCATCGCCTTTTAAATGAGATATATAATCTAATACTCCATTTAATTCTTTATCTTCTATTTCTAAATTAGCCCATTCCGGATTAATTTCTACTACTTTAATAGATTTTTCTACATCATCAAGTGCACTAATATTTTTATTAACTATATCTTCAGATTTCTTACCAAATTTCTTAGCAATACTTTCCTTTAACATATCATATGCTTTATCTACTGGTAATACTTTTGTAATACCAATTATTGCATATTCCATAATCGCACTAATCTTATTAGGTATACCATTATCACTAGCTATTTTAGAGGCATCAATAAAATATGTTTTAATTTCATTTTTAGCTAAATAATATTTAGTTTTATCATCAAGATCCTCTACTTCTTTAGAAGTATTTAATATAAATACTCCATTCTTTCTAATAGATTTAACTATATCATATTTATCTAAATAACTTTCTTTAGTACATACTACTATATGAGCTTTATCTATATAATAACTAGATCTTATTTCTTCTTTACCAATTCTAAGTTGAGAAATGGTTACTCCACCACTCTTTTTAGAATCATATTTATTATAAAGTTGAATATAACCATTAGTATTGTCTCCGATTAATGTAGCTAAGTCTTTAGTACCAGAAACCATACCATCAGATCCAAAACCATATACCATTAATTCAATAGCTTTATTATTTATTTTTATATCTTCTCTAGGAAGACTCTTATTAGTTACATCATCAATTATACCTATAGTAAATGAATCAATTGGTTCTTTACTATCCAAATTATTAAATACACCAAGTATATCTCCTGGAGTAGTATCTTTAGAAGATAATCCATATCTTCCTCCATATACTTTAACTTTTAATTTAGATTTAGAAATAGCATCTACTACATCTAGATATAAACTTTCTCTAGAACCAGCTTCTTTTGCTCTATCAAGTACTGCAATCTTCTTAACAGTACTAGGTATAGTATTAATAAAATGTTTAACACTAAATGGTCTAAATAATCTAACTATAATTAAACCAGTATCATCATCCATATTATCAATTGTTTCTTTGATAGTATCACATACTGATCCCATAGCAACGATTAATTTACTTGGATTAGTTTTACCATAATAATCAAATAAATGATAATTAGTATTAAACTTTTCATTAATAAGTTTCATATAACCATTTACTATATCTGGCATCTTATCATAATATTTATTTCTTGCTTCAATATTTTGAAAATATACATCATCATTTTGAGCAGTACCTTTAATTTGTTTTTTAGCAAGACTACTATTTCTTCTAAAGTCATCGATTAAGGAGAAGTCTACTAATTCTTTAACTTCTTCTAAATCTAAAACATCTATTTTATTTAATTCATGACTAGTCCTAAAACCATCATAAAAATTAACAAAAGGTATCTTACCTTTTAATGTACTTAAATATGAAACAAGTGTCATATACATAACATCTTGTACATTTACTGATGATAATATAGAATATCCAGTTCCTTTAACTGAATATATATCAGAGTGATCTCCAAATATACTTAAAGCATGAGTAGATACTGTTCTACTAGCAACATTTATAACACTAGGAAGTAGTTCTCCTGCTATTTTATACATATTTGGAATCATTAATAATAGTCCTTGTGATGCTGTAAATGTTGATGCTAAAGAACCAGTTTGTAATAAACCATGAACTGTTCCTATAGCTCCTGCTTCACTTTGCATTTCGACTACTTTAACCTCTTCACCGAATAAATTCTTTGTTCCTTTAGAACTCCATTCTTCAATGTGTTCTGCTCCAGGTGATGCTGGAGTTATTGGATATACACTTACTGCATCAGAAAACATATATGCTATATGTGCAGCAGCAGTATTACCATCCATAATCATTTTTTTCATTATTATCACCTAATATAATTATATCATTTTTATAAAAAAAGAAAAGGAATATTATTCCTTTTCACTTCTTACTTTTGCATCATATTTTTTTCTTTCTTCAGTATTAAGAATTTTCTTTCTTAATCTAAAGTTTAATGGAGTTACTTCTACTAACTCATCATTATTTATATATTCAAGTGCAGTTTCTAGAGTAAGTAATTTAGTTTTCTTAAGAACTACAGTATGATCTTTACCAGCACTTCTTGTATTAGTTAATTGTTTACCTTTAACTACGTTTACTGCAAGATCTCCTTCTTTATTAGATTCTCCTACTATCATACCTTCATATACATCTACACCAGGTTCAATAAACATTATTCCTCTATCTTCAAGACCACCTAATGCATATGCAGTAGATTTACCATTTTCCATAGAAACTAGTACACCTAATTTTCTTTCCCCTACATCTGCAGCATTCTTTGGAAGATATTCTCTAAATGTATGATTTAATATACCATAACCTTTAGTCATAGTCATGAAATCAGTTGTAAAACCAATTAATCCTCTTGATGGAACAATATAATGAAGTTTAACTACACCAGGTAGATTACTCATATTTTCCATAGTTCCACCTCTAACTCCTAGAGCTTCGATTACTGGTCCTACTGTATCTTCTGGTGCTTCTATTTCAACATCTTCATATGGTTCACAAATAACACCATCTATTTCTTTTAAGATAACTTTTGGTTTAGATACTTCTAGTTCGAAACCTTCTCTTCTCATATTTTCAATTAATATAGATAAGTGAAGTTCTCCTCTTCCTGAAACAAGAAAGCTATCTCTTCCATTTTCTTCTACTTTTAAAGCAACATCTGATTCTGCTTGTTTTCTTAATCTTTCTTCTATCTTAGAAGCAGTAACTAATTTACCTTCTTTACCAACAAACGGTGAAGAGTTTGCAGCAAATGTCATTTGAAGTGTTGGTTCATCTATTCTAAGTTTTGGTAAAGCTTCTTCTTTACCTTCTTCACAAATAGTTTCTCCAACTTCTATATCAGGAAGCCCTGATACTGCAATTATATCTCCTGCATGTGCTTCTTCTATTTCAAGTCTCTTAATACCAAAATATCCAAATAATTTTTGTACTCTGAATTTTTTAATGCTTCCATCTAATCTAACACATGAAACCATTTGATTAACTTTAATTGTTCCATTTAATACAGTACCTACACCAATTCTTCCTACATATTCATTATAATCTAATAATGCTGGTTGGAATTGTAATGGTTTATTAATATCACCTTTTGGTGCTGGTATTTCATTAACTATTAAATCAAATATTGGATTCATTGTATGTTCTTGAGTATTAATATCATCACTTAATGAAGTAGTACCATTAATTGCAGAAGCATATACTACTGGGAAGTCTAATTGTTCATCAGTTGCTCCAAGTTCAATAAATAACTCTAATACTTCATCAATAACTTCTCTAACTCTTGCAGTAGGTTTATCTACTTTATTAACTACTACAATTGGTTTTAAATCAGCATTTAAAGCTTTCTTTAAAACGAATTTAGTTTGTGGCATAACACCTTCATAAGCATCTACTAATAAAAGTACACCATCAACCATGTGCATTATTCTTTCTACTTCTCCACCAAAATCAGCGTGTCCTGGAGTATCTAGAATATTAATCTTATAATCTTTATAGATAAGTGAAGTTGGTTTAGCAAGAATAGTAATACCTCTTTCTCTTTCAATATCGTTAGAGTCCATTACTCTTTCTGCTACTTGTTCATTATCTCTAAAAGTATTAGATTGTTTTAATAATTGGTCTACTAAAGTTGTTTTACCATGGTCAACGTGCGCAATTATTGCTATGTTTCTTGTATTCATAAAATCATCCCTTTTTTTATAACTTTTTAAGTTTACCACAAAATCGTTATAAATACAACTTTTTTTGATATTTTTTATATTGAACAATATTAGTATATATGTTAATATTTTATTAGAAGGAGCATTTAGTTTATCTAAGTGTCATCCTTTGTTTATGGATTGACGCTCAGACTAGAGTGTCTTTTTTATTACTATTACAAGTATTGTAAGTAGTGATAATATGATTATGATATCTCTAAGAAGCATTATAACAAAAAGTCTTCTTTTGATATTATACCTCCTTTCTAGAAAAGAAGGATGACACTCTCTAAATGCTCCATATGTTATATTCGCTATAAAAATAAAAATTCCCCTATTTTTTGTAATATTTTTATAGTATAATGTTTATAGGTGATAAAGATGAAAAAAATAACAATAAATATGTTATCTTCTGCTGATAAAGTTGCAGGTCAAGGAGTTGGTTCAGCATACCTTGAATTAATTAAACTTTTAAGAGAAGATGCTAAAGATGAATTCGATGTATTCATAAATAAAGGAACAAAATATGACATATTACATGCTCATACAGTAGATCCTATTAATTATATTAAATTAAAAATGACTAAAGGAAAGAAAGTTGTATATGTGCACTTCTTACCCACAACATTAGATGGTTCTATTAAACTACCTAAATTATTCTTTAAAATATTCAAATGGTATGTTATTAAGTTTTATAAACTAGCAGATCATTTAGTAGTAGTTAATCCATCATTTATTAAAGAAATGGTTGAAAACGGTCTAGAAAAAGATAAAATAACATATATTCCTAACTTTGTTTCAAGAGAACAATTTCATCCACTTAGTGATAAAGAAAAATTATCTATAAGAAAAAAATATGGATATGACAAAGATGATTTTATAGTTATGGGTGCTGGTCAAGTACAAACAAGAAAAGGTGTTATGGACTTTGTTGAAGTTGCTAAAAAAATGCCTGATGTTAAATTTGTATGGGCTGGCGGATTCAGTTTTGGTGCTATCACTGACGGTCATGAAGAACTTAAAAAAGTTATGGATAATCCACCAAAGAATGTTAACTTTGTAGGAATAGTAGAAAGAGATGAAATGAATAATTTATTTAATATGTCTAATGTATTATTCGTTCCATCATATAATGAATTATTCCCTATGACAATATTAGAAAGTACTAATTGTCATATACCATTACTTCTTAGAGATTTAGAATTATATGAAGATATATTATTTAAGAAGTATCCAAAAGGAAATAATAATGAAGACTTTATAGAAGTTCTTACTAAATTAAAAGAAGATAAAAAATATTATAATGAACAAATAAAGAATTCTACATATATTAGTGATTTCTATACTAAAGAACATGTGCTAGAAATGTGGAAAGAATTCTATACAAGCATAATAAAAGAGGATTAATTAATCCTCTTTTTTATTATAATTTTTTATTTAAAACATGAATTACTATTAAGAATACTGCTGTTGTTGATAAAGATATTATAAAGTTATTTATATTTGCTTTCTTAGCTTCTTTCTTTTCTCTTTTATCCATCATATAAAAGTTTTTACAATCAGCTTCTCTTTCTTTTTCTAAAGCAATCTTACCTTCTTCATCAGTACCTTCATATTCTAGTTTATCAATTGTGCATACTTCTTTAGCATATTCTTCATATGTAAGTATTTCTGAACCATTAATTATATTAATACCTGTAGATATAACTACAATTATTGATATAATAGCTCCTACTATAAGTATTGAGTTTACTATTTTTAAAACAATATCCTTTTCTTTAGCAAATAATTTCATATTAATCCTCCATTATAACTAGGTAATATTTCTTTTTACCTCTTCTTATTATTACATATTTATTATATAATGAAGATTCTTTATTTACAAGTAAACTTTCATCATTTACTTTTTCACCGTTAAGTGAAATAGATCCATTAGATATAAATTCTCTCGCCTCTCTCTTACTAGAAAGTATTCCTGTATCTACTAGTAAATCTACTATATTCTTTTCTCCAGATACATTATAAGTATCTACTCCAGACATAGCATCTACAAGTTCTTCTTCACTTAGTGATTTAATGTCTCCACTGAATAACGCTTCGCTTATTTTAACCGCTGAATTATAACTTTCTTCATCGTGAATGAATGTTATTATTTCTTTAGCTAATGTTTTTTGAGCTATTCTAGTTTCTGGATGTTCATTTTGTTCTTTCATAATATTATCTATTTCTTCTTTAGATAAGAAAGTATATTTCTTTAAGTATTCTTCAATCATAACATCTTCAAAGTTTAAGATATATTGATACATTTGGTAAGAAGATGTTTTTTCTTTGTCTAACCATAAAGCATTACCCTCACTCTTACCTAGTTTCTTACCTGTAGAATCTACAATTAATGGTACTGAGAAAGCATATACTTCTTCATTATTTAATTTTCTTATTAATTCTATACCAGTAGTTAAATTCCCCCATTGATCAGAACCACCAAATTGAAGAGTTGCTCCATAGTTTTCAAATATATATTTAAAGTCATATCCTTGCATTAACATATAAGAGAATTCTGCATAAGATATACCTGATTCCATTTGTCTTTTAACCAAATCTTTATTTACCATATAAGCAACATTTACATATTTACCTATATCTCTTAAGAAATCTACATAATTATAATCTTTAAACCAATCATAGTTATTTAAAACTAATTGATCTTCTCCAAATAACTTTTTCATTTGTTTTTGTATTTTAGAGAAATTATATTCTACTTCAGATACTTCTTTCTTTTCTCTTTCTTTAGTTCCTCTTGGATCTCCAACTCTACCTGTAGCTCCTCCTACTAGAACTATTACTTTATGTCCAGCTCTTTTTAATCTCTCTACCATTAAGAAAGTTGGTAATTGTCCTATATGTAAACTATCTGCAGATGGATCTGCTCCTACATAGCAAGTTAGACCACCATTATTCAATTTATCTTCTAGATCTTCACCTGCTACATCTTTAATTAAACCTCTCCATTTTAATTCTTCAAAAAATTTCATATTTCCTCCTTAAACGAAAAAAAGTCCCTATAATATAAGGACGAATTACCGTGGTACCACCTTATTTCATAGAAACTATGCACTCTAATTATAACGTAATTAACGTGTTAACTCTAATATTTGTATTTCATTAATATATTAATTTAAGTTTTCACCAACCACTTAATCTCTAATAAATAATATACTAATTACTTATAATATCTTCTTTGTTAACTATAAGTAAATTATATTTTATTTTTTATATTTAGTCAACAAAAAAAGAAGCTTATGCTTCTTTTGCTTTACTCTTTTCCTTTTCTTCTAGTCTTTTTAAAGCATCTTTTGATACTTTAATCACTTTCTTAAGAATAGCCTCTGAACTATCTATTAAAGCAGGTTCACCTTTTTCTTTAGCATACTTAACTAATTCTTCTGCTTTTGCTTTTAATTGTTCACCTTTTTCTGCAGCTGCCTTCTTAACTTTTTCAGAATCTAAATCTTTAAGTCCATCTTTTATTTCTTGAACTTTTTTCTCAACATTTGCTTTTACTTCATCTGAATCTATGTCTCTTAATTTATCACATAATTCTGATATTTTATCTAACAAATCTTTTCTTAATTCTTCACCTTTTTTAGTAGTAAATAATAATGCTATTCCAGCTCCTATTGCACTACCTAATAATAATCCACCGAATCCAAATCTCTTACTCATCGTCTTTATCCTCCTCGATTTTCTTTGATTTCTTTTTATCTTTTATTTTAAATACTTTTTCAATTGCTCCTGCTATAACAGTAATAATTCTATCACTAAATAAAGATATTTTGTCAGTAGCAATATCTATAACATCAAATACTCCATCAAGAGTTTTAACCTTCTTATCAACATTATCTACTACGTCTTGTACTTTATTTAAAGCCTTAATTGCTTTAACAGATATTATTATTAATAAAATAATAAGTGCAATTAATAATACATAAATTATTATTGGTAATAATTGGCTTAGATATTCCATCATTATTCATCTTCCTCCTCTTCATCCTCATTATACATATTGTCTATTAAATTAAATAGATCTTCTTTTTCTTTTTCATCAGGGGTTACTTCTTTTACTTTACTTCTTCTTGTTCTCTTTGGTTCAATCTTAACATCTGGTGCTATATCTTCATCTTCTTCCTCAGGTTCTAATTCTGCAACTACATCTTTTACTTCTGCTTCTTTAAATTCTACTGCTTCTGCTTCTACTGGAACAGGGTCTTCTTCTATTTCATCATATGTAATAATTACTGAAGGTTCTTCTATTTCTACAGTAGGTTCATCAACTGTTTCTTCTTTTTTTTCTTCTTCAATATTATAGAAGATATCACTATTCATAGTCTTTTCTAATTCTTCATCTAAATCCTTATATGCTCTATTTCTAACACTATCAAAATCTACTATTTTTTTATCGAAAGAAAATTCTTTTGTTTTATCTGCTTCTACTACATCATCCACAGTATAATTTTTATCTAAGATACCATATACAGGTGAAATAACTGGGGATGGTTTGAAATGTTTTTTTTCTTCTTTCTTTGGTTCTTCTTTTGAAATATTATGATAAATACTTCTAGTATAAGTTTGTTCTCTTACTGGTTCACTTCTAGTATAAGTAGGCATAACTTCAGTAGTATCTTCTACTTTATCTTCTTCATCAAATATTTCATCACCTAAATCCATAGGAAAATTAAATGTTCTTTCAGCTTTAAACAATTCTCTTTCAGATAAATCATTATTAGCTTCTTGTTTAACATCTTTTACTTCTTCAACTGGTTTTACTACTTCTTCTACTTTAGGTTCTTTTTTAAATGGATTAAATTTTTTCTTAGGTTCTTCTTTTACGTCATCTACTTCTTCTTCGATATCTTCATAGAAAAAGTTTTTAACCTTATTCATAAAGCTCATATACTTCACCTCTATTCGTCGTCTCGTTCAATTTCTTTCTTTTCTATTAGTTCTTTACTAGCATCAGCGCCATTATATGTATCATAATCTCTTTCATATTTTAGGAAAGAACTAGAATTATTCTTTTTAACATTAAATATATTATATTTTTGGTTTTCACTTAGATTATATTTTTCATCTCCAAGTAAATTTTCTATAACATTATCATTATATTTTATACTTGATAATATATATGCCATATTATTAAGTGTATCTTTTAAATCTTTCTTATCTACATAACTTTCTATTTTAGAATAGTTGTACATCATTTCAACATAATATTTACCGTTATCTTCATTTACTTCTACATAACCAAATTTACCTTTATTTTCTAATTTACTAGATAGAAATGCTTTCTTATCTACTTTATATTCTTCATTAGTTTTATAATAATAACTAACAACATCCGCATATAAATAATATTTTTCATTATTAGACATTAATACTTCATTAAATTCATTAGACTCAATTTTAGTTACTCCTGTAGGTAATTTATATTGATATCCAATAGCATTATCACTAGTATATTTACTATTTCTTTTAAGTATATTATTTATATTTTTTAAGTAATTATCAGTATTAATATTTACTATACTACAACCAGTAAATAAAAAAATTAATAAAAATAGAATTATCTTCTTTTTTAACATTTTCGCACCTACTTTTATCTCTTTTAATTATATCAAAAAAAAATACTTTTTTAAAGTATTTTTTAAAATTAATCTTTGTATGCTTCTAATCTATTAATTCTAGTTCCTTTATCACTAAACTTCTTTTCATACTCAGTCATAAAATTCTCTTTTATACCGCTATTTATAAGGTCTAAAGATATGCTCTTAAGCTTATATCCATAATCACTTAAACTCTCTATAGAAAACTCAAATAAATGAATATTATCAGTCTTCATAAATATAGTTTTATTAGACTTAAATATATCATCATAAAGTTTTAAAAATCTTTCATGAGTTAATCTTCTTTTAGCATGTCTTTCTTTTGGCCAAGGATCAGAAAAGTTTAAATAAATAAGATCTACTTCTTTATCAAACACTTCATTTATTTCTAAAGCATCCATTCTTATAAATCTAAGATTTGGAATAGTTTTTTCTATTTTTTTAACTGCATACATTAAAACTGTATCATATTTTTCTATAGCAACATAATTGTTTTCAGGATGATTAATAGCATTTGCTATTATAAAATCGCCTTTCCCACAGCCTATTTCTATATATAATTTATTCTTATTATTAAATACTGTATTCCATTTACCTTTATAATCTTTCGGATTATTAATAACGTATTCTGAAGCAGTTATTATTCCTTTAGCATCTTTATTATTTCTAAGTCTCATTTTTTCACCTTTTTCTTATTTAACATTATTATTGAAATAATGTTTGTTATTATTGTTAATGTCTCAAAAGCAAATGTTACATATGATTGTATATAAAAATTATATATACTCCACATAGCAGTTGTTACTATAATTAATAGTTTAAACTTTTTAACATCTTTTACTGTCATTAACCATATAAAACTTATCGCTGCGATTAACGGTAATAATCCAATTAACCCACGATTGTTAAAATATATAGTAACTGGAATTGAAATTACTGTCAATATTATTTTTGATACTATATTTAGTTTATCTTTATAACATAAAAGGTTTCTTATAAAACTAATTGTATTAACTATAGCTCCTGATATACCATTTAATAATATATTACTAATAACTAATAATACTTTTTCTATGCATTGAAAAAATAGCATTTTTTTCTTCTTTTTTAATATGCCAGAATATGCCATTACTATTGATGCTAATAATCCAACTATATTACCAATAATTACTAACATACACACACCACCACTATTTTTCTAATACATAATATATTTTATATTCTTTATTCTTTATTTTATACTTTACTAATACTTTCATAGTTATTTTTAAATCTTCTTCATATGGAATATACCCTACTAAGATAAGTCCACTAGGTTTCTTATCTTTTAAAAGAGATTCTTTTTCATCAAATATACCCATACTTGGATATACATCTTCAGTTTCTTTATTATGATATGCAATCATAATAATATCAGTTATATCTTCTTTAACTTCATCAAGTATTACTTGATATCTTATTTCTTTTATAGAAATCTTATCATATTTAACTTCTATATTAAATGGATATTCTTTTGAAGATTCTTTTACTTCTTTTAGTTCCTCTATATAATTTAGATATTCTTCTTTTTCTATAGAAGTTTTTGTACATCCACAAAGAAAAAATATTAGTAATAGAATTATTAATATTTTTTTCATAAAACCTCATTCAAATAATTACGAGTAATATTATCTATTATTACTGGAGCATTTTCTTCATATACTTCAGTTTGATCAGTATAATCTCCCTCTTCAGAGACTCTATCAGAAATACCCTTTATAATAACTATATCTATCTTATTTAATTTGCATACTCTAGCAATAGCAGCTCCTTCTGTATCAGATGCTACCATATCTGTTTCTTTAGCCTCTAAATAATCTCTTTTAGTTATTAAAGGTTTATCACTAGTACCTAATAATCCATCGAAATACTTCATAGATACATCTACTTTTTTTAATTCAATAATATTACTTTCTTTAATTAAAGGTTCTACTTCTCTAATAGACAAATCATATTCAGATACCTTATCTGGAATAATAATATCTCCATAATCAAGATAATCTGCTACTAAAGTAGCAGTACCTATAAATATTAATTTTTTTAAATTAAATTTATCTATCATATATTGAACTGCTGCAGAAGACATTGCTTTTCTTCCTATACTTCTAAAAAGTAATACATCTTTATTATAAATACTAGTTTTATAATAATCTCCATAAGTATATTTATCTGTAAGATTACTATCTATTTCATATACTTTAAGTAATGCTTCCCACTCAATTTTAGAGGTAACTAATACTCCTATCATAATGTATCATCTTCCCTATATCTTGAATTATATAAATCATCATCTTCTAATATTTCAGTTTGTTCTTCTATCTCAGGTAAATCTTTGATATTAGATAAATTAAAATAATCTAAGAATACATCTGTAGTTTTATATAAATTAGGTCTTCCAGGACTATTTTCATCTTTACCTGATACTTCAATTAAACCTTTAGCTATTAAATTTCTAAGCATTTGAGAACTATTAATTCCTCTTATTTCATCTATCTGAAATCTAGTAACTGGTTCATTATATGCAATAATAGCAAGTGTTTCAAGTGCTGCATCACTAAGGTTATTGCTTACTTCTAAAGCCAATGATTTTAAATATTCATTTTCTTTTTCTTTAGTAACTAATTTATAATTGTTTCCTAAAACTTTAAGTTCTATTCCTGAATCATCTTTAGAATATTTTTCATTTAATTTAGTAATTATATTATCTAATTCTTCTTCATTAATATTTAAAATATCAAGTAATTCTTCTTTAGATAATCCTTCACTACCTACTGC
>CAMYZX010000015.1 GCA_947304025.1 uncultured Bacillota bacterium
GTAGAATAATCTATTACTTTTTTAGAATGAGTAACTACTATAACTAATTTCCCTTCTTTATTTATTTCTTTTAATATATCTAATATATTCTTAGAATTTTCTTCATCAAGTGCTCCTGTTGGTTCATCTGCTAATATTATCTTAGGATTATTTATTAATCCCCTCGCAATAGCTACTCTTTGCTTTTGACCTCCAGATAATTCATTAATCTTTTTATTCTTTAAAGTATATATATTTAGTTTTCTAAGTAAAGTAATTGCCCTATTTCTTTTCTTTTTATAAGATATATTATCTCTTTCTATAGAAAGTATAATATTATCTATTACAGATAAATTATTTATTAAATTAAAATTTTGAAATATAAAGCCAATATTATTTTTTCTATATTCATCTTGATTAATATATTTAATATTCATATTATCTATATTAATAGATCCTTTATAATCATTATCTAATCCACCCATAACATTAAGTAAAGAACTTTTACCTGATCCTGATTCCCCCAGTATACATACAAATTCATTACTCTTAAAACTAATAGATATATTATCTAATACTTTTTGATAACTATTATTTTTTCCGTATTCTTTTGTTAAATTATCTATTCTAAAAATCATAATTCCTCCATATATTATATACGCAAAAAATAATAAAATTCCCCTAAAAAAAAGTTATATTTTTTTAAATATAACTATTTTTTTATAACCAAATTTCTTTTCTTTCTTTATTTTTAATTCTTCATAATCAGTTTTAATATTATTTTCAAACTCTGCTACTATAATAGAATTATCATTTAACAAACTATTATCTAATAAATATTTAATAGAATAATCTATATAATCATCTTTATATGGAGGATCTAAAAATACTAAATCAAATTTAATATTATTAGATTTAAAATACTCTAAAGCATCTTTAAAATCTTTATTAAGTACATTAGAACTAATACCTATCTTAGATAAATTAGAATTAATTACTTTAATAGCTTCCCTATTATTATCTACAAAGAAGCATTCTTTAGCACCATTACTAAGTGCTTCTATACCAAGATTACCTGATCCACCAAACAAATCTAAAACTACTGAATCTTCAATATAATCTTGTATTGATCCAAATAAAGATTCTTTTACTCTATCTTGAGTAGGTCTTGTACCATCTATATCAAAACCATCGATTACTCTGCCTTTATATAAACCACTAATTACTCTCATAATACCTACCTTCTATTTCTTGGATGACATTTATAATATACTTCTCTTAAGTGTTCATTTGATACATGTGTATATATTTCTGTACTAGATAATGATTCATGCCCTAGTAATTCTTGTACTGCGATTAAATCACATCCATTATCTAATAAATGTGTTGCAAATGTATGTCTAAACATATGAGGAGTTATATTCATCTTAATACTTGTTTTCTTAATTAATTTATCTATTATTTGTTCTATTCTTCTTGTTGTTAACTGAGTTTCATTCTTACCTACAATTAAGTATTCTGATTCTTTACCATCAAGATATTTATCTCTTGCATCATCCATATACATATTAATTGCATCTAAAGCATAATCTCCAAAAGGAACTATTCTTTCTTTAGACCCTTTACCAAATATAAGTATTGTTTTATTAGAAAAATCTATATCTTTAATTTTAATATTCACTAATTCAGATACTCTTATACCTGATCCATATAATATTTCAAGTATTACTTTTTCTCTTTGTCCTTCAATAGTCTTTATATTAGGTATATTAAATATTTCATCAATACCTTGATAATTAATAAATCTAGGTATTTTCTTTTCTTTTTTAGGTGATGATATTAAAAGAAACGGATTATTATCAGAATAATTATTCAATACTAAAAATTTATAAAAAGTTCTTAAAGAGCTTAATTTTCTAGATATAGAATTCTTTTTATATTTCTTATCATCTAGATAAATAAGATAATTCATACACTTCTTATAATCCATATCATTATAATTATAATTTTTACTATTTAAAAATTCAGAATACTCAATTAAATCTTTTTCATAATTAATTCTAGTAAATTCAGAATAATTCTTTTGAACTTTTAAATACTGGGTAAATTCATCAATATATTTTTCCATATTATCACCTAAAAAAGAGGAATTACCCTCTTATCATTTTTATAGTTTTATTTGCCTTTTTACGTTCTTCAAATTCTTCTAAGAAAGGTTGTTCATCAACTTTTTCTCCTTTTTCATCATAAGCTGTTTCTAATAATTCAGATGGTCCATCTTCTAGATCCTCACCAGATTCTTCTTCTCCTAGATTAAGTTTTTTTCTAATAAGTCTTTCATATTCGTATAATATAGAATCTTGATCTTGATCTGTAGTTTCTATATCTTTAAAGCCATTAAAATTATATTTACGGAAAGCTAACTCACGAGCTAGTTTTCTCATATATGCATAATTATAAGCATTATCTTTATGAACATACTCTTCCATAGCATCATGTATTTCTTTGGAATAATACTCCATACTAGCATTTGGATCTTCCAATGCTGTTAGACCATTTACTATTCTTGTTGAAGCATTTAATAATCTCGCCGCTTCTTTTTTAAATGCTTCTGTACAATATACTTTTTCAGAAGTATATTGTACAAAGTTTTGTTGTTTTTCTGCGAAATATCTTTTTAATGCTCCTACTTTTTTTAAATCTCCTTTATTTCCTAAAGGATTAAATATCCATCTAATGAATTCATCACATTTTTTACTTTCATAAAAACTTAACAATGTTCTTATTATTGGATCTCTTTTAATGTCTATTCTTTTTCTATCCTTATCATAAATAGTTAGACTTTCTCCTATCTCAGGATGAAGTCCAACTGCTCTATCTAAATCACCTATAGAATCTAATTTAGACATATCCTTATCGAATTCATAAAAACCATTATAATGTTTAATGGTGATTTCTTTTCCTCTGAAATCTGCTACTACTGTTGCAACTGGCATATTACACCTACCTAACTATATAAGGGTCTGTAAATGTTCCATCACCTGAAGAATAAATAGTTCTATTAGTTATATAAATAACTGGGTACAATTGAACTCCAACAGAACCTCTTGTATCTAATACTTCTCCATATCTAACTCTATAATATTGATATGTATTATCAGCTACTGCTGTTAATGTTGTATATGTATAAGAATATGAATCTTTTGTACCTAATGTATTGAAATAGTTATAGTTAGAGCATGATTTATCAAATACACTCTTACAATTTGAATCAATACTAGCTCTTGCATATTCATTTAAACTAATTAATCCTACTTTTAAAGGTGCTTTTTCTACACATTCAACACCTGAATAGATATTACCATCAGATAAGTTTCTCTTTCCTATACAGAAATCATGTTCAACGATATAATCTTTTTCTTTTGATGAGAAGAATACTTCTCCTTTATCAGTATTAGTATTTGTATAAATTAATTCTAATGAATCATATAATCTACTCTTTAAGAAATTATTAATACCATCATTACTATTCTTTTCAACATTATATCTATCATCCCAAATATAACTAACCTCTGTTCTATTTGTAGATATTAATTGTAATGATTTGTCACTATCAATTTTAATAATTCTATATAAATGATTATCAAGCATTATATAGTTAGCAACATTTTCTCCTCTGAATACATATTCATCACCAATTTTATATAATCCTGCATCAGTTGTTCTTTCAAATGTACCATCCTTTGTTTCAGCATCAATTATATAATCTCCAATTGTTTTTGTTACATAGTATTTTCCACAAGAAACATATGGAGTATATCTATATTTATTTTCTTTTTCACTAATCTTAGCAACTTCTACATAACCAGTACATTTTACACTATTATCTTCTACTGCTACTAGTTTACCAATATAATTATTTTTTTCTAATGTTTCTAATTTAATCTTTTTAATTTCATCAGTTGTTTTTGGTAATATATTCTTATTCTTTCTAGCATACTTAATTGCAGCATTTTGTAATTTAGTTTCTAATTCACCGTATTGTGCTCCGCTCACAACTACTTCTCCACTTGGTTTAGCAAATACAACAATTAGTACTATTACTACTACCATAACTCCTAAAATAATTAAAATTTTTAAAATATTATCTCTTAACCAATTCATATTTATCCCTCACTTATAAATAATTATAACATATTTTAACATATAATTATATTATTTTCACTTTATTTACATATAAAAAATAGACCTTTAGGTCTATTTATTTAACATATTTAATAAATTTATTTTAAACATATCTTTTTCTGCATTTTCTTTACTTATCATAACACCTTTATATGCTCCAAGTTCTGTATTATGTCCTTCTATTAAAAGATCTTCTGGTGTTATTGTTTTTAATAAAATAATATTCTTATTAGTATATACATCATAATGAAGTATTATTTCACCATGTACTTTAACAAATAAATCATCTGTAGGTAAAGTTAATTCATAAGATACTGTATTCTTTTCTTTATCTTCAGAAACTTGTTTTCCTATGAAATTACCATTTTTCATTTCAGGATAAAAATCGAATATAAGTTTCTTATACGCGAACATATTGTACTTCTTAACAGAACGTTCTCTTTTTTTGAATTCTGATTCATTTAAGTACTCAAAAATATAAACATCTCTCATATTCTCATCCCTCCTGACTTTTCACTTTGGTGCCACAATTATATAATAAAATCAAGCTAAAGTCAAATTTTTTTGTTAATTATTTGTCCCCTATGATTAAATTATATCATTAAAAATAATAAAAAATGCATGTAGCAAATCATATTTACATGCATTTTTACATTACTTAGCATCGTACCAATTAGTACCTTCTTCTATATCAACCTCTAAAGGAACACTTAATTTATAAGCATTTTCCATCTTATCTTTAATAATATTTCTTACTTCTTTTTCTTCATCTTTATAAACATTAAAGATAAGTTCGTCGTGTATTTGAAGAATCATTTTACTCTTTAATTTTTTCTTATTAAATTCATTAAATATATCTATCATAGCAATCTTAATTATATCTGCAGCAGTACCTTGTACTGGTGTATTAAGAGCTATTCTTTCTCCTTGAGATCTAATAATATAATTAGTATTATTTAATTCTTCTATCTTTCTTTTTCTATTAAATAAAGTAGTTACATAGCCATTCTTATATGCATCTTCAACTAATTTATCTTGATATTCTTTTATCTTAGGGAATACTTCTAAATATCTATCCATAAATACTTTAGCATCTTTAACACTAATACCTATATCTTCAGATAATCCAAAATTACTTATTCCATAAAGAATACCAAAGTTAACTGCTTTAGCTTGTCTTCTCATATTCTTAGTAACTTCTTCTTTAGACTTATTAAATATTTCCATAGCAGTCTTAGTATGAATATCAAGTCCATTCTTAAATGCTTCAATCATACTTTCTTCATTAGCCATAGATGCAAATACCCTAAGTTCTATTTGAGAATAATCTGATGATATAAAAGTACAATTTTCTTCAGGAATAAATGCTTTTCTAATTAATTTACCTTCTTCAAATCTAATAGGAATATTTTGTAGATTTGGTTCAATTGAACTAAGTCTTCCAGTTCTTGTTAATGTTTGCGTATATATAGTATGTAATTTACCATCTTCTTTTAAAGCATTCTTAATACCAATAATATAAGTATTATATAGTTTAGTTAATGTTCTATACTCAATTAACTTATCTATAATTGGATTAATACCTATTAATTTATCTAGTATTTCTCTTGATGTGGAATAACTCTTAGTTCCTCTTTTAGGATATGAAATACCCATTTTAACAAATAATATATCACTTAATTGTTTAGGAGATTGAATATTGAATTCTTCTCCAGAAAGTTCATATATTTCTTTAGTTAATTCATCTATTCTCTTATTTAATACTTCCCCTCTTTTATCAAGTTCATTTAGATCTACTCTAACACCTTCTATTTCCATTGAAGCAAGTACATAAGATAATTTCATTTCTATATCATTAAATAAATCTAATGATTTTTCTTCTTCCATTTCTTTATATAATCTATCTTTTGTTTCATATATAAATTTAGCTTTTAAAGCACCTATATTTGCTATCTTTTCAGTATTTAATTCTTTATCTTTAAGCATTAAATTATAATCTACCACATCATAACCAAATTCATTAGCTATATAAGATATATCATCTTTAAGATTATAGTTTAATATATAACAAGCAAGTGCAGTATCAAATAAACACTTATTAATCTTAATATTTAATTTATTTAGAGAAACAATTAGTTTCTTTAAATCATAAGTATATATATCAAAGAAATCTAAGAACTTAGGATTACTTTCTAATATTTCTTTAGGTATAAAATAACTATTTTCTCCATCATATACACTTAATCCAAATATATTTCCATCATGATAATTAGGATTGTCTAATTCTAAATAAATAGATATTGGACTTTTTACTTTTACTTCATTTATATCACTAACTATTTTTACTGATACATTAGAATCTACTGGTTTATTAACTTTTACTTCTTTTAAGAAACTATAGAATTCTAATTCATTATACATATCTTTTAATTCTTCAGTTGGGCCAGTATAAAGAAGATCATCTAATGAATAACTAACAGGCACTTCTTTATAAATAGTTGCTATTTCTTTTGAAGTAAATGCTGACTCTTTACCTTCTACTAATTTATCTTTAGTAGCTCCTTTTAATTCATCAATATGTTCATAAAGACCTTCTAAAGAGCCATATTCTTGTAATAGTTTTAGTGCAGTCTTTTCGCCTATTCCTTTTACTCCAGGAATATTATCTGATGAATCTCCCATAAGACCTTTTAAATCAATCATCTTAATTGGATCAAGACCATATTCTTTCTTAAATTCATCTTCTGTCATCATTATATAATCTTTAGACTTTAATAATTTGACAGTATTATTTTTATCTATTAATTGTAATAAATCTTTATCACTAGAAACAATTAAACCTTTATTATTAGTCTCTGTAATCATCTTTGAATAAGTACCAATAATATCATCTGCTTCATAATTCTCTACTTCTAAACACTTAATACCCATCTTAGGAAGTAATTCTTTTGCTACTACAAACTGTTTACCTAAATCTTCAGGCATCTTAATTCTTCCTTCTTTATATTCTTTATATTTATCATGTCTAAAAGTTTTACCTTTATCAAATGCTACTAGCATATACTTAGGATTTTCTTCTCTAATAATCTTATTAAGCATATTAACAAGACCATATAATCCATTAGTAGGAAACCCTTTAGAATTATTCATAAAGTTACCTGAATATGCAGTCGCATAATAACTTCTAAATAATAAATTATTACCATCTACTAAAACTATTTTGTCCATATTTATCACCAATTTTATTGTACCATATTATTGACTTTTATTGATAATTAATTATAATAATTTTTTATTGGAGTAGATATGGAAATAATAAATTTTGACAGAAATAATATTATTTGTGAATTAGCTAATGGGCGTGGTGCTGAAGGTATTGCTTATCTTTATAATGATGATGGGCATATTGTAGTATTCAAGAAATTCTATGATAAAAATGATCTGCTCGAAGTATATCGTGATCGAAGAGAATTCACTGCAATGGAAGAACTATATAATGATGACGAAGATATAGATAATACTAAGAACAAAGAACTAAAACTAATGATATTAAAACATGATGAAGCATTACAAGGAGATATAAAAATACTAAAAAGAGTTTACTCAATGGGTAAATTTATAGGTTTCACCTCAGAATACGAACCATATAAACCATTATCCTATATCAGTAAAAAGAAAGAAAAACTAAGAACATTAAGTCTAGTACAAGACAGATATGAAGAATTAAATAAACGTGGAATATATATTGGAGATTTTAATCAATCTAATTTCTGCCTGGATGGTGATAGAATCAAACTATATGATATTGATAATTTCAAAGTTGGTGATTTAGATTTTAATGTTCACTCTGCTGCTATGATGGAATATATGAACAGGTGTAGTGATATGAGAAACATAGATTACTTTTGTTTTAATTACTTTGCATTAAGTTGTTTATCTACTTATCAAACAGATAGTATTCTAAGAGGGATCGCATTTGATTCACCCAAATTCCCACACTACTTAAAAACAAAAGAAGTATTACGCTTTGTAAATTTCTTAGAAAGCATGAATGATGATACTGAAATAGAAAGAACTAAAGACGGTAAGCAAAAAACTTTATTATATTTATTAAAATAAAAAAAGGACTAAGTCCTTTTTTTATTTTATAACTATACTTACTAATTTCTTAGGTATATATATTTCTTTAACAATAGTAGCACCTTCAAGATATCTACTAACATTCTCTATTTCTCTAACCTTAGCTTTAATATCTTCTTCAGAAATATCACTAGGTACAGTAACTTTACCTCTTACTTTACCATTTATTTGAACTACTACTTCTACTTCATCATCAATAGTCTTTGCTTCATCGTACTTAGGCCAACTACTATAACATAGTTCTTCTCCAAGATTATATTTTTCATTTAATTCTTCAGTCATGTGTGGAGAGAATGGATTAAGTAATTGAAGTAATATTCTATAGTCTTTCTTAGATACTACTTTAGTATCATTAAATGAATTAACTAAAGTCATTAATGTACTAATAGCCGTATTATATTTCATTTCTTCTAGATCTTCAGTTACTTTCTTAATAGTTTTATGAATCATCTTTTCATTTTCTTTAGATACTTCATCACTATCATTTAACTTATCTCCAAGATTATATACTCTATCTAAGAATTTAGCACATCCTCTAAGAGCTTCTTCAGACCAAGCAGCATCTTTAGAATAATCTCCAATAAACATTTCATAAAGTCTAAGAGCATCTGCACCATATTCATTAATCATATCTGTTGGATTAACTACATTCCCTTTAGATTTACTCATCTTACTTCCATCAGAAGCAAGTATCATACCATGAGCAATTCTTCTCTTGAATGGTTCACTATATGGAACTAATCCTTGTTCATGTAAGAATATATTCCAGAATCTAGCATATAATAAGTGTCTTGTTGCATGTTCCATACCACCATCATACATATCAACTTGACCCCAATATTTAGCTTTATCCATATTAACGAATTCTTTATCGTTCTTAGCATCCATATATCTTAAGAAATACCAGCATGATCCAGCCCAGTTAGGCATAGTATCAGTTTCTCTTTTTGCAGGTCCACCACATACTGGACATTCACAATTAACAAATTCAGGAATTATAGAAAGCGGACTTTCACCATCATCAGTTGGTTCATAA
The DNA here is from genome assembly GCA_947304025.1 of uncultured Bacillota bacterium. Classification (GTDB taxonomy): domain Bacteria; phylum Bacillota_I; class Bacilli_A; order RF39; family UBA660; genus RUG13038. The sequence continues at coordinate 9,341 of CAMYZX010000015.1, forward strand.
CTTTCTACATTTGGAAGAATAATTGGTAAATCTTCTTCCTTAACTGGATTCCAACCACATTTTTCACAATAAATCATTGGAATTGGTTCTCCCCAGAATCTTTGTCTAGAGAAGATCCAATCTTGTAATTTATAGTTAGTAAATTTAGTTCCTATCTTTTTATCCTCTAAGAACTCAACAATTTTATTAATAGCATCTTCTTTATTAAGACCATTAATAAATTCAGAATTAATATGAACTCCATCTCCTACCATAGCAGTATCTTCTAATGTATATTCAAATGTTTTAAGATGTAATTCATCTTTAATTTCATTATATATAGTATCTTTAGAAACCCATTCTACATCGAATACTTCATCTTCATCAAGAGTTTGTTCTACTCTATGATCAGATTTTAATTTAAACAATAATCCTGTAGATTCAATCTCAAAATATTTATCTTTATTATAAGCATAGTAATGATGATTAATCTTAAATGTTTCTCTAACAAGTTCTATATCATCATAACCAGTTTCTTCTTTTATTTCTCTAGTAGCACAATCTACTGGTGATTCGCCATCTTTTCTTGTTCCACCGATAAATAATCTTCCACCTTTATCATGCCAATTGATAGTTAAATATTTATCGTTTGCTTCATCATAAACAACTGCAACTATACTATCCTTATGACTTTCATTTTCGTGTGGAGTCCCTGTTACTTCTTCAAGAACTTGAATTATATCTATACCAAATTTCTTAGCAAATTCATAATCTCTTTCATCATGAGCAGGTACTGCCATAATAGCTCCTGTACCATAATCCATTAATACATAATCAGATATATAAATTGGTAATTCTTTACCATTAACTGGATTAATAACAGAAAGTCCATCTATTTTAACACCTGTTTTTTCTTTAGTAGTATCAGTTCTTTCAATATCAGTCTTTGCTCTAGCCTCTTCTTGATATTTACTAATTTCTACCATATTTTTAATATCGTTTTTATACTTATCTATTATTGGATGTTCTGGAGATATAACCATGAATGTTGCCCCAAATAAAGTATCACATCTAGTAGTAAATACTCTTATAGTATCATCTTTATCTTTAATACTAAAATCTACATGTGCTCCTTCACTTTTACCTATCCAATTTATTTGAGCAGTTTTTACTTTTTCAAGAATTTCAGTATCATCTAGACCTTTAATTAATTTCTCAGAATAATCTTTCATTCTAAGCATCCATTGATTCTTTAATTTCTTTTCTACTCTTGTATCACATCTTACGCATGTTCCACCTTGTGAATCTTCATTGGAAAGACCCATCTTACATTTTGGACACCAATTTATTTCTTTTTCTTCTTTATAAGCAAGTCCTGCTTTATAAAATTGTATAAATTGCCATTGTGTCCATTTATAATATTCTGGTTCACAAGTAGATACTTCTCTATCCCAATCAACGCTTAATCCAAGTGATTTAGCTTGTTTTCTAAATACATCAATACATTCATGAGTAATTATTGATGGATGTGCATGATTCTTGATTGCATATTGTTCTGCAGGATTACCAAATGAATCAAATCCAAATGGAAATAATACATTATACCCATTACATCTTTTAAATCTTGCATATGTATCTGAAGCTGAAAAACATTTTGCGTGTCCAACATGAAGTCCTGCTCCTGATGGATATGGAAATTCTACTAACATATAGAATTTCTTTTTAGATTCATCTTCAGTCACTTTAAAAGTTTTATCATTTTCCCAATGTTTTTGCCATTTATTTTCTATATCTTTAAAATTATACATTGTCTATCTTCCTTTCTAAATGTTTTAAATATTTTGCTAAGAAGTAATATGTAGCCCATATTGCAGGTACTATTACTATTACTAAAATTAATACTTTTAACCATATTTGACTAATACCAAAAACAGCCATTGCTAAACTTGTTATTAATAAAGCATTAACAAAATTAACTATTCTTGCTACTTTAATTATTCCTATTTTTTCTATATCAATATTATAATAATTCTTTAATAAACTGAGTTCTGTAGATAACTCTTTTTTCTTCTTTGATTTACCTCTTACACTCTTAATTTGTCCATTTGTTACAAATAAATAATATAATATGTACACCACTAAGAAGAAAACAATAAAAATTATAATATACTTTAATATTTCCATAAACACTCCTTTTTAACAAAAAAAATCCTAAAATGTAAGGACCAACAATGGCGGTACCACCTTACTTCATAGGATTTATGCTCTCTTATTTATATCGTAATAACACGTTTCTAGTTCCAAAACAAGTTCATAAACATTATTAGTTAATTTTCACCAACCATTAACTCTCTAAATAATAATTATTTACTACTACTTTTCTTCATCACTAAACAATATAAATTATAATATAATTATATTTTTATTTCAAGACTTATTTGACTATTAATATTAAAATATTATAATATATATCTAATGAAAGTGAGTAATTATGTTTAAATATAGTCTAGATAATAAAAGGTATTATACATTAAATTATTATAATAAAATGAAATATAATTCTAAAGTGTTTAAAATAAGTTTAAACGCTGGTTTTACATGCCCTAATATTGATGGTTCTAAAGGATATGGTGGATGTATATATTGTCTAAATGGATCTAAATCAATAGATAATTTAGACTTATTAAAACAATTTATTACTCAGAAAAATATTGAAGAAAAGAAATGGCCTAATAGTAAATATATTGGTTATTTCCAAGCTAATACTAATACTTATGCTCCTTTAGAAACATTAAAAGAAAAGTATGAATTAATACTAAAACAAGACAATGTCATCGGACTAAATATAGCTACCAGACCAGATTCAATTACTAAAGAAGTATATGATTACTTAGAAGAATTATCTAAAAGAACTAACTTAGTAGTTGAATTAGGTCTTCAAACTATTCATGAAAAAACTATGAAATTACTTAATCTATGTTATACACTTGATGATTTTGAAAAAGCATTAAATGAACTTAATAAAAGAAATATAAATGTAGTTGTTCATATTATTAATGGTCTTCCTTATGAGACTAAAGAAGATATGATTAATAC
>CAMYZX010000016.1 GCA_947304025.1 uncultured Bacillota bacterium
CAGGAAGAAGAGAAATTGGACATGGTGCACTTGGTGAAAGATGTTTAAAACAAGTAATGCCTTCAGAAGAAGAATTCCCATATACAGTTAGAGTTGTTTCTGAAATACTTGAATCTAATGGATCAAGTTCACAAGCTACTATCTGTGCAGGATGTTTATCATTAATGGCTGCTGGTGTTCCAATTAAAGCTCCAGTTGCAGGTATTGCAATGGGTCTTATTACATCTAAAGATGAAAAAGATTATACTATATTAACTGATATCCAAGGTATGGAAGATCATTTAGGAGATATGGACTTTAAAGTAGGTGGAACAAGAAAAGGTATTTGTTCTCTACAAATGGATATTAAGATTAAAGGTATTACAAAAGATATATTAAAAGAAGCTTTAGCTCAAGCTAAGAAAGCTAGATTTGAAATTCTAGATTTAATGGAAACAGTTATTCCAGAACCTAGAAAAGAAGTTTCTAAATATGCTCCAAAAACTGAAATATTTAAGATTAATCCTGAAAAGATTAAAGATGTTATTGGTAAGGGTGGAGAAATGATTACTAAGATTATTCTTGAATCTAGTAACGTTACTTCAGTAAATGATATCAATGCTGTTAAAGTAGATATAGATGACGATGGAACTGTAGTTATTTACCATACTGATAAAGACGTAATTGAAGCTACAAAACAAAGAATATTAGATGCTTCAAGAGAAGTTGAAATAGGTAAGATATATACAGGTAAAGTTGTTAAGGTTGAAGACTATGGATGCTTTGTTAATCTATGGGATGGATTAGATGGATTTGTTCATGTATCACAACTTGCACATGAAAGAGTAGAAAAACCATCTGATATGGTATCTGTTGGTGATGAAATAATGGTTATGGCAACTGGTTATGATAAGAGAGGTAAACTTAACTTATCTAGAAAAGATGCTATTCCAGCACCAGCTAAGAAAGAAACAAAAAAAGAAGAAACTGAATAGTTTCTTCTTTTTATTGTATATCCATAATAACTGGAAGAATTATTGGTTTTCTTCCTGTTTTTTCTATGATATAAGTATTTACTTCATTAATAACATTAGTTTTTAATTCTGAATAATTAAATCTCTTACTTTGTAATTCTTTAATAATTATTTCAGTAGCTTTATTTTCTATTTGTTTAATTAAAGCTTCATTTTCATTAACAAGAATAAATCCTCTTGTAGCAATAGTAACTTTTCCTAGTAATAATCTTTTCTTTAAATCAACATTACATACTAGAACTAATATACCATCTCTTGCCATTATCTTTCTATCTTTAATAACAACAGAACCTATATCACCAATTCTATTACCATCAACATAAACGTCATAACAAGCAAAACTCTTATCTCTTTTAACTACACCATTAAGTATAGAAAGCATTTCACCATTTTGCATTATAAATGTATTTTCTCTTGGAACATCACATGATACTGCAAGATCTGTATGTTCTCTAAGCATTCTATATTCACCATGGATAGGCATTACATATTTAGGTTTTAATAATCTAATCATTAATTTTAATTCTTCTTGATTACCATGTCCAGAAGAGTGAATATCATTTAAAAGAGTATTAGTATAAGTTTTAACTCCTTTAAGTGCTAATAAGTTTAATGTATTAGCAACTGCTTCTCCATTACCTGGAATAGGTGATGAAGAGAAGATTACTATATCACTAGGTAATAATTTAATTTGTTTATGAGTACCATTTGCTATTCTAGAAAGAGCAGCTAATGGTTCTCCTTGAGAACCTGTACAAAGTAAACATACTTCTTCAGGTTTTAATTTATTTGCTTCATCTGCAGTTATTATAGTACTAGTATCTTTAATATAACCAGATTGGATAGCTATTTCTACTTGAGTTTCCATACTTCTTCCAAATAGAACAACTTTTCTATGATTTCTTTTAGCAGTTTCTATAATATGTTTTAATCTATATACGTTAGAAGCAAATGTTGCAATAATTATTCTTCCTCTTTGTTTACTAAATAAATCACTTAAAGTAGCATCTACTTTAGATTCGCTAAGAGATACTCCTTCACGTTCAGCATTAGTACTCTCATTCATTAGAAGAGTAACACCTTTTTCTCCAATTCTAGCCATCTTTTGTAAATTAGCCATAGGTCCAATTGGACTTAAATCAAACTTATAGTCACCCGATTCAACTATAGTTCCATTTGGAGTATGTACTACTATTGCATAGCTATCTGGAATAGAGTGAGTTGTTGCTATAAACTCAACTTCCATATTTTTAAATTTATAATGGTTAGATTCATCAAATACTACGATATTATCATAACCAATATTTCTTTCACTTAATTTCTTTTTAATTAAATTTGCTGCTTGATTTGGTGCATATATAACTGGAATTTTAACAGTTTGAAGTAAGAATGGAATTGATCCAATGTGGTCTTCGTGACCGTGTGTAATGAATAAAGCCTTTATCTTATCTTCATTTTCTTTTAAGAATGTATAATCTGGAATTACGTAATCTATTCCAAGTAAATCAGATTCAGGGAATAAAACACCGCTATCAATTATTATTAATTCATTTCCATGCATTATACAATACATATTTTTTCCAACTTCACCAAGTCCACCAAGCGCAAATACTTTTGTATCAATTTTACTATTAAATTTCATTTTATCTCCTTTCAAATTTTTAAAAAGTATTTCGGGTTAACGATATAAATTATACTATTTTTTAGCATTTTTTGCAACTTTTAGGAATATATTGTTTTACATATTTTTTTTAATTGTATTTTATTTTTATAAAATATAGTATATAATATTTATATAAAATAGGGTGATTATATGAATAATAGTGATATTCAAAAATTTGTTGACAAGAATAAAGATAATATTCAAGTTATTAAAGATCTTAGCGGAACTATTATAGGTATCAAAGTAATAAATAAAAATAAAGTAGATTTTACTGATACTAATTGTAAATTCTCAAAGGATTGGGATAGAGATGTAATCGTTACTAATGATGGACAAAAATTTGATGTAAGTTATCCTACTAAGAAAGAAGTAGTAACAGCATGGGCTGGAAGAACATTTAAACAAATTAAGACACGTGCTCAAAACTTCAAATTAAGTGATATCCCTAATGGTCTTGTAAGTCTAGGTACTAAAATAAATAACACTATTACACCATTAACAGACAAATTAATGGGTGTAGAAAAATATGAACCAGTACCAGACCCTGCTAAACCAACAGCAACTCCTAAAGCAGTTGCTAGAGCAACAGGACCAGTAGCGAATTTTAATGAGCAAAAATCTAAATCAGATAATTTAACTATTAAATTAGATGAAATACTAAAAAAATATGAAAATAATAAGAAGTATGCTAATGATCCTGAAATAAAAGCATTTAGACAAAGATTAACTGAAATAAAAAGTAGATATGATTTTGCTATGTCAAGAAATGATGCACCTGAAATGTTAAATGTAAAAACTAAATTAGTTAAGTTAAGTGGAATGATAATAGCAAAGCAAAATAATCTTGATAAAGTAAAAGATAAAGGAAAAGGTGGAAAAGAACCTCCTAAGAGAAAGCCAAAGCAAAAAAAGACTAAACCAAAAACAATATCACCAAAAGAAGCAGGAATGATAAAAGCAAAAGCTGCAAGAACAAGATTTATAAATCAATATGAAAAAGCAATGGCTGGTTTTGATAAATCAATAGCATTATATACACAAAAAATAAATATTTATAGAAATGAAATAAATCTTCTTGAAAATAATATAGCTAACATAGATCAAATAGCAAAAGATAATAATTTTGATTCGAGAGAGACTGGAATTTATTTAGATGATCAAAAAGCAAAACTTGCGGATATGCAAGCTAAACTAAAAGAAGTTGAAGAACAACTAAAACAAGAGGAAGAAAAGAAAAATGCATATAATGAAGAATATGTAGAAGTTAAATATAAAAATGAATTTGAACCAGATGGATATATTAAAAAGAAAGAAAAAAGAGGATATGCATATAAAAAATATATGCAAGAAAAAAATTTAGAAGAAAGAATAAAAATAGCACAAGAAGTAAAAAAAGATAATGAAGAAATAGCTGCAATGGAAGCTAAATTAGCTGAAATGAAAGCAAAAAGAGATGCTAAATTAGCAGAAGATCAAAAGAAATATGAAGAAGGATCTAAGTATTCTTTAGCAGGAGATAATCCAAATGCAATGGCTTATCATGAAGAGGAATTAGAACCAAAAGATAAACCAAAGCTTAGATAATATAAAAAATACTAGTAAAAAAAAGAAAAATAGTATATAATAAAAAAGTATTAAAAGGGAGATGTATTATGGCAAAGACTCAAACTGAAGAAAAAACTAAAAAAACTACTACTAAAAAAGCAGCTGCTAAGAAAACTACTTCAACAAAAAAAGCAGCTACTAAAAAGACAGCAGTAAAGAAAGCTCCAACTAAAAAAGTTACTAAAAAGGTTGTTAAAGAAGAACCTGTTAAAGAAGTAGTTAAAATAGAAGAAGAAAAAGTTAATGAAGAAACTACTAGATTAACTAATGAAGCTAAATTTAGTGTATGGGTAGATGTATTAATTTTAATCTTTATAGTTTTAATGTTCGCAGTTATTTTATATGGTTATTTAATTGCAAGATAAAAGAGAGTAATCTCTTTTTTTTTGTTTAATTTTAAGGTATAATTAATATTGGTGATATACATGGGATTTTTTAGTAAATTAAAAGAAAAATTTAGTAAAAAAGAAGTCTTTAAAGATGATAAACAAAAAGATAGATATGATAAAGGTTTAGAAAAGACTAGAAAAGAATTTAGTGATAAATTAAATAAACTAAATAAAAAGTATCAAAAAGTAAATCCTGAGTATTTCGAAGAATTAGAAGAAATGCTTATTATGTCAGATATTGGGGTTAATACTGTTATTAATTTTATGGATAGATTAGTTGATAGAGTTAAAAAAGAAAAGATTGAAGATCCAGAACTTCTTAGAGAAGTAATAGTAGATGAATTATTTATTATTTACGTTAATAATGAAGTATTAACAAATAAAATAAATTATTCAGAAGAAGGACCAACAGTACTTTTATTTGTAGGAGTAAATGGTGTAGGTAAAACTACTACTATTGCTAAAATAGCTAAACAAGAAAAAGATAAGAAAAAGAAAGTCCTTTTAGTAGCAGGTGATACATTTAGAGCAGGAGCTATTGAACAACTTAAGGAATGGGGAGATAGACTTAAAGTAGATGTAGTAACATCTGAAGAAAATTCTGATCCAGCATCAGTTGTTTATAAAGGTATTGAAAAAGCTAAGAATGAAAAATATGATGTAGTATTAGTAGATACTGCAGGACGTCTTCAAAATAAATTAAATTTAATGAAAGAATTAGAAAAGATTAATAAAGTAATAGTTAATTTAATAGGTCATGAAGTAAATGAAACTCTTTTAGTAATAGATGCTACTACTGGACAAAATGGTATTTCTCAAGCTAAAGCATTTAAAGAAATAACTAATGTTACAGGAATAGTATTAACTAAATTAGATGGTACTGCTAAAGGTGGTATAGTACTAGCTATTAAAGAAGATGTTAATATACCAGTTAAGTTTATAGGTTTAGGAGAAAAACCTGAGGACTTAGAATATTTTGATATTGAAAAATATATATATGGATTATTTAAGGAAATGATGTAATATGGATAAACAAGATAAATTAATATTATTATTTGATTATTATGGCGATCTACTTTCTGAATCACAAAAGAATTATTTTGAAAGTTATTATTTTGATAATTTATCTTTATCTGAAATTGGAGAAAACTATAATGTAAGTAGAAATGCTGTTTCTAAAGATTTAAAATTAGCTTCAGAAAAACTAAATAATTATGAAGAAAAATTAAAAATAATTAGTAGAGATGATAAATTAAGAAAATTAGCTTCTAAAATAGAAGATAATGATTTAAAAGAAAAGATAATGAATATACTAGATGAGTAGGTGATATAATGTTCGAAGAATTAGGAGAAAAATTAGATTCTGCGGTTAGTAAAATTAAAGGTTATGGAACATTAACTGAAGATAATATAGGTGATGTTTTAAGAGAAGTAAGACTAGCTTTACTAGAAGCAGATGTTAACTATAAAGTAGTAAAAGAATTCACTAATAATGTAAAAGAAAAAGCATTAGGAGAAGAAGTAAAAAAGAGTCTTAAACCTGATGAAGTATTCTTAAAAATATTAAAAGATGAATTATTAGAATTACTTGGAACTGATGAAATAAAAATAGAAACAAAGCATAATCCAAACATGTTAATGCTTGTTGGTTTACAAGGTTCTGGTAAAACTACTACTATTGGTAAGTTAGCGAATTTTTTAAGAAAAAAATATAACAAGAAACCATTATTAGTAGCAGCAGATATATATAGACCAGCTGCTATTGATCAATTAAAAACTATAGGTAAAACCTTAAACATACCTGTATTTGAAGAGGGTAAAAAAAATCCGGTAGAAATTGTTAAGGACTCAGTAAAATATGCACAAGAGAATAAATTAGATTATATCTTAGTGGATACTGCAGGACGTCTTCAAATAGATGAAAAATTAATGGATGAATTAAAGAATATTAATGAAGCTGTTAAGATGCATGAAGTATTATTAGTGCTTGATGCAATGATTGGACAAGATGCTATTAATGTTATTAATGGATTTAATGACAAGTTACCATTAACTGGAGTAATCCTTACAAAATTAGATGGAGATACTAGAGGTGGTGTAGCATTATCTGCTAGACACTTAACTAATGTTCCAATTAAGTTTGTGGGTGTTTCTGAAAAATTAGATGGATTAGAATTATTTGATGCTGAAAGAATGACACAAAGAATTCTTGGTATGGGAGATATGATGGGGCTTATCGAAAAGGCTGAAGGTATCATGAATGAAGAAGAGTCACTTGATGCATTTAAGAAAATGAAAAAAGGTAAATATGACCTAGAAGATTTCTTAAAACAATTTAATCAAATAAAGAAATTAGGACCTATGGAAAACTTAATTAAAATGCTTCCAGGTGCTAAAAAGATGGGTCTAACTAATATTCAAATAGATCCAAAAGATATGGCTAGATTAGAAGCAATAGTATTATCAATGACACCAGAAGAAAGAAGAAATCCAGATATAATTAAAGCTTCTAGAAAAGAAAGAATAGCAAAAGGCTGTGGACAAAATGTTCAAGCAGTTAATAAATTACTTACTCAATTTGAACAATCTAAAAAGATGATGAAAATGATGAGTAATGGTAATATGAAATTACCATTCTAGTTGACAATTTTATATAAAAAAGATATAATTAATACCGAAATCCTTTGATTGGAAGAGTAAAAAGATAGAGTTTTAAGAGAGTCTATGGATGGTGAAAATAGATAACAAAATCTTTTGAACATGGTCCTTGAGGTGATTAACTGATATGTAAGTTAATACAGGAATGCCTGTTATAGCATATACCGAAAGGTTATTAAGGTTAATATAGAAATATATTAATAAAAAAGAGTGGTAACACGTATATAACGTCTCTTAAGTTTAAGAGATGTTTTTTTATTTAAAAAAGGAGGAAATTAAAATGAATGTAATAGTAGGAATAAGTTGGCCATTTGCTAATGGTGATCTTCATATTGGACATGCTGCATCTAGTTTACCAGGAGATGTAATAGCTAGATATCATAGATTAAAAGGTAATAATGTATTACTAGTATCTGGTACAGATTGCCATGGTACCCCAATTGAAGTTAAAGCTTTAAAAGAAAATAAATCTCCAAAAGAATTAGTAGATGCTTGTCATAAAGAATTTACTAAAGATTGGAAAGATTTAGGAGTAAGCTTTGATTTATTCAATAGAACTGATGATGATTATCATAAAGAATTTGTTCAAGAACAATTTAAGAAATATGATGCGAATGGATTATTATATGAGAGAGAAGATGAACAATTATATTGTGACAATTGTAAAATGTTTTTAGCAGATCGTTATATTCTTGGTACATGTCCAAAGTGTGGAGCAGACATAAAGGGTGACGAATGTGAAAAATGTGGTAGTCTTTTAACAATTGATGAAGTATTAAATACTACTTGTGCAATATGTGGTAGTCCTTGTTCTAAAAAATTAAATAAAAACTTATATTTTAGATTATCTAAATTTGAAGATGAAATAAGAAAAATAAAAGACTCTCATAAAGAATTATGGAGAGATAATGCATATAAGTTTACTGAAAGATATCTTAATGAAGGTATTCCTGATAGATGTGTATCTCGTGTTCAAAAATATGGTATTGATATACCTGTTAAAGGCTATGAAGATAAGAAACTATATGGTTGGTTTGAAAATGTATGGGGATATGTAACTGCTTCTAAAAAGATTGCAGAAGAAAGAGGATTAGATTGGAATGATTTCTGGAAAGCTGATAGAGATAATAAAATATATCTAGTTCATGCTAAAGATAATATACCATTCCATACAGTAATATTCCCAATATTACTATTAGGTACAAATGATAATTATAAAATGCCAGATAAAATAGTATCTGATGAATATTTAACTATCGAAGGAGAAAAACTATCTAAGAGTAAAGGTAATTATATTCCAATAAGACATTTATTAGATAGATATTCAGTAGATACTACTAGATATTTCTTATTAAGTAATGATGCTGAAACTAAAGACTTTAATTTTACTTGGGAAGGATTTATAAATTCTCATAATGGAGAACTTCTTGGTAAATGGGGGAACTTTGTTAATAGAACATTACAATTTATTAATAAGTCTTTTGAAGGTAAATTATCTAATACTGAAATAGATGAATCTATAGAATCTAAATTAATTGAATTATATGATTCAGTAGGTAAAGATATAGATGATGGTGAAATTAAAACTGGTATATCTAAGATATTTGATTTTATATCTTATGCTAATAAATATTTTGATGAAAATGAACCATGGGCTTTAGCTAAAACTGATACTAATGCTTGTGAAAAAATATTATATAACTGTTGTAATATAATTTATAATGTTAATAATTTATTAAAACCATATTTAATAGAGTCTACTCCTAAAGTAGAAAAATATTTAAATAAATCTATTGATAAATGGGAATATACTAGATTAGATGAAGTTAATTTATCTAGTGATTTAGAAGCATTATTTGTTAGATATGATAAATCTTTAATAGATGAAGAAAAAGCAATATTAGGTAAGTAAAAAGCAATATTATTAATAATATTGCTTTTTTCTTTATTGATTATAAAAAATGTGATATAATGAGTTTGTAAATAGGAGAATTGTCTATGAGTGAGAATTATTCTAAGAAAACATATAATGAAAGAGTAGATGCTTTATGTAAGGTTATGTATCATACTGGATACTTCTCTGATGAAGAAGCAGACAAGTATGAAACTGAAGCAAGAACAAGAGCAGAAGCTGCTAGAAATAATGTTATAGATAACCTTGATTTAGCTTTTATTATGACTGGAAATAAGGAAAATGAAGTTGCAAGAGAATCAGGAATTGTTAATGCAATACTTGGTAGTGTAGTGCAAACAACATTTTTAGAACCTGCATGGTATATGCAAAGAGATGACGAAAGATCTGTAAATGAACAAACGCTTCTTACTACTCAATACGAAATATTTGTAAATGAACAAATGCATCCTATGTTTGGCCCTGAAGGATATAGAAAAATATTGTCAGGCAACTATGAAGGATTTATGAAAGATTTCATGAAATATGGTGCAAAACCTGAAGAAATAGTTGATTTTGAATTAGGACTTATAGATTCTGTATTCAATGGTATATATGCTGCAAAGAGTGCTAAATTAGCTAGTGAATTATGCTATAGAGTTTCTAAAAATAGAAAAGAATCTATGAAAACAGAAAGAAGCTTTGATCCAGAAGGCATTCCAGTAACAAAGGATGAATTACAAAAAGTAAAAGAAATGTTACAAGAAAAATTGGGTATAGAAAAAGTAGAAAAAACTTATTCTAAAGATGAATTCGAAAAAGAAAAAGCAGAGATGTATAAAAAAATAGGTATGGAGCCACCTAAGACCGGACCAAAATTATAGTATTGAAAAAAATAAATATTAGTTATATAATACATTAGCAAGGAGAAAAAGTATGATTTATTCAATAGATAAAATGTTAAACATAATTCCATCTAAATATCAATTAGTTTATGTTGCTGCAAAAAGAGCAGAAGCTATGGAACAAACTAAATTTTATCAAATGGATGAAAGTGAATATAAAAGCAAGAAAAATTTAGATAGAGCTATGGAAGAAATACAAAAAAACTTAATACATATTAAAGAAGACTAGTATTAAGTTTTTTTTATTGGAGGACTATGAAAGTACTAAAATATAAAAAAATTAAAAATAAATATAGAGTATATTTTGATAATGATATAAAGATAGATTTAAATGATAATATTATCTTAAAATATGAATTACTATTAAAAAAAGAAATAGATAGTAAAACATTTGATAAATTAGTTTTAGATAATAATAAAGAAGATATATATAATAAAGCAGTTAATTATATTAGTATTAAAATAAGATCTAAAGATGAAATATATAATTACTTAAATAAAAAAGGATATGACAAAGAAGATATAAATAATGTTATAGATAGATTAAAAAAGAATAATCTTATTAATGATGATTTATATATTAAGAGTTATATTCATGATAAATTTTATTTAAGTAGTGATGGTCTTAATAAGATTAAAAGATATTTAATTGATTTAAGACTAGATGAATCTATTATAGATAAATATATATCTGAAATAAATAGGGAAGATATAATAGATAAATTAAATAAATTAGTAGATAAAAAGATTAAGTCTAATAAAACTTATAATGGTAATATACTAAGAATGAGATTAGTTAATTATTTCTATGAATTAGGATATGATAAATCTGATATAGAAGAAATACTTAATACTAAATCTCTAGTAGATATAGATAATGGTATTAAGGAATATAATAAGTTATATAATAAGTATTCTAAAAAATATGAAGGTTATGAATTAGAAAATCTTATCAGAAATAAACTATATCAAAAAGGTTATGATTTGAATGAAATAAAAAAGAATATCGATTGATATTCTTTTTAATTATTCTTCATATTGTTTTAATTGATCTGAAATATATTCTTTATAGATACTTTTTAATTTAGAATCTTTAATCTTTAATCCATAATTTTCTCTTACTTTTTCTAGAGTAGTTATAGATAAAGTTGCATCTTCATTAATTTTTTCTTGATATAGTTTTTCTTTAATTGTTTCTTTAGCATCTTCTAAAGATGTCTTTTCTTTTTCACCAGTTTTTAATATTATATGATATCCATAAGAAGTCTTAACAGGTTCTTTAGTATATTCATCAACTTTTAAACTAAATGCAGCTTCTTCAAATTCAGCAACCATTTGTCCTTTACCAAAGTATCCTAAATCTCCACCATTAGAAGCTGATCCTGGATCATCTGAATTTTCTTTAGCTAATGTATCAAAATCTGCTCCATCATTTAATTGATTAATTAAATCTTTAGCTTTATTATAAGCATCATCTTCACTCATATTAGATGTACTTATTAAAATATGTTTAGCAGATACTTCGCCAGCATATGTTTCATCATAATAAGTTTGAATTTCTTTATCTGATAAATTTTCTTTAATATAATCTTCAACTGCTTTGGATCTTTGGAAATTTAATCTTAATTCTGCTTTAAATTCATCAGCATCTTTATAACCATAATTTATTAATACTTCTTCAAAAGATTGTCCATTTTGACTATATTGAGATTCATAATATTCATATTCATTTTTAACTTGTTCTTCAATATCAGCATCTTTCTTATAGATTTCATCAAATATAGCTTTATCTATCATATCAACGATGACATATTTAGCATATTTTTCTCTTAATTTGTCATAAAGATCATCTGCAGTTATATTCTCCCCATTTATCTTAATTGCAACTTCTTTACCATTTTTAAGTTTGGTTTTACAACCAGTTAAACATAAAACGGCACATAAAGTAATTGCTACTCCTAGTA
>CAMYZX010000017.1 GCA_947304025.1 uncultured Bacillota bacterium
TGTATTCAACTATTTTATCAATAGACTTTTTAGTTAAACCAGAAATATATTTAAGAATAGATGTAGAAGCAGTATTAATATTAACACCTACTTCGTTAACACATTTAGTAGTAACGAAATCTAGATTTTCTTTTAACTTACTTTCTTTAACATCATGTTGATATAGTCCTACTCCTATTCCTTCAGGTGGAATCTTAACTAATTCTGAAAGTGGATCTTGAAGTCTTCTACCAATAGATACTGCACTTCTTTCATTAGGGCTTAAATTAGGAAATTCTTCTATAGCAACATCCTCTACTGAATAGATTGATGCTCCTGCTTCTGAAACAATAATAAATTTAGTATCTAGATTATTATCTTTAATTAAACTAGATATAAACTTTTCACTTTCTCTTGAAGCAGTACCATTTCCAATAGCAATAATATCTACTTTAAATTTATTAATTAAATCAAGTAATATATCTCTTGCTCTATTCTCATCTTTAAATGGATAAATAACAGTACTAAATAAATACTTACCTGTTTTATCTACTATTGCTATTTTGCATCCATTAGAAAATCCTGGATCAAAACCAAGCACAGTCTTTTCTTTTATTGGTGGAGTCAAAAGTAAACTTTCTAAGTTCTTACCAAAGTTAACAATTGCAGAATCATCTGCAGTATCAGTTAATTCACTTCTTATTTCTCTTTCAACTGATGGTAAGATTAATCTCTTTAGAGAATCATCAATTGCTTCCTCAACATATTTACCACATTCATTATCTTTCTTAACCATCTTATTCTTTAAATAATCTCTTATGTATTCAACACTATAGTCTAATGATACATTAACTGCTTTTTCTTTTTCAGCACGATTAACTGCTAATACTCTATGTGGTTTTATTTTGTTTATCTCTTCACTATAGTCATAATACATCTCATAGACTTTGTTCTCATCTTCGGCATCTTTTTTTAATTTAGATACTATCTTTCCATGATTAAATATATTATTTCTTATATATTTTCTATAATAAGCATTATCTGATATATATTCTGCGATTATATATTTAGCTCCTTCAATTGCCTCTTCTTTAGTCTTAACATTTTCATTAATAAATTTATCTACAAATAATGTATCTGGAAAACTAAGAATAATTTTAGCAAGTGGTTCTAATCCTAATTTAATAGCTTCAGTAGCTTTAGTTTTCTTCTTTTCTTTATATGGTCTATATAGATCTTCTACCTCTACTAATTTAGAAGCACTTAGTATTTGATTTTTTAATTCTTCAGTTAATAAACCTTTTTCATCAATTAATCTTATTACATCTTCTTTTCTTTCTAAAAGATTTAATTCATATTTATATCTATCAGATATATTCTTTATTTGTTCTTCATCTAAATTACCAGTTATATCTTTTCTATATCTTGCGATAAACGGAATAGTATTTCCTTCCTCAAGTAAAGATAATGTCTTAGTAATTTGTTCTTCCTTAATATTATTCTCTAATGCTAATTGTTTTATTATGCTTTCATTCATTTTTATCACCTATATCATTATAGCACAAAAAAAGCATTAAATTAATAATGCTTTAATGACGTCTTTCCAGGTACAATAGACTCCAATCTTGTAGTTTCTTCATCTCTATCTGCTGCTTCAAGTTGTGTATTTGGATTTGCAGCATTCATTATCGCTTTCTGTCTATCTTCCAATTCATCTTTTTCTGCTGCAGTCAATTTTTCTGCTGTTTCTTTATATCTTTTTAAGAATCTTAAAAAATCATCATCATTTAATTCTGTAAGAAACATAAAAGCCACATGTTTTGAGTCAATAACACGTTTAAAATAATGATAATGTGGTCCTA
The DNA here is from genome assembly GCA_947304025.1 of uncultured Bacillota bacterium. GTDB lineage: Bacteria > Bacillota_I > Bacilli_A > RF39 > UBA660 > RUG13038. Next base: position 1,842 of record CAMYZX010000017.1, read on the forward strand.
TAACCCTTCTGCCTTCAACGCTCTTTAATTCATCTTTTGTTTCTTGTGGTAAACTTCTAATAAATTCATTGGTATAATCTATTATTTGATCTAATTTTGAATTATCTACAATAAATTCTGCAAAAGCATACCCTTGAACTTCTGGTGCATTAGCTGCAATTTCTTTTGCAGGCATATCACCTCTTCTATCTGAAAAGTCTTGATGTACATCATGTCCTAAATCTATTCTTCGATTGCCTTCTGTGCAAAACCTCACAAGCCCATTTCTAAGTTTTTTAATTTTTTCAAATTCATGTTTTGCGTTCATAATACACCCTCCTTTTTAATTATAACATATTTACTTGTCTTTGTTAATTAAACTAGCTTTATATACAATATCTTTACCTAACTTATCATTAATATTATCTAATAATTTATCTATTTCTTTATCCTTTAATACTTTACTGTTATCATCAAATAATGATAATTGTATATCATTATTTGTGGATAAATCAGTAACTCTAAGTCCTATTAATCTAACTGATTCTAGATTCCATAACTTATTAAATAATTCCTTACTATATTTGAATATTTCTTCTTTACTATTAGTATTATTCTTTAATTTAATTTGATGATTATAAGTCCTAAAATCTTTATATCTAATAGTAACTATTATTACCCCACAGTATTTATTCTTTCTCTTTAAATAATTAGATATTTCAGTGGAAAAATCACTTAAATAAGAAAATAATATTTTTTTATCTTCAGTATCATCTTCTAAAGTTCTAGAAAAACCTATACCTTTTCTTTCAATATGTCTATACTCTACTTTAGAATTATCTATACCATTTGCATATTCATAAAGCATAGTCCCCATAGATTTCATATGATAATGTAATTTATTTTGATCATAATTAGCTAAATCTCCAATTGTATTAATACCTAGTCTTCTTAATCTAGCACAGCTTGATTTACCGGCCATAAATAAATCAGATATATCAAGTGGCCACATCTTCTCTTTTATTTCACTAGTATATAAAGTATGCACTTTATCTGGTTTTTCAAAGTCACTCGCCATCTTAGCAAGTAACTTGTTGTTACCGATACCGATGTTAACTGTAAAACCAAATTTTTTCTTAATGGTATCTTTTAATTTATATGCAAATTTCACTTCATCACCATACATCTTTTTATTAGGAGTATATTCTACAAAACATTCATCTATAGAAAATTGTTCTACTTCCTCAAATAAAGATCTAATATAATCAAATAATTTCTTAGAACACTCACTATAAAAATAATAATCGGGATGCACTACTATAATATCTCTATATATTTTTCTTGCATCTCTTAAATTCATAGGAGCTCTAATACCCTTCTTTTTAGCAGGTATAGAACTGGCTACTATTATTCCATTTCTAGTAGCTTCTCTCCCTGATACTACAGATATTTCATTTCTAATATCTTTCTTAGAACCTTCTTTTAATAATTTTAAGGCTGACCATGATAAAAAAGCACTATTAACATCAATATGTAATACTATTCTTTCCATCTTGATCACCCAATTTAATTATATCATACAAATATTCGACTAAACAATCGAACAAAAAAAAAGAAGATTATTTTTCTTCTTTTTTTGCTTTTAATTCCTCTTTTTTCATATATCTTGTTTCTTGTTTTTCATAACCATATTTAAACTCTTTATCTACTACTCCCTCTACATTAACATCTAATATACTAGAAGTATCTTCTTCAGTAGATTTATCTTTTTTCTTTCCACTAACTATTAAAAGTATAACTACTATAACAATTAGTACTCCTAAACCTGCTAAAATATATAAACCATAATTATTTAAAATATCACTCATATTTCCTACTCCATATAAATAGAATATAACACATATTCGTTATTAACTCAATTGATTTTTATATTCAAAATGTATATAATATGTAATTAGGAGGTAGAAAATGATTTTTGTTTTATTAGGTATTATTTTATTTATTATTTTAATTTCAATTAGACAAGTATCTGAATATGAAAGAGGTATTAAATTTAGATTTGGTAAATTTAAGAAAATAATGAAACCAGGTTGGAATTTAGTATTACCAATAATTGAATCTTATAGAAAAGTAGATATTAGAACAAAAGCTGTTGATGTTCCAGAACAAGATGCAATCACTAAAGATAATGTATCTATTAGAATTAATGCAGTTATTTATTACAAAGTATTTGATGCATCTAAAGCTATATTAGCTGTAGAAAGATATCAATATGCAGTTGGACAACTTGCACAAACTACTATGAGAAATGCAGTTGGTGCTATTTCATTAGATGAATTACTTTCTGAAAGAGATAAAATATCTACAGAAATTTGTAAAGTAATCGATGAAGCTACAGATCCTTGGGGAATTAAAGTAGAAAATGTCGAATTAAAAGACGTTAAATTACCTGAAGAAATGCAAAGAGTTATAGCTAAAGTTGCTGAAGCTGAAAGAGAAAAACAAGCTGTTATAACTAAAGCTGCTGGAGAAAGAGAGGCTGCTGATAACTTAGCTGCTGCTGCTACTAAATTAAGTAATTCTCCTGGAGCATTACATTTAAGAACATTAGCTACTTTAAATGATTTATCTTCAGATCAATCTAATACTATAATATTTGCTATACCAATAGAAGTATTAAGCGCTTTTGGTCAAGATAATGTATCTAAAGCAGTAAATAAAATAAAAAATATAACTAAAAAAGAAGACTAATTATCTTCTTTTTTTTGTTCATTATTTTCTAATTGTAATAGTTTAATATTATTTTTTTCGTCTTTAGTAAAATCAAAAGATACACCTGTTATGTCACTAATATCTTTTAAGTGAACATATTCTATATCACAATTTTCTATTATTACATCATTTGTAGCTATACCACCATAATCTCTTTCATTCAAGCAAACTATTCTTTTAACACCTAATCCTGCTACAAATCTAGCACAGTTTTCACAAGGTTTTAAAGTTACATATAAAGTAGCTCCCTCAAAATCAGTTATATGTCCTTTATAATTAAATACCCCCATTATTTCAGCATGATTAATATATGGATATTTAGTATTTTCTCTTCCAATACTTAAATCTCCTTCATATGGAAATTTATCTGGATCCCATAATGCAGTATTATATCCAACTGACATTAATTTACCTTTACTATCAACAAAACATGATCCTACTTGAGTAGATTTATCCTCACTTTGCAATGATGCTACTAATGCATGTAGCATATTTATAGCATCACTACTAACAATATTTTCCCTTTTATTCCCTAAATAATTTTTTGGTATTTCGTAACTCATAGAAAACTCCTATTTTAATTTCTTTACTATCTCTATATCTGCAGGAAGAAAATCTACTTTATCTAATTCTTCTTTAGAAACCCATATCATATCATCATGTTCAAATTCTTCTCCATGCTTAACCATTTCAAAATCATTTATTAAAGAGCATATATAAGTATGCATAGTTAAATGAAATGTTTCATAATCATACTCTACTGTTGTTAAGTAATCTAATACCTTTATATCTGCATGTAATTCTTCTTTTATTTCTCTAATCAATGCTTGTTCATGAGATTCACCAGATTCTATTTTTCCACCAGGGAATTCCCATTTACCTTTAAAATCTCCATACCCTCTTTGAGTAGCTAATATTTTATCATCTTTAGTTATTACTGCTGCAACTACTTCTACTTGTTTCATAGGTCCTCCTATTCAGATTGATTATTTGTTGGTCTTTTTAATTTTAAAGATCTATAAAATCTCTTGCTAAATAATTCATCTGTATTAACATATTTTACTTTATCTGCATTCATTGATCTATTAAATCTTTCGCTGAATCTTTTGTTACATTCATCAATTAGTCTTTGTCCTTCTAATGTTAATGGATCTGTATAATCAACTTCTGTACGTTTAACTTCAATCTTTTCTTCTTTATCTCCAAATCTTCTTTTACTTTCTGCATTAAAGTATTTCTTAAATATGTCATATTCACTTTCATCAGTATTAGGATCTCTATAATTTGCATAAGGATCTTCTTTAAATACATCTCTTGGATTTAATGTTAATAATTCTTTTAAGAAATTAAACTCATCTTCTTCTAAACCTTTTAAAGTTTTTATCAATCCATTTTTATCAGAATATGGTGTTCTATATTCCTCTCTTGTTTCTTCTTCCTTTGCTTCAACTGCTTCATCATAAAGTGTTCTTAATATCATTCTATTCTTTTCTCTACTATTTTCCCATGCTAATATTGTTGAGAATAATAATCCTAATCCATAAGAATTAAATTGATCAAAAAATGATTCTATTTGTTCTTTTGTAAAACCTTTAAATTTTTCCATATAAACCTCCCTAATCTAATTCATCCTCTTTTACAAGGACCCCTTTAGAGTTTTCTTTATAAACTCTATTTTTATTTTTTTCCATTTTGCTTGCTATTTCTTTACCTAGATCTATATTAAGCATTTCTGACAAACCTAGTAAATAAATAGCAACATCTGCAAGTTCTTCACCTACATCATCTTGTTTCTTTAACCAAGCCATATATGCTTCTCCAGTTTCACCATATATATAGCAAAACTCTTGATGTATATTTGTAAGATTAAATCCATGTTTTACTTTGTTATCATATATTTCTTTCTGTATCTTCTTAGTATCCATGTAAACCTCCTACTTATTTCTTGATTCTTCTAATGCTCTCTTTATTAAGAATTTAGATAATATTACATCTGCATCTGCTAAATCATAATCTAATAATTCTTCAATGTTAACCCATTTATATTCTGAGTGAGAAGTTAATTTGAAATCACCACTTATATAGTCACATTCATATATTTTTAAATCTACTATATGTCCTGGATACTCACAAATACTATGAGTTAAATAATTATTAACTTTAATATTCATTTCGAATACATCAGTAAATGCTCTTTCTAATGTTTTCTTTTCATCTTCAAGACCTTGTCTTCTTCCTCCTGGAAACTCCCATTTATTTTTAACATGGTCATCTTTATTTCTCTTAGCTATTAGACATTTACCGTCTTTCATAACAAGACCACAAACTACATCTAGTATTTTCTTATTCTCTACTACATTAGTTACTTCAAAAGGTAAACCATTCTTTTTAACTACTTGTTTTAAGAATAAATTGATTGCAGAACTCATTGATAGTCCTAAATCTGTAAGAACCATAGTAGCTTCTTTCTTAACATTACTATCTACTTGTATGTTAATTGCACTTGTTTTGTTCTCCATTTTCCTCACCTCTGGAAATAATATAACACTAAAAAAATACCATGTCAATAAAAAAACTACAAAAATACTACAATTTTACTACAATAGTATTTTCGCTAAAAAATAAAAGATAACTACGTTATCTTTTTTATTATAAATATTCTAATAATTCTGGAAATTTATCATAACCAGATTCACTATTTAGATGTTCTCCATCTTTAATTACTATTTGTTTAGTAGCAATAGTATCTGCAAATTCCTTCTCTACTTCATATTTAACATATGGATCATTTTCAGAATAAAAACATACTATATCATCGCAATAATTCTTAATATCAGACAAATTACCAACATACATACTTTCATTAACTGCATCATAATCAGGATCAATGCCTAAATAATTATTAAAGCCACATACAAATACTAATCTTTTTACTTTAACTTTATTTTCTATTAAAAACTTACATACAAATATTGGAGCAATACTATGAGCAAATACTGTAGTATTCTCATTAATTAAACCTGCATCTAAATACACTTTTAATAATTTTGACCAATTAGTATAATTTTGATAACCTACTCCTGTAGGAAAATCAGGTGTATATACTTCTAATCTTCTATCTTCTATTTCTTTTCTTAAATATGGAAACCAGTTAACAAAAGGGCTTCCAAAACTACCATGTATTAAAAAATAATTATTCATATTTACTCCTTAACTATATCATTTATTTTTTCTAATAATTCTTCTTTTTGATCTACTGTATAATATCCTTCAATCTTACCTAATAATTCTTTGTTTTTGTATATTAATAATACCGGTAAGTTTTCTTCTTTTGATTCAGCTTTATAGAATAAAGTATCACTTGGTAAATCTTTAGTAATTTCTTTTACTGGTATTGATTTTAATAAGCATTCAATTGAATCATCATTATATAATTCTACTAAAACTAATCCTTCAGTAAGTTTATCTTCTATTTCATCTTCATCTATCATAAAGAATTCTGATAAAGGAGCAGCTCCATATCTATCTACAAATAAATCTTTTACTGTTCTAGGATCATCCTCTATTTCTTTTGCTATCTTATTATATTCTTCATCAGAGAAAGCAACTTTAATTGCTCCTATAGGGCAACTTCTTTCACATGCCCCACAGCATATACATTTAGAATTATCTATTTTAATAGTTTCATTTTCTTCATCCCATGATAATGCTCCTGTTGGGCATACATTTACTCCACCACATTCTTTAGCATTATCACAAATTTTAAAATTAATTAATACTGACATATTATTTGCTCCTTTATTTTTTTATTGGTTTCTTCTCAATCTCTGGTATTGAATATTTCATTATTTTTGGGAAACATTTTACTCCGTAATCTTCACATCCAACACAATAATTATATGCTGTTTCCGGCACACCTTTTCTATCAGATACAGCAAAACCATTTTTTTCAAAAACTCTAGTATCTTTAGCATTAAGAATAACATCCTTAGCGCCAAGTTCTTTTAATCTATTAAGAACAACACCCAATAGTTCAGATCCAATTCCTTTACTAGTATATTCTTCTGCAACTGCAATTGCTTCTAAAATATAGAACTCATCTTTTTTTGAACATGTTGCTGCTCCTACAAATTTATCTCCATCAGTAGCTACATAAGAAAATACTGGTGGATTCGGATAATCTGTTAATTCTTCTATTCCCCTTTTACTATAAAAAGAGATTAACTTTTCATGATCTTTATATTCAATTATTTTCATGTTTTATCTTCTCCTTAGCATACCTACTACATTTATTAATGTTTTTATAAATGTATCTATTTCTTCTTTAGTATTATATTTACCTAAACTAACTCTTATTGGACTATATTCATCTAGATTAGCATCACATGCTGTTAATACATGAGATGGTACTGCTAATTCAGAGTTACATGCAGATCCAGTTGAAACGAATATATTAAATGATTCAAGTACTAGCATTAATTCATCTGCTTTAACTCCTTTAAAAGCTATACTAGAAGTATTAGGAGTTCTATTATCTAAATCTCCATATATATAAACATCTTCTATATTCTTTTTAATTTCTTCTTCCATATAATCTCTTAATTCTTCTAATTCTTTTTCTTTTTCAAAATCATCATTAAGAATTAATTCTGCTGCTTTACCTAAACCAATTATATATGGAACATTCTCTGTTCCCCCTCTTCTATTTTTTTCTTGATGACCAAATATTAGAGGTATAAATTTTTTACTATCTTTAATATATAGTACTCCTATTCCTTTTGGAGCATGTATTTTATGACCAGAGAATGATAAATAATCTACATCTAAGTCTTTAACATCTATTTTAAATTTTCCTACTGCTTGTACTGCATCACAGTGGAAAACTATATTCTTTTCATGAGCTATTTTAGCCATTTCTTTTATTGGATATATATTACCTATTTCATTATTAGCAAGCATTATAGATATTAAACATGTATCTTCTCTAATAGAGTTTTTTAAATCTTCAATATTTAATCTTCCTTGTTTATCTACTTCTAAGAATGTTATATCATACCCTATGCTTTGTAAATATCCCATAGTTACTATAATAGAAGCATGTTCTACTTTAGTAGTAATAATATGTTTTTTATCAGGATTAGATCTTACTGCACTCATAATAGCAGATACATTACTTTCACTACCACAGCTAGTAAATATAATATCATCTGGATTAGCATTTAATAATTTAGCCACATTAGATCTAGCTTTATTAATATCTTCTTTAACATCTTTTCCAATACTATATGTACTACTAGGATTACCAAATTCTTCCTTAAGATAAGGAAGCATTGCACTATATACTTCTTCAGCTACACTAGTAGTTGCATTATTATCTAAATATATCTTTCGATTCATAAAACCACCTAAGTAAATTATATCAAAAAAAAACATATATTACGAGTATAATTAATATTTATGTTATAATTATAATAGGTGGTAATATGGCAGAAGAAAATTTTATTACACTTCCTTGGAGATTTGGTGGAACAATAAGAGATTCTATTAATGAATATAGAAAAAAGAATAATCTTCCAGAACCAGAAGAAGTAAAAAAGTTAGGCCCTTATAGAATAAGAGACACTTTTTTAAAAGAAGAATTAGGGTTAGTTAGAGAACTATATATTGACGAATCTTCTTTAGATTATGTTGATTTATTTCCTAATGTTACTTCTATTACATTTAATGGTTTTGGTGTTAAATCAGAAGATTTTAGAAACATATTAGCTAAATATCCAAATCTAGAAAATCTAACAATTAAATGTCAAGATAATATATCTGCCCTAGATTTAAGTAATCTTAAAAAATTACAAAAACTAGAATTAATATCAAATAATCGTCTTGGATCTGTTCTAGGTTTAGAAGAATTAAAAGCGTTAAAAGAATTTACCTTTTATGATAATATTGTTTTTCATCAAGAAGGAAAACTATGTAATTTCGCTGATAATTTATTACAAAAAGGTGCAAAATGTAATCTAGATGTTTTATATATGCCTACTATGCAAAAACTAGGCATAGATATTAGTAATGCCAATTGGTGTGAATCAATAGGTTTAGGAATAATTGCAGACAAAATACAATATACTACTAGTGAAATTGAACCTGCAGTAAAGAAAGCAAAAGAGGTTGTTGCTGAATATATTACTGAACAAGATACTGATATGCAAAAATTTGCAATTATGTATCATTGGATGTGTAAGAATATTAAATATGATTATGGAGCTTTAGAATCAAAAAATACTCGTCAAGTAAATGGTCAACGAATTGGCAAAACCGGTGGAGCTAATGGTACTGCTAATGGTTTAATATATGGTCACTGTGTATGTGAGGGATATTCTAAATCAATGCAAATGCTATTAAAACTATGTAATATCCCATCCTTTGATATCAGTTGTGTTGTAGAAGAAAAAGATTTACCTTCAATGAATTTTGACGGTAAAAGAAGAGTTCACGAAGGAGATCATTCAATATTAAAAGTTAATATTGATGGTTCTTGTTATTATAGTGATGTTACTAATGATGCTTCAAGATACCAAAATAATATGAAGAGAAATGCATTTCTCCTTTCAAAAGAAGATATGTCGAAAAGAAATGTATTAGTTGGAGAAGCAGGAGTTTTGGCAGCAGCTAAAAGTATTTCAGAAGAAGATTTTGATAAATTAATGGCATTCGCCGAAGATAGAATTATCAAAGTTGAACATATAAAAGCAGTAAAAGAAGTTGAAGAACTTCTTGATGTTAATATAATGCAAAGAATTGATTATACTTATGATAATGATTTAGGGGTGCCTAGAGTTATACCAACTAATGCTAGTACATTAAGTAAAGAAGAAGGAGAAATACATACAAGATTAGAAACCTTATATCAAAATGGTGATCTTGATTTAAAAAAATATCATCGTCTAAATCTAGAAATTCTAAAAGAATATAAATCTCAAATATCTTCTCTTCCAAAAAACGTTAATGATGATACTTCCTTTGGGTCACAAGAAGCACCTAAAAAACCAAATATGTAATAAAAAAACTAGTCTTAAGACTAGTTTTATTTTTTCATGGAGCAGATGAGCGGAATCGAACCGCCGTCTAAGCCTTGGCAAGGCCTCATACTAACCTCTGTACTACATCTGCATATATATTTGGAGGACCTAGTCGGATTTGAACCAACGATCAGGGAGTTGCAGTCCCGTGCCTTACCACTTGGCTATGGGTCCA
>CAMYZX010000018.1 GCA_947304025.1 uncultured Bacillota bacterium
CACGACCTTCCGGGTATGAACCGGACGCTCTAGCCAACTGAGCTACATCGCCAAACACAAATAGATTATATCAAAATAAAAAAAAATATACAAGTATTTGTATATTTTTATTTTCTTTTCTTTAAAATATCTCTTATTTCTTCTAAAAGAATTGTTTCATCAGTTTTAATTGGAGCAGCAGCTTCCTCTTCTTTTTTCTTCTTTCCTACTTCCATTAATTTATTAACGCCTTTTAACATTAAGAATAAGATAAATGCCATGATCAAGAAATTAATAACTGCAGTTAAAAAGTGACCCCAATTTAAATATTGTCCACCCCAAATAGCAAGTTGTCCTTTAATTTCTTTTCCACCAATAGAGTTAATAATAGGATTAATAAAATCATCAGTTAATGCAGTAACAATAGTAGCAAAAGCTCCTCCTATAATAACACCTATTGCCATATCCATAACATTTCCTCTTAAAATAAATGTTTTGAATTCACCAATGAAACCTTTACTCTTTTCTTTAGCTTTTTTTACATTATCTTTCATAGATACCTCCATTAAGTTCATTTTATCATTTTATTTTTTAATTTTCAATAATATGATATAATCTTTTCTAGGTGATAATATGAAAAAATATTTAATAATATTTGTACTTCTTATACTACTTACTGGATGTAAAACATATGATGAATATGAGATGCCTGAAGAAGTAGAAATCACATTAAATGAAAACAATCAATTTGAAGTATATAGTGAACAAACTCTTGATGATTTAATAATCGATTCCAATGTAGAAATAACTAATTTGGATGAAGCATTAGAAACTGAAGAAGTTGGAGATAATGAAATCACTATTGAATACAAATATAAGAAAAGAAATTATAAACATATAATTGATTATGAAATAGTGGATACTGAAAAACCATTTATAATTAAATTACCTGAGCATAGATATACTATTGTTAATGAAGAAATAGATTTCTGTGAAGGTGGTAGTTTTATAGATAATTATGATAGAGAACTTGATTGTTCTATTACTGGTGATTATGATATAACTACTCCAAATACATATTATTTAAAATATCAAGTAACTGATGATTCGGGAAATATTGCTACTAAAGATTTTACATTTGAAGTATTTAGTGAATGGCCATATAATCCTGGTGGAGATAGTAACTATACATATACATATACCCTATTTGATGACATACAAGAAAAATATAAGGATCAAGATGTAATGCTTGGTATAGATGTTAGTGTATGGCAAGGAGATATTGATTTTAATCAAGTAAAAGCTGATGGTGCAGAATTTGTTATTATAAGAATGGCATATAGTGATTCTGATACAGAAATAGTTTTAGATAAATATTTTGAACAAAATATAAAAAAGGCTAAAGATGCTGGTTTATTAGTAGGTGTTTATATATATACTAGTGCATCATCTAAAGAAGAAGCAATTGATCAAGCTAAGTTTATAAAGAAGCATTTAAATAAAACTAAATTAGACTTCCCTATTGTATATGACTTTGAAGAATGGAGCGATTTTAATTCATTAAAAATGAATTCACATGATCTATTAGAAAGAGTTAACGAATATCAAAGTGTTTTAGAAAAAGATGGATATGACATGATGATATATGGAAGTAAATGGTATTTAGAAAATGTATGGCTTTCTAATGATTATGATACATGGCTTGCTCATTATATAGATGAAACTGATTATGCCGGAGATTATATTCTATGGCAATTATGTTCTGATGGAATAATTGATGGTATTAATGGTTATGTAGATTTTGATATTTATTACAAAAAATAAAGTACACATTGTGTACTTTATTTTATTATATCTTTAATAACATAATCTGCAAGCAACAATCCCGCAGCACTTGTTAATGGTGAATAAGATCCAATATTATCCTTTGTATCTATTGGTTCTTCATCACTACATAAAACCATTAATTTTTCATTAATTCCATCATCTTTTAATTTTTTCCTAATTACTTTAGCAATCTTATCATAACTAGTTTTTCTAATATCCATCATTTTTAATTTGTTTAGATTAGTCTTTTTACCCATGCCCATTGAAGATACTATCTTAATATTTCTCTTAAGACATTCTTCAATTAAAAGTATTTTAGTACTAACTGTATCACATGCATCAATAACATAATCCACAGGATTACTAAATAATAAATCAATATTATTCTCATCAATAAAATCACTAATACAAGTAATATTACAATCTCTATTTATATCTAATATTCTTTCTTTCATTACATCAGTTTTCTTTTTACCTACAGTAGAATCAAGTGCTATTATTTGTCTATTCTTATTGGTAATATCAACTGTATCATTATCTACAATTATTATGTTTTTAATACCATTTCTAACAAGTGTCTCAGTAAGTATTCCACCTACTCCACCAATACCTATTACTAATACCCTAGTATTATTTAATTTATTAACATTATCTTTTCCAATTATTAATTCTAATCTTTCAAACATAATTACCCCATAAAAAAGCCTATAAGATAATCAGAACGATAAAACCTACATCATATTTGCAGGTGGGCATCCCATAATAGACTTTAGGATCCTTGGATTTACAAGTGTTCAACACCATCTACTAATTCTGATTCCCGTATCGTAATTTTAGTGGGTTTTCAACAATTACCAACTATCTTATAGACAATTATAGTATAACACATTTTATGAAATTTGTAAATTAGATTAAAAAAGTAAAGTTAAACTTTACTCTTTTATTACGGATTTAATCTATTTGGTCCTCTGAAGACAAACATAGTTTCTTTTAAACTTGGTAATCCAAGAAGTAACATAGTTAATCTATCTACTCCAATTGCAAATCCACCATGTGGAGGGCATCCTGATTTAAAGAATTCTAAGTAGAATTCAACATCTTTAGTTAATCCTTTTTCTTCAGCATTTTTCTTTAATTCTTCATATCTATGTTCTCTTTGAGATCCACTAGTTATTTCAGTACCTCTCCAAATTAAGTCATATCCAAGAGGTTTATCTCCATCTCTCATATGATAGAAAGGTCTCTTTGTTTTTGAATAATCAGTTATGAATATAAATTCATTACCATATTTTTCCACGGCAAACTTACTAGTTAATTTTTCAGTTTCTGCATTCATATCACCAATATCTTCAGTTGGTATTTCATAACCGTATCTATCATGTAATTCTTTATATAAATCTTGTAATTTAATTCTTGGGAATGGTTTAGTAGGAATAATAACTTCAGTATTAAATATTTCATTAATTTCTTTTTCATATTTTTCTTTTACTTTAGTTAATCCTGCTATTATTAAATCTTCTTCTAAATTCATTACATCTTCATATGAATCTATATAAGCAAATTCAACATCGAATGAAGTATATTCAGTTGCGTGTCTATATGTATTAGAGTTTTCTGCTCTAAATGCTGGTGCAACTTCAAATACTCTTTCAAGTCCTGATACTATAGCCATTTGTTTATAGAATTGTGGACTTTGAGCTAAATATGCTTTTCTATCAAAATAAGATACTTCAAAAACTTCTGAACCTGATTCAGATGCAGTACCAATTAATTTAGGTGTATGTATTTCAGTAAAGTCTTCTTTATATAAATATTCTCTCATACCCTCTACTAAAGTACTTTGAATCTTAAGCATTAATTGATTCTTTTCAGTCTTTAAATCTATCCATCTATAATCAAGTCTTGTATCTAAGTTAGCACCTTCTTCAAGTGGTGATGCTTCTGCATAAGATAGGATATTTATATCTGTAGGTATGAATTCTTTTCCACCTTGTTTAACATATTCACTAAGTTTCATTACACCCTTAGCTTCCATAATTGAATCTTTTAGAACACCTTCTAGTTTTTTTACTAATTCTTCATTACCTTCTTTTTCTATAGAAACTTGAATAAATCCACTTCTATCTTCAAGAACAATAAAGATCATATATTTAGTATCTCGAATTTTATTAATATGTCCCTTAATTAAAAATTCTTTTTCTTCTTCAAGATTCTTTATTAATGTTCTTTCCATCTATTTCACTCCTCTACATATTTCTCTTAACTTACAATTCTCACACTCTGGTTTAACTGCTTTACATTTATATCTTCCAAATAGAACCATTTGTAAATGTCTTCTATTCCATTCTTCTTTTTTAAATACTTCTTTTAACTTCATTTCAGTTTCAAGTACATCTGCATCTTCATCAACTAAATTTAATCTTTTACTAACACGATGTACATGAGTATCTACTGCGATTTGTGGTTCTATATTTAATTCACTTAAAAAAAGATTTACTGTTTTTCTACCAACACCTGGTAAGCTTTCTAATTCTTCTCTAGTTTTAGGTACTACACCATTATATTTAGTAACTAATTCTGTTGCTATTGCTTTTATGAAATTAGCTTTTTTATTATAATTGCCTATAGAACGAATTATAGTCTTTAAATCTTCAACATCTGCTTCTGATAAAGACACCAAAGAATTATATTTTTCATATAATTCTTTAGATACCATATTTACTCTTTTATCTGTTGTTTGAGCAGATAACATAATATTTATTAATAATTCATATTCATTTGAATAATTTAATTCACATTTTGGATTTGGAAATAATTCATCCAAATATTCTTCTATTTGCTTAACCATTATATATTCACATCTAGAAAATCTATTAGATTATCTCTTTCTATTTTTTGTTCTTCTTTAGTTAAATTATCTCTAACTGTTAATTTATTAGATTTAACTTCATCTTCACCTACTATGATTACAAATTTAGCATTATATCTATCTGCTTCTTTAAATTTAGCAGGCATTTTTTTACCAGTAAAATCCATATCTACTTTAAACGCATTATCTCTTAACGATGACATTAATTCTATTGCATAATTATTTTCATTTTCTGATATTGGTAATATATATGCATCTAATGCATCATTATCAATTACTTTAATATCTTCTTCATCTAGTATTTGAATTACTCTATTAACTCCAATAGCAAAACCTACTGCAGGTAATTCTACACCATCTAGGATAGAAGTTAATTTATCATATCTTCCTCCTCCACCAAGTGCAGAACTTTCATTAAATACTACTTCAAATACAGTATCATTATAATAATCTAATCCTCTTACTAAAGTATCATCTATTACATATTCAATATCAAGTGATTTTAAACCTTCTAATACTTTATTTAGATATTCTTTAGATTCTTCTGATAGGTAATCTCCAATCTTTGGAGCATTCTTTATACAATCTTTATCAGCATCTTCTTTACAGTCTAATATTCTTAAAGTATTCTTTTCGAATCTTGCTTTACAATCATCACAAAGACCATCTATATATGGTTTAAAGTATTCTCTTAAAGCTTCCATATATTTAATTCTATCTTCTAATTTACCAATAGAATTTATTTTAACTTTAATACCTTTTAATCCTATTCTTTCATAGAATTTAACCATGAATGAAATCATATTAACATCCATTAATGGACTTGGATCTCCAAATACTTCTACTCCAGCTTGATAGAATTCTCTTAACCTTCCTGATTGTGGTCTTTCATATCTATACATTTTTCCAAAATAACATAATTTTAATGGTAAAGTTGCATATAACTTATTTTCTATTACAGATCTAACTACACCAGCAGTTCCTTCTGGTCTTAAAGTTATATCTCTATCTCCTCTATCTTTAAAATCATATGTTTCTTTTGTAACAATATCAGTACCTTCTCCTACACCTCTATGGAATACTTCACTATTTTCAAATACTGGTGTTTCTATATAACCAATATTATATTCATCACATAAATCATCAAAAATTCTTTTGATGTAATTTAATTTCTTATAGTATTCTCCATAGATATCTATTGTACCTTTTGGTCTTTGCATAAAAATCACTTCCTAAAAAGTATTATAACATATAATAATTAATTTTATATAAAAAACTGAGATATATCTCAGTTTTATTGCATAACAATTGGTGTTTTAGAATATTCTTCCATCTTTGCAATTATATCGTCTCTTTTTCTTTCAATTTCAGCCATTTTTCTAGTTGCATCTGTTTCTTTTCCTTCTCTTTGATCACTAATAAATTGAATTAGTTTAAGACCACCAAAATTGTCATCATATTCTTTAAATAAAGAATTTAATCCATCAAAATTTTCCTTACCTACAGTATCAAATATTATTTCCATATTACCACTTCTACTTGCGACAATTTGTTCATAATATCTTTGAAAGAATTCATTTATTAAGAAAGTAGTAGCTCTATATCCACAAACAGAATATTTAGCTTTTTTAGGATCTGAAACAATACTATTTCCTTTTGAATGGAAGTCTCTTGCAACTTTTTCCGCAAGTAAATCATTTATTATTTCACTAAATAATTCATATTCTCTTTCCTCATCAGATCCGTCATATATACTCTTAAATGGATCCCATCCAGAAATACCTTCAAAACTTTCTTCCGTAATACTTAATGGTTTATATTCAACTAAATGATTTAATTCATGAAAAATAGCCATATCTAATTTTTCCGGTTCACTTCTAGCCATATTTATAAATATAAATGGCATGGACTCTAGTCCATTTTCTCCCCTATTTACATTTGGCCATAATGCTGTCCCTCCAGAAGAAATGAAGTTTTCAAATACATTCATATCTTCTAAAAGCTCATATTTTCCAATAGTTTCCATCATAGCGGCATATGGAGGATATGACAAATATATTTCTTGTTTAAGTTTTTTACGTGTTTCTTCTCTATCTTTTTTGACTTGTTCTGCAAATTCTATACTTGGTTTAATTTGCTTACATCTTTCATCATTTTCATAGGCTTCGTATTCATCACCTAAGTCAATTCCCATCTTTTTAAAGAAGAAAATTCTTTTATGTTTAACAAAACTATCGTTTAGTTTTTTTAATTCATCTTCTGACTTCTCATCAAAAAAATCAATTTCTGGAAAAGAAGAAAAACTTAATCCTACTAATGTATCTAGTTTTGGGTGACGGGCAAATCTTAATTTGCCATTACTATGGGCCTCAACTATTTTATCATATTCATCACCTAAATAGTCTTTATATTTTGTTGCTAATTCAAATACATATTTATCTCTTAATTCATTTTCTTTTGATTTTGCATTATCTACCATTTCTTGTTTATCTTTTATTCTACCTAAGGTCTCGCCATATTCTTTACGTAATCCCATTACAACTGGTCTAAGTCCATCCATAATCTTCATCATTTCAGTTGGATTATTATCTAAAACAGCATCTGCACTTATTCCAAGATCAATTGATACTAGATTAAATGGTATACGAATATTTCTATCACCAGTTTCCTTTACTTTATCAACAAAATCATAATACTCAAGAATTGTAGAACTATTAAAATCAAGTAAACTAAATAATTCTTTTGCTAATTTAGGATCAACTGTTTCTTTTAATTTTTCTACTATTGCAGTACTCTTTTCTTGTTTTATAGTCTTGATTGTATTTTCTACAGATTCAATAGACATATAAGGAATTATTTCTACTTTAGATATTTTTTCTTCTATTTCTGCTCTTCTATCTTCACCATATACTGAAACAAATGACTCTATTATTTGTTTTTTATTTCTTTCTATAGCATCAAAATCAAATGTTCTAATATAATCATCGACCATTGATATCACCTAGCCAATCATTTAATAGATTAAAGTTCTTATTTGTATTGGAATTACCTGAGAAAGAATCACCATTTTCAAAATTAATAGTAAATCTAATAGGATCAATCATAATACCTTTTTTAGTTTCTTTTAGTCCATTTAATATTTCTTTAAATCTATATATATCATCATCAGTAATATGAATAATTTTTTCATCTATTGATATTAGTTTAGATGCAATATTCATTGTTACTAATTTATATTTATAATTATCAAAGAATATATATACTTTATTCATATTATTCACCTAGTATAATTATAGCATAAAAAAAGTAATTATTTAAATAATTACTTTTCACAGTGTTCATTATCTACAATTGATGAAATAATACTACTAGTTTTTTTAGAAAATAATCTTATCTCTTTTTCTAAATCTAAATATTCTTTTACTCCATCTATTTTAAATAATTTTTTTCTTAATTCTATTATTTCTTCATTAGAAGGATTTTCTATTTTATTGAATTCATTCATTAAAGAATTATATTCTTTATTATTTTTAATAGATTTTTCTAATTCTTTAAATCTTTTTATTTCTTTAGAATTATTTATTTTAGCAATAATATCTTGTTGCTTCTTTAGCATTAACGGAATCCGCCTCCGCCTCCGCCGCCACCGAAGGAACCGCCTCCTCCGCCGCCAGAAGAGAATCCTCCTCCACCGCCAGAGTATGAACTAGCTCTTGCAACTGCAGCAGATTTTGCAGCAGCAGTAGATATACCAGTATTACTTAAAGTTCTAATAAATACTAAATCTCCATAATCAAAGTTTTGAGTATTCATAGCTTCAATTACTTCTGGATATAATTTCTTAAATTGTTCTGCTACTTCATCAGCCATACCAAATATTTGAGCATACATTAAATATTCATCCCAAAGTTTTACTTCAATTGGTTCTTTTTCATCAATCTTAGTAAATTCTTTAAAGAAGTTCTTTAATCCTGCCATTTGTTCTGCTTCTTCCATCATAGAATCATCTATTTTATATTTAGTAGTACTTGATAAGAATCCAGTTACTGTAGTTGTTTCTGCTTTACCTTCATTAACTAACATTTTACTCTCATATTCCAATACATCTTTAAACCAATTAAGAATCTTAGAATAATTATCTTTACACCATTTTGAGAATTCATCTTTTTCTAGTTTTCCATCTTTACTAGCAGTAACCATCCAATTATATAATTTATCTTCCATTTCGTTTGAATTAGGAACTTTATTAAATATAATATTAGCTTCACTCTTAGTAGTGAAAACACCTTTTTTATCTATTTTTTCTACTCTAACATTATCATTTTTAATCCATTTAAGAAGTACTGCTCCTAAGAAGTTTTCTTTCTTCTTATCTAAACCATAATGATATGCTACCCAATATGCTCTAACAATATCTTTGTTACATGGTATTTCTCTAAAGTTAGGAACATCTTTTCTAACTTTGTTTCCAGCAGCACCAAATATACATTTATTATAATAATTATCTCCTGCTTTCTTACCAAAAATAGCAGATAATAAAATTATTAAGAATGATGGTGCAAATGCAAATAGCATCATAATAATTGTACCTATAACTTCAATTACTTTATTATCTTTATATTTGCTTGCGCCTTCTTCAGCTTGTTCAAAATAATAATCGAAATTATAGTATAATTCATCATTTTTCTCAAATGTATCTTTAGGGAATTTAACTAATATAGTTAAATATTCACTTTTCTTAACTGTTTGATTATCTGATGTCATTACAATAACACCATCATATACATAACATGGTGCACCTTTTTTACCATATCCCCAAACATCTAATGTATCTTCATATTTAAAATCACTATAGATCTTAATACTAACATTATTTGGTTGTGCACTAAAATCATATGGGAATAATTGCCAATAAATCATATCAGCATCTTCTAAGTTTTTAACAAATTTAGTTATCTTATATTTTATTTCATAAGTATGTGCTCCATGATATGTTAAACCATAGCATACATCTACTTCATCACCTGTTTTATAAATACCAGCTTTATATGCTTTTGAACTAAGATTCCAATCTATATTCCAGTGATCTAAAATAGTATATGGCTTTCCATCCATTGAAGCACTAATTAATTCAATTGTTGAATTGCCTAAATTATAATATGGATGATATCCTTCAGTTCCTTGATTAGTATCTGCTACCCAAGTTTCTGTAATAGTAGCATCACCATTTTTATCTACATAGATATCCATATTAATATTAGAAATAGTATTTGCACGTACTGTTACAAATGGAATAAGTAATAGTAAAAATAATACTATTTTCTTTATATGTTTCATATATCCTCCTTAGTCTTAAAAAAAGGATTACTAAGTAATCCTATAAATTAAAATTCTACTTTAACATTTTTTCTATCTTCTTCAGATGCTTCGAAGAATTTTTCTTTTTCAAAATGGAATAATCCAGCAACTATATTACTTGGAACCATTTCACATTTATTGTTATAAGCAAGTACTGAATCGTTATAGAATTGTCTAGCATAACTAATCTTTTCTTCACATTCTTTTAATTGAGCTTGTAAATCTAAGAAGTTTTCATTAGCTTTTAAATCTGGATAACTTTCAGCTAAAGCAAATAATTTATTTAAAGCTGAAGTCATTTCTTTATCTGCTTTACCTTTTTCTTCAACAGTATTAGCAGTTAAATAAGTATTTCTAGCTTTAATAACGTCTTCTAAAGTTCCTTTCTCATGTTTAGTATAACCTTTAATAGTTTCTACTAAGTTTGGTATTAAATCTGCTCTCTTCTTAAGTTGTACATCAATTTGACTAAATTGATCTCTTACTTTATTTCTTAATTGAATTAAAGCATTATAATTTGTTACGATAAATCCAATAATTAATAAAATTATTACACCTACCGCAATTAGAATTGGTACTAACATATTTTCACCTCTAAACCTTTCAACGAATATATTACCATATTTTGGACTTTTTTTCAAGATATAGGCATAATAAAACAACGAATTTTATCTTCGTTGTTTTATTATTATCTAAGTCTATTTTGGTTTTTTCTATACATTTCATTAGCTGCTTCAAGTTCAGTTCTTGTTGCATAATCTTTTCCATCTTTTCCTTTATATAGATATTTTTGATTTTCTTCCATACTTGTTAACAATTCTCTAACTGCAGTTTGAAATTCGTTTCCTGAATTTTTAGAATACCATTCATAAACTATATCAACCATATCTGTGAAATATTTCATTTCCCTTTGATCTGCTTCAAGTCCACCTCTGGCGTTTAAAATCCTTTGAAGAATTTCATCTTTTGTTTTACCTTGTTTTATTTCTTCTATAATTAATTTTGCAAAATCTAGATATGGCTTATTCTCTTCTTCTTTTATTATTTGAGATAAATCTGTAACAACTGCTTTTTCTTCATTCTTCATAATTAACTCCTATTTTTCTATCTCATTAATAATAGTTATTATCATAGGTTTACATTCTGTTTCTTCATATAAGAATTTACCTAATACATTTCTAATATCTTCTTTAATCTTATTAAAATCTACAAAATTAGTAGTTATATTAGAATTAATGATTTTTAAAGAAATATCTTTTATTTGATCAATAAATTCTGCACTTTCTTTAACATATATAAATCCTCTAGATATTATTTCTGGTCCTGCTAATATAGCTTTAGTCTTTTTACTTAAAGTAGCACATACTATAACAATACCATTTTCTGATAATAATTCTCTATCTTTTAAAACTAATTCTCCAA
>CAMYZX010000019.1 GCA_947304025.1 uncultured Bacillota bacterium
CAGGAGATTCAAGAACTAAGAAATATGCTCAAATCACAATTGCAGTAGCAGATGGAACAATTGCTGCACTTGATGCAATTAATTATTTAAACAAATAAAAAAGACTCAAAATGAGTCTTTTTTTATTCATTCTAATTAAAGAATGAAAACTTAAGTGTCATCCTCTTTTTCTAGAAAGGAGTATTTATTGCTCCTCATTTATATAATATCATAAAAAATGATCTTTTATTCATGATTTTTGTTAAAAAAATAGGGAATTTACATTTTTTTCGAGAATATAATATATGGAGTGTTTAGCTATCTAGTGTCTACCTTCTTTCAAAGAAAGGAGGTTTGATATAATGAAAATTAAGACTTTCTTTATAGAAGTGCTTAAATATCTTATTATCATTTTATCACTTTCGATTATATTAATCCTAGTAATAAAAAAATGACACTTAATTCATAAGAATTAAATGTCTCACCAAAATACAGGTAGACATTTAGATAAACTAAATGCTCCTACAACTATATAATATCACAAAAGTTAATTTTTTTCTACTAAAAGTCTATTTTAATAGACTTTTTTTGATATAATAATTATAGGGTGATAATGATGGAATTATACGGATTAAATGATAGACAAATTGAAGCAATTAAAGCCTTAGACGGACCAATGTTAGTTCTAGCTGGGGCTGGGTCTGGTAAAACAAAAGTCTTAACTACAAAGGTGGCATATCTACTTGAAGAAAGAGATGTATCACCTAAAAATATATTGGCTATAACATTTACTAATAAAGCTGCTAAAGAGATGAAAGATAGAATATTTTCTCTAATAGGTAGAGAAGCTTTTCTTATACAAATATCTACATTCCATTCATTTGGATTAAAGATATTAAAAGAGAATTATGACCTTCTTGGTTATGAATCAAATTTCACAATACTTGATGCATCTGATTCAGAAACAGTTATTAAAAAAATAATGAAAGATTATGATATAGATTCTACTAAATATAATTATAGAGCTATTAAATCTTCAATATCTTCTAATAAGAATGAAATGGTTGGAGTAGAAGAATTTAAGAAATTTGTTTATAACGATTATGATGAAGTAGTATTAAAAGTATATGAAGAATATGAAAAAGAATTAAAAAGAAGTAATGCTATAGATTTTGATGATTTATTAATACTTCCTTTAAAACTATTTAATGAACATAAGGAAGTAATGGAAAAGTATCAAGAACAATATAAATATGTATTTATAGATGAGTATCAAGATACAAATAAACCTCAATATATATTAAGTAAATTAATTAGTGCTAAATATAAAAATATTACTGTAGTAGGAGATAATGACCAAGCTATATTTACTTGGAGAGGTGCTGATTATAAGAATATTCTTAACTTTGAAAAAGATTATGAAGATGCTAAAGTAGTTATACTAGATGAAAATTATAGATCTACTAAAACTATATTAAAAGCAGCAAACAATGTCATTAAGAATAATAAACTTAGAAAAGAAAAGAATCTTTGGACAGAAAATGAAGATGGTAGTAAGATTACTTACTATAAAGCATTTGATGAAAGAGATGAATCTTTCTATGTAATAAAAGAAATTAGAAAATTACTTGATGATGGAGTTAATCCTAATGATATATGTGTTCTTTACAGAGCAAATGCACAAAGTAGAGGTATTGAAGATGCTTTCTTAGAAAATAATATCTCTTATAGAATAGTAGGATCATTTGCATTCTATCAAAGAAAAGAGATTAAAGACTTACTTAGTTATTTAAAACTTATCCACAATGAAAAAGATGATGTATCCTTACTTAGAGTTATTAATTATCCAAAAAGAGGAATAGGCTCTAAGACAATAGAGGAATTAACAATTGCAGCAAATAACAATGGAACTTGTTTATATGATGCAATTGAGTCTGGTAAAGAATTAGAATTCAAAAATATAATTGAAGAACTAAAGAAAGAATCTGAAAAGATGTCTTTGACTGAATTCATAGATTTAGTATTAGATAAAACTGGCATTAGACCTGAATTAAAGAGTGAAAGAACTCTTGAAGCAGATATAAGACTAGAAAACTTAGAGGAATTTAAATCTATTACTAGAACAGTTGAAGAAGTAGATGGAATAGCTTCTTTAGGTGATTTCCTTGATGAAATAAGCTTAGTTACTGATGCTTCTGAGAAACAAGAAGATGGACAAGATAAAGTTACTCTAATGACTATGCATGCGGTTAAAGGACTAGAATTTGACTATGTATTTGTAATAGGAGTAGAAGAAGGTCTTTTTCCACATCTAAACTCAATGAATTCTGAAGATGAACTTGAGGAAGAAAGAAGACTATGCTATGTTGCTATAACTAGAGCTAGAAAGAAACTATATATTGTTAATGCAAGAAGTAGACTTCTTTATGGTAAAGTATCATCTAATGTACCAAGTAGATTTATTTCTGAAATAGGTGATGATCTTCTTGATCAAGAAAAGAAAGAACCAATATTCTCTAAGAAAATAAATAGAGAAGATATGATTGTAGATAATGATATAAAAGCTGGAGATTTAATAGAACATGATAAATATGGAAAAGGTGTTGTTATGGATATAGATGGATCTATAGCGACTATTGCTTTTTCTAAAGCAGGAGTTAAAAAATTATTAAAGAATCATAAAGCTATAAAGAAGGTGATAGTATGACATTATTAATTATGGCTGCAGGAATGGGCAGTAGATTCGGTGGATTAAAACAAATTGAACCAGTTGGACCAAACGGTGAATTCATCATCGATTATTCAATATATGATGCTAAAAAAGCAGGATTTGATAAAGTAGTATTTATCATTAAAGAAGAAAATTTAGAAATTTTTAAAGAAACTGTAGGAAAACGTATTGAAGGACAAATAGATGTAGAATATGTATTCCAAGATTTTGGCAATGTACCAGAAGACATAAATATGCCAGAAGAAAGAGTAAAACCTTTAGGTACAGGACATGCAGTATTATGTGCAAAAGAAAAGATTAATGAACCATTCTTTATAATTAATGCAGATGATTTCTGTGGTTATGATGCATATTTAAGTGCAATAAGATTCTTAAAAACTAATACTAATCAAAATAATTATGGTGTAATTACTTTTAAATTAGGTAATACTTTAACTAAAAATGGAACAGTTAAAAGAGGAGTATGTGAATTATCTGATGGATTCTTAAAATCTATAAATGAATCTAAATGTAATAATACAGAAAAAGGTATATATGTAGAACCACTTAATGGTGATGAACCATATTATACTGATTTTGATACTCCAGTATCTGTTAATTTATTTGCATTTTATCCAAATGTATTTAATTATTTAGAAAAAGATTTTTATGAATTTTTAAAACAATCTAATAACTTACTTGAGGATGAATTCTTCCTTCCTACATTTGTATCTGATCATGTTAAGAGTAAAGATATAACTTGTGAAGTAGTAGAAAGTACTGCTATATGGAAAGGTGTAACATTTAGAGAAGATTTAGATTCATTAAAAACTTATATAGAGGATTCTATTAAAAAAGGCGAATATCCTTTAAAACTATATAATTAGGAGGAATATGGAATTATTAATAATGGCTGCAGGAATGGGCAGTAGATTCGGTGGATTAAAACAAATTGAACCAGTTGGACCAAACGGTGAATTTATCATTGATTATTCAATATATGATGCAAAAAAAGCAGGTTTTGATAAGGTAGTATTTATTATTAAAGAAGAAAACTATGATGCGTTTAAAGAAACTATCGGTAAAAGAGTAGAACCACATATGCAAGTTGAATATGTTTTCCAAAAAATGGAAGATATTCCTTCATTTGTTGAAATACCAGAAACAAGAGTTAAACCATGGGGAACTGCGCAAGCAATATATGAAGCTAAAGATAAAATCCATGGAGATTTTCTTGTTATAAATGCTGATGATTTTTACGGTAGAGAGTCATATTTTGTTGCTAAAGAATTTCTTCAAGGTGATAGAAAAAATAAATATGCTACTATTTGTTATAAAGCAGAAAATACTATGACTAAGAATGGAACAGTTAAAAGAGGAGTAGTAAAAGCTAAAGATGGAAATTTAATTTCCATTACTGAAAGTAAACTTGAATATCAAGGTGATAGGATAATAGCTAAAGCTTTAGAAACAGGTAATGAATTTGAAGTGGCTAAAGATGATTTAGTATCTATGAATATGCTTACTTTTGATTTATCTATATTTCCTTTTATAGAAAGAAGAATGAATACATTCTTTAAAGAAAATGAAAACAATTTAGAATCTTGTGAATTCTTAATACCTATAGAAATGGAAAGAGCAATTGAAGAAGGTAAAGAAGTAAAAGTACTTAATACTAATGCTTCTTGGTATGGTATTACATATAGAGAAGATTTAGATAGTGTTAGGAAAGCAATAAATGATTTAATTGAACAGGGAGAATATCCAAAAGATTTATGGAAATAAAAAGTATCATTTAGATACTTTTTTTAATTTGTGTGTTATAATCAGTATAGTAGGAGAATATATATGAAAAAGATATTATTATTTATAGGAATGTTTTTATTTATATTTAATGTTAAAGCATTAACATTTAATGTAGATGTAACAAATATTGAGGACAAAGGAAATAATGGAACAATAGGATCTATAACAAATATAGATGTAACTAATAAAACGTTAGATGCTCTATTCCAAAATGTAGGAGATGAAGTAAGCTTTGATATAACTATTTCAAATAGTGGTAATAGAGCAGGTACTTTAAGAAGTATAGGAGTAACATCTACTAACAATAAAATTAAATATACACATAGTTTACCTGAAGGTGGTCTAGCTATAAACGGTAATGACACAAATACGGTAACAATAACAGCTAAAGTATTACAAGGAGCAACTAATGGTACAAGTTCATCAACAATAAAGATTACTTATAATTATGATGAAGGATCATGCCCTGAAGGAGAAATACTATCTGATGATGAAAGTATGTGTTTATGCCCTGAGGGACAAGAAAGAAATGAGTTTGGAATTTGTGTAACACCAGAAGTTCCTGTAACTTGTGAAGATGATGAGATTTATAATGAAACAAAGAAGATCTGTGAAAAAAAGGTGGAGCCAGTAATACCTGATGATCCAACACCTGATGATCCAACACCTAATCCAGAGCCAACACCAACACCAGTAAATCCATCAAATCCAAAAACAATGGATAATATTATCTTAATAACATTATTATTTGTAGTAAGTGGACTTGGTATATATGCAGTAATGTTCAAAAAATTAAATACTAATACAAAGAAAGTGACTGCAGGTGTAATAACTGGGGTAATAACACTTAGTTTATCGTTTACAGTACTAGCTTCAGTATTTGGATTAGATAATTTACTTGGTGCAATAGTAAATCCAATTACTAAAAAACAGGAATTAGTAGTAACAGTAAATGAAACAATCGATATGATTGAAACATGGGATGGAAGATGTGAGCTGTCTGCCTATGAAGATTTATATCCAGAATATATATTCGAAGGAGGCTCTGGTACTGAATCAGATCCATATACGATTAAAACTGCTGAGCAATTAGGATGCTTCGCAAAATCGGTAAATAATGGTGAAACATATGAAGGACAATTTATAAAACAAATTAGAAATATAAAATTAAATGATAATCTTATAGAAAGTGCTGATGCTGATGATTGGACAGGAATTCACTATTGGACTTCAATAGGAAATTATGCTTGGGATTATTATTTTGGAGGAACTTATGATGGTGATAATCATACAATAAGTGGTGTATATTTAGAAAATTTTAGTATGAATAGTGATTCTCCAAAAGGATTATTTGGATATACATATTATGCAACTATTAAAAATTTAACATTATCTGATGTTTATATTAATGTTACACAATATAGTGCTAGCTCATTAATAGGAATTGCTAAGGGGAAACTTACTGTCGATAATATTACAACCTATGGTAAATTTGCAGATCCAGGTAGAGCAGGCGGAGGAATAATTGATAAGTTTGATGGTATTGATAATAGTGATGGATTATTAATAGAGAACTGTACAAATAATGTATCTCCTGTTTCTGGAGGTGTAATAAGAACAGTTGAAAATGTTAACTTTTCTCAAGAACCAAATGTAGTCTTTAGAAATGTTACAAATAACGGAACTTTTACTAAAAGTGGTGGAATAGTAGACACAGTACTTGGTACATATACAAGCAATGGCCCTGGTGCAAATGTCTTGTTTGATAATGCTGTTAATACAGGAAATTATCAAGTTGTATGGCAAGATACCACTATTGGTGGAATTATTGGAGCAGCGAGCGTAGATAAATTAGAAATTAAGAATTCGCATAATACAGGAAATTTTTCTCAATATTCTGGAATTCATGAAGTTGGTGGGTTAGGTGGAAACCTATCAGCACAAAATGGTTTAGTTATAGATAACTGTTATAATTCTGGAAATTTAACAACAACATATTTAGATTCATATGCTGATGGTGTAACAGTTGAAGAAGCAAATGATTTAAGAAGAATGAATTGTACTTTTGATATGGGTGGACTTGTAGGAAAAACATATTCTTATCGTGGCACTGTTTTAATCAAAGATTCCTATAATACAGGTACACTTGCAGGACTTAATTATGATACCGGTGGACTAGTAGGAAATAATAATGGACCGAATTCTGTTGGAGATAATATTACTATACAAGATAGTCATAATTCAGGAGATATATATACTGGATATAGAACAACTGGAGGTCTAATTGGATTATCAAAAGGTACTATCAGAAATAGTTATAACGAAGGAACAATAACTGTATGGGGATTTGTTGATGCGTTTAGTGAATTATCTGATGGGTCACTTCATTACGGTGATCCAGTAGGTGGACTTGTAGGAAAAGGAAATAATTTGACTATTACCTCAGCCACAGATACTGCAGGAGCAACAATTATAGATTCCTATAATACAGGAGATATAATAATAACTGCTAAAACTAATGAAGTTAATATCGGAGGTTTATGTGGTCATTGTGGAGATATATCAGGAAGTCATAATAGTGGTAATATAATTTCAAGTTATGCTACACAATACTTCGATGGTATAGGATTTAGAACTGGAACAGTAACTGATTCATATAATGATGGAACAATTACTCCGGGAGTAGGATATTAAAAAAAGAACTCAATTGAGTTCTTTTTATTATCTACTATAATATTCAACGATAAGTGGTTCATTAATTTCTGCACTTAATTCGCTTCTTTCAGGATATCTTACGAAAGTTCCTTCCATTTTAGCTTTATCAAAATTAACATAAGCAACAGTATTATTGATAGCTTCTAAACTTTCTTTAATAGCTTTATGTTCTTTTGATGCTTCTTTAACAGAAATTACATCACCAGGTTGAACTAGATATGAAGGTATATTAACTTTTTTACCATTTACTAAGATATGACCATGGTTAACAACTTGTCTAGCTCCTCTTCTAGTTTTAGATAATCCCATTCTATATGCAACATTATCTAATCTACTTTCAAGAAGTTTTAAGAAGTTTTCACCATGAATACCTTCAAGTTTTCCAGCTTTTAAGAATAATTGATGGAATTGTTTTTCAGTTAAACCATAAGTGAATTTAACTTTTTGTTTTTCATTTAATTGTTCTGCATAGTTAGATGGTTTAGCTTTTCTATCTTGACCATGTTGTCCTGGTCTATAAGGTCTTTTAGCTAAATCTTTTCCACTTTCTAATGTAGAAAAACCAACTCTTCTTGATTTCTTATAAGCTGATCCAGTATATCTTGACATACACATTTCCTCCTTTACTATATTTCAAACTTTAGTATATTTATTTAATCCATAGGGTGTTATTTTTAATACTTTTCTATGTGTAGTTTAAAGGCATAGTACTTGTAACACTAAGCGTATAATAACACATCACAAATCAAATAAACGACTACAAAATGTTTGCAGTAATAATATATAATAAAAAAGAGTATTAGTCAAGGTATTTTTTGTTATAGATAAAGGAATTTTAAAAAAATTTACTATTATTATCGAATATTATGTCAAAATGTGGTATTATTAATAATAATAGAGGTGTTATATGGATAAATTAATAATTATTTCAGTTTATATTGTAGTTATAATTATCGCTATTGTTATATTGATTATTAAAAATATTAAATTAAAGAAAGCCTTAACTAATAAAATAGAAAAATTAGAGAGAGACAAGAACTTAGTTTTAAGTACTCCAATTCTTAATGAATTATCTAAAGCAGAGAGTTTAGTTAAAGATGATAAAACTAAGGTTAGATTCGATGAATGGCAAAATAAATTTGATAATATTCGTAATGAAGATATACCTAAAGTAACTGATATGCTTTTAAAAGCAGATGGTTATATAGAAAAGAAGAATTATAAAGCATTAAGACCATTACTTGCAGAAGTAGAATTAAAAATATATAAATTAAATGAAAAAACTAATAAACTTCTTGGAGAAATAAAAGAAGTTACTTTATCTGAAGAAAGAAATAGAGAAAGAATAGTTAAACTTAAATCAGATTACAGAGTTATTAAATCTGAATTTGAAAGAGATAAGACTTCTTATGGAGAAGTAACTGAAGCTATTGAATTACAATTTGAAAATATAGAGAAGAGATTCTCTGAATTTGAAGTTGTAATGGAAAAGAAAGACTATGATGAAATAAATTATATTGTTAAAGGAATAGATGAAATGGTTGAACACATTTCATATGTTATTAAAGAAGTTCCAGCAGTACTAATTATGTGTCATGAATTAATTCCTAGTAAGATTGAAGATATATCTCAAATATATATAGAAATGACTAGAGAAATGTATCAATTAGATTATTTAAATGTAGATTATAATATTGCTGAAACTAATAAAAAATTAAATGATATTTTAGATAGAGTTAAAGTATTAAATTTAGAAGATGTAGTATTTGAATTAAAGACTATTATTAGTTATTTTGATTCTTTATATAATGATTTTGAAAAAGAAAAAGCTGCTAGAATTAAATTTGAAGATGATATGAAATCATTTGATTATAAATTAGCTAGAACTAATAAAATAGTTAATGGTTTAACATCACAAATGAAAGATTTTAAAGATAATTATTCTTTATCTGAAGAAGATGTTAAGAGAATAGAAATAATAGATAAAGAAGTAGATAGTATTAAAGTTAGCTATAAAGAATTAAAAGATTGCAGTATTAATCATTCTTTCCCTTATAGTAAACTTTGTAAAGAATTAGATTATCTAATTATTAAATTATCTAAGATAGATGAAAGTCTTGATTATGATGTACAAAACATAGGTAATATGAAGGAAGATGAAGCTAGGGCTAGAGAACAATTAGATTCTATTAATGATCTAATTAAAAAGGCTAAAAATAGAATTAGATTATATAATATTCCTGTAATACCTACTAATTACTATGTAGAATTAGATGATGCTAAAGAAGCTATTAAAGAAATTAATAAAGAATTAAATAAAAAACCTATTAACATAGATACTTTAAATATAAGAGTAGATACTGCCAGAGATTTAGCATTTAAAGTATTTAATACTACTAATGATCTATTAAAATATGTAATGATGGCTGAAGAAACAATAGTTTATGGCAATAGATATAGAAGTCTTAAAGAACAAGTAAATGTAGGACTTAATCAAGCAGAAAAATTATTTAGAGATGGTGAGTATAAGAAGGCTTTAGAAGAAGCTATGAATGCTATAGATTATTGTGAACCTGAAATACATAAAAAGATAATGGATGCTTTTGGTAATTAAAAAGAAGTGTACACTTCTTTTTTTATTTTTCTAAAAACTTTTAATTTTTTAGTTTTTTTGATATAATATGTTTACTTAATTCTTTTAAAACTTTTTTATGAAAGGAGAAATTATGAGTAAAATTAAAATTTTTAGTTTAGGCGGACTTAATGAGAACGGAAAAAATATGTACGCAGTTGATGTAGACAATGATCTATTTATCTTTGATGCGGGATTAAAGTACGCTAATGAAAAGATGCTTGGAATAGATTATATTATTCCAGACTTCACATTTTTAAAAGAAAATATAGAAAGAATAAAAGGTATTTTTATTACACATGGACATAATAAGAGTATGGGAGCTATACCTGATATAGTAAAAGAATTAAAAGATATTCCTATATATTCATTAAAATTTACATGTGATGTAATAAGAAGAAGATTAGAAGATCAAGGAATAGAGTTTAATAATCTTCATGAAATAGATGCATATAAGAAAATTGATTTTGGTAAATGCAGTGTATTTCCAGTAAGATTAACACACTCTATACCTGATAATGTTGGATATGTATTAAATACACCAGATGGTGCTATTGTTTATACAGGTAACTATGTATTCGATTCATCTATGAATGGATCATATGAAACAGATATTGGTAAATTAGCATATGTAGGTAAACAAAAAGTATTATGTTTATTATCTGAAAGTGAATATGCTGATAAACAAGGATATACTGTTCCAAATAATAGAATATCCGATACTGTTAACGAAATACTTGAACATAATGAAGGTAGAGTTATTATAACTGTATTCTCAGCACATATTAGTAGACTTCAAGAGTTATTAACTGAAATAGAGCAAACTCAAAGAAGAGTAGTAATAATGGGTAAGATGTTACAAGAATTAATTAATTATGTTATAGATAATGGATATGTTAAATTTGATAAAGAAAAGATTGGTTCATTAAATAATATTGAAGATAAGGATGCAGTTATTCTTGTGTCTAATGAAAATGAAAAACCATTTGTTAACCTAGAAAGAATAGTTAATGGTTATGATAAATATATTAAGATATTACCTACAGATACAGTATTCTATTTAGATCCAGTATCTACTACTAATGAAATGATTGCAGTTAGATTAAGTGATGAAATAGCTAAAATGGGTGCTAAAACTATTAGTTTAGACCCTAAAAAACATTTACTTAACCATGCATCAAGTGAAGATATAATGTTAATGCTTAATTTAATGAAACCTAAGTATTATATGCCTGTTATGGCTGAATATAGACATATGGTTGCTAATGCAGATGTTGCTTATGATATGGGTATACCTAAAGAAAATATAATACTTAAATTAAATGGAGAAGTAGCTACTTTTGAAAATGGTAAATTAGTTGAAGAAACAGAAAAAGTTAAAATAAATGATATCTTAATAGATGGTAATTCATCTAAGGATATTGGAGAATTAGTTTTAAAAGATAGAGAATTATTATCAGAAAATGGTATTGTTAT
>CAMYZX010000020.1 GCA_947304025.1 uncultured Bacillota bacterium
ATTTGTTTCTTTCTAGATGCTAATCCATCAATATAAGTCATTTGTTCAAAATTAGTTATCTTAAATCCAGATGCTAATATGTTTTTAGCTTTTTCTGTATAGATAACATATGATCCATTTTGAATTACATCAGTGAATGCAAGCATTGTAAATTCACAACCAAGCTTAGAGTTATTTTCTTCAAGTGCTTTAATATAATTATCAATATCTTTTCTAATTTCATCTGCATCAAGAGTGAATACTTGAGCAATAGCAAATTTAGTATCTCCTGAAGTAAAGATCTTAAGATCTGTATTAATAACTTCATCATAAGATTTACCTTTAAGAGAAGTACCTGCTTTAAACATTTCTAATGCATATTTTTCATAATCTATTTTTAATAATTTAGCAAGTTCTTTTACTGTTTCTCTATCTAAATCAGTAGTTGTAGGACTTTGAAGTATTAATGTATCAGAAAGTATACCTGATATCATTAAACCTGCTATATCATTAGGTACTTTAATACCATTTTCTTTATATAATTGATAAATAATAGTATTAGATGATCCAACAGCCATATTTCTAAAGTTAATTGGAGATTTAGTAGAAATATTACCTATCTTATGATGGTCTACTATACCTACTATTTCTGCTTCTTCAAGTCCAGGAGCACTTTGTTCTGCTTCTTGGTGATCTACTAATAATACTTTCTTATTATTCTTTTCTACTATATCAGTAACTCTTATTAAACCTAAACATTTATCAGCTGAATTAACAATTGGATAATTGTTGTGTTTTAATTTCTTAGTTTCTTCAACGAAGTCATCATAGAAATCACTTTCTTTAAATGTAATAGATTCTCTATGAAGAATATTTTTAACTTTATTAGATAAACCTATTAATTTAGATGCACTAAATGTATCTAAACCAGTTCTAATAATATTAACTCCATTCTTTTTAGCAAGTTCTATATTTTCTTTAGTAATTTCTTTATTACCAGTAACAATTAATAATTTAATTTTACTATTAATTGCATATTCATGAATAGTATGTCTATCTCCTACTAAAAGGATATTATCTGGTGTTAATTCAACATCATTTTTAAATGTTTCTTTATTATAAGAAGCTACTAATAAATCTCCTTTAATATCTTTATCTATTTTAACAATTTTTTCTCCTTCTAGAGTAGTTAAAATATTATCATAACTAGTATCTAATTTATTAAAATTACCACTAATTATTTCTCTAGCTAAATCTTTTAAAGTAACTATTCCTAAATATTTATTATCATCATCTACTATTGGTAATCCTGTAATACCATTATCTACTAAATAATCATATGTATCTTTAATAGTAGAATTACCATTAAGCATCATATTTTTATGATACTTAATATCCTTTAATTGTAATCTAACATCATTTAAATATTTAGGTTCTTTTACTTTAAAATAATCTAATACATATTTAGTTTCATCATTGATTCCACCAAGTACTCTTGGTTCACAATCCATACCTAATTCATTTTCTAAATATGATAATGTAATAGCAGCAGTTACTGCATCTGTATCAGGTCTTTGATGACCAAAAACGTATACTTTACCCATATTATACCTCTTTTCTTTCCACTTATTATAATATATTTTATTTAAATTACAAGTATTATTTTAAATCTTGTAATTTTACACTAACTAATTTAGATACACCAGATTCTTGCATAGTAACACCATAAAGTGTATCTGCATATTCCATAGTCTTCTTCTTATGTGTAATAACTATAAATTCAGTCTTATCTTTATAAGAAGATAAATACTTACCAAAATTATCAACATTTACTTCATCTAGAGCAGCTTCAACCTCATCTAATACACAGAATGGAACTGGTCTAACATTAAGTATTGCAAATAGTAATGATATTGCAGTTAATGTCTTTTCTCCTCCAGAAAGTAATGAAATATGTTTTAATTTCTTTCCAGGAGGTGTTGCTACTATATCAATACCTGTTTCTAAGATATTACTTGGTTCAGTAAGCTTAAGTTCAGCTTCTCCACCACCAAATAATGTTCTAAATGTTTTCTTAAATTCTTCTTCAACTTTCTTAAATGTCTCAGCAAATTTATCTTTCATAACATCATCCATTTGCTTAATAATATCAAGAAGCATATCTTTAGCTCTTAATAAATCATCTTTTTGTTTTATTAAGAATTCATATCTTTCACTAACTTGTTTATATTCTTCAATAGCAGCTACATTAACTTCACCAAGAGATTTAATTTCTCTTCTAAGTTTTGTAACAAGAACTCTAGCTTCTTCAACTGGCATATTTAAATCATAATTTTCTTTTGCTTTTTCATATGTCATTTGATAATCATTAGAAAGTATTTCTAATAGATTATCTAATCTAACATCTAATTTAGAAACAGTAATTTCATTCTTCTTTAATTCTTCTTGAAGCTTATTATAATCACCATTTTCAATCTTTAGATTAGTTTCATAATTATAAAGTTCATCTTTCTTATCACTAATCTTCTTAATGATTTCATTTATTTCTATTTCTAAGTTATCTTTCTTATTCTTTTCTTCATAAAATTTATTTAATATTTCATTTTCTTCATCACCAAGAACATTATTAACTTTATCACTATTATTCTTTAATTCTAATTCAATAGAGTTCTTTCTAAGTAATAATTCTTCTTCTTTGTTATCTCTATCTCTTAGAATTCCACTCTTAGTATTTATTTCTAATATTAAATCTTTTCTTTGATTACTTAAATTAGTATAGTTTTCATCACTAATATTAATCTTATCTTCAGTAATAGATAAATTATTTTCATAATCACTTATTTTCTTAATAGTTTCTTCAAGTTCATATTTAATATTAAGAACACTATTTTTAAGTTTTAATGAACCACCTGTAATAGATCCTCCAGCATTAACTATATCGCCGCCAAGTGTAACTATTTTATATCTATTATTAATAGATTTAGATACTTTATTAGCATCATCTAAGTCTTTACAAACTACTACATTTCCAAGCAGACTAGCCATTATATTTTTATACTTATCTTCACAATTAATTAAATCAATTGCTATTCCTAAATAAATATTATCAAATTTTAATTTATTTAAATATTCTGGATCAATAGTTCTTGGTTTAATAACATTCATTGGATAGAATGTTGCTCTACCAAGATTATTTGCTTTTAAGTACTCTACTGCATCTTTAGCATTATTTTCATTTACTGTAACTACATATGAACTTTGAGCACCAAGTGCTGCATCTATAGCAAGTACATATTCTTCACTTGTTTCAAACAAATTACCAATAGCACCCTCTATACCAATTAATTTTGGATTAGCTAATATACTTCTAACTGCAAATGGTAAATTAGAATTATTTTCTATATCATTTTCTAATTGTTCTTTTTTAGACTTTAATACAGTTAAATCTCTAATATATCTATTTGAATCTTCTACTAATCTAGATTTATTTTCTTCTTCTTTAGCTATTTCTTTAGATATTTCTTCCAACTTAGTAGCTAATTCTTTATTATCTTTAGAATCTATTTCTTTATTAGTACTAATAGTCTTTAATTCATTTTCAATTTGTAATAATTGTTCTTTTAATAAAAGAATATTATCATGTAGTTTCATATCTTCTGAATCATATTTACTTCTTTCACTAATTAAAGTCTTTTCTCCAGATAATCTTTCTACATTAGCACTAACTTTAACTAATTCTTGTTGTTTATTATATAAATCTTCATTTAAAGTATTTACTTTAGTCTTTAATTCTTCGATAACTGCTTGATTAGTAGATGTTTTAGATAATATTTCAGTTATCTTATCATTTAATTCTTCTATTTTTAATTTAGCTTCTTTATAAGTAACATTATATTCATCTATATCATGTACTACTAAAGCTATTTCATTTTCTTCTAACTCTGCTTTATCTTTTAGGTATATTTCTGCTTTTTCTTTTTGTTCTTTTAATGGATTAATTCTAGTTTCATTTTCTAATATAATATCATTTATTCTAACTAGATTATCATTTGTTTTAGCTAGTTTTCTTAAAGATTCTTCTTTTCTCTTTTTATATTTTAGAGTACCAGATGCATCTTCAAAAATAACTCTTCTATCTTCTGGTTTAGAAGAAAGAATATTAGCTATATCTCCTTGAGATATTATATTAAATGATTCTTTAGAAGCTCCTGTATCAGTAAATAAATCTGTTATATCTTTTAATCTACATTTTGTGTTATTAATTTCATATTCATTTTCACCAGACTTATATACGGTTCTTTTAATAGTTACCTCTTCGGTGTCTAAAGCTAAATATTTATCTGTATTATCAAAAGTAAGTAATACACTTGCAAAAGATGATGCACTTCTACTTTTACTACCAGAGAATATTACATCACTCATAGATCCTTCACCACGAAGTGATTTAATTGATTGTTCTCCAAGTACCCATCTTATAGCATCAACTATATTACTTTTACCAGAACCATTTGGTCCAACTACTCCAGTTATATTACCATCAAAAACTATTTCAGTTGGATTAACAAATGATTTAAATCCTATCATTTTAATTTTCTTTAAATGCATATCTTACACCTACTATTCACATTATAAAATTATACTATATTTTTCTTTATAAAACAATAAAAAAATAGGATTTCTCCTATTTAAATTTCTTATTAACTTGTTCAATACGCCTTAACATTTCAGGCATTATATTCATATATGCAGGATCCATTAGTCCATTCGCAGACATATACATTATATGATCTACACTCATATAAGATACACTACTAACTTCTCTTTGTTGTAATTGTAATTCTGATAAATTAAGGTTTTTCCTCATATAATATACAAATCTAATTATAGAGTCATTATTAAAATTTTTTAAACTATATAGTTCAGATTCATCTAAATCTAAACCTATTTCTTCACGAGTTTCTCTTATTACAGCTTTAATTGGGTCTTCACTAGCCATAATATGTCCTCCTACTGGAAGATATTGATAACCTGTTTTTTTAGCAGATCTTTCTATTAAAAACTCTCCTCTTTTATTTTGTATAAAAACTTGGGAAACTCCAATATACTCTCCTGGTTCTAATGTTTCTTTTGGTGTATCAATTGGTACTTTTTTTCCAGTTGGAGCACCATCTACATCATATATGTCTATTAATTCCATAAATACTCCTATTTCAATTTACTTAATGCATCTTTAGCGGCTTCTTGTTCTGCATCTTTCTTAGATGTAGAAGTACCTTTTCCTAATACTATTCCATCTACTTTTACTATACAAGTAAATACTTTTTCATTAGATGGACCTGTTTCATCAGTTACTTCATATAAAGTAGATTTTTTATCAGTTTGTACTATTTCTTGTAAAGTTGTCTTATAATCATGTAAGAATAAATCTTTTTCTTCTTTTATATATGGTATTACTACTTCATAAACTATATCTTTTACTGTTTTAGAGTCTTTAGTAAGATAAACTGCTGCTAAAAAAGATTCGAATATATCTGCTACTATAGATTCTTTTGTTCTTCCACCAGTTTGTTCTTCTCCCTTACCTAATCTTAAATACTCAGGTAATCCTAATTGATTTGAATAACAAGCTAATGCTTTTTCACAAACATAACTAGATCTTAATTTAGTCATTTTTCCTTCATCATAGTCATCATTTATATATAAATATTCACTAACTAAAAAGTCTAGAATTTTATCTCCTAAAAACTCTAATCTTTCATAGTCTTCACCCTTTTTAGTTTCATTTACATAACTAGAATGAGTAAATGCTCTTTTAATAATTTCATTATTTAAATCAATATTATATTTAGTAATAATATCCATAACAATCACCAATTTAATTATATCAAAAAAAGTCTTACAATGTAAGACTTAATATAATTTTTCTATTGCTTCGTTCATATAACCAGCCATAGTTTCAAAACCTGGCACATTATATGCAGTTAAATCATCCATATCAGTTCCTAAATAGAATACAGTTGGATTAGATGGATTAAATTTCCAATAAATATAATCACCGCACATTACTCCACTAAACATTTGACCATTACCAAAATTAATAACTGCATTACCTACATTTTGTAATCCATTTTCATCTGGTCCTTGAAGTGGTCCATAGAAATAATAATCATTTGTATTTGCATCATATAATGCTGACTCTGGCATAAATGAATCTTCATCAAATTCAAATGCTAATGTTGCTAAAATAGACCATGTTACTTCAAATGTTTGTTTATCATCTAATAAACCAAAATTTTTATACTCATCCGCATTAATAAAATAGAATGATGCTACTTTATTGAGCATTTTCTTATTTATATAATGTGTTTCTCCATATGTATCATTATATTGAACATTATCATAAAGTACTTGTGCAAGTTCTTTATATGTTGTATTTCCATATACCTTAAAATTATCTTCTATACCTTTATTATATAGAATAGATATAGTATAGCTTTCATTATCAACGTCTCCATAAGTCCAAGAAAAATCTTTATATCCAGCTGGTGTAGTACTATTTGAAGGAGTTGGTTCTGCTGTTGGAGTATTATTACCATTATTTACGATATCTTTTAATATTGGTAAATATGCTCTAAATATTATTGCTATAATAGCTAATATTAATACTACTCCTCCTATTACTAAACCTATTATTAATGGAGCTTTACTCTTTCTAGGTGCTGGTGCACTTACATAGGCAGGTGCTGGTTGAATTGGTGTTGGCTCTGGAGTTGGCATTACTGGTGCAGTTTGATTAACTGTAGCAGCAGCAGTATTAACTTCATTCTCAACTTCTAAAACTTCTGCAGGTTGTTCTACTACTGTAGTTGGTTGAACAACTGGTTCAGTTACTACTGGTTGTTCTGGAACCATTGGTGTTGGTGTTACAACCGGTGTTACTGTTTCTTCTAATTTTTGTCCACAATTAGGGCAAAATACTGTTCCCTCTGCTAGTGGACTATTACAATTTTTACAATTCATAATATCTCTCCTTATTATCTAAATTATACCATACAATATATTTCAAAATAAATTTTAATTTATTTACTTTACAGTTTGATTATGATAAAATTATCTTGGTGGTAAAATGAATAAGGTAATGATTTTTTTAATTAAAGTTTACCAAAGTTTACCATTAAGTTCTCATAAAAATTGTAAATATATACCAACTT
Organism: uncultured Bacillota bacterium; assembly: GCA_947304025.1. Classification (GTDB taxonomy): domain Bacteria; phylum Bacillota_I; class Bacilli_A; order RF39; family UBA660; genus RUG13038. Next base: position 7,191 of record CAMYZX010000020.1, read on the forward strand.
GTTCAGAATACTCTAAAGAAGCTTATGAAAGATTTGGATTCTTTTATGGAACTTATTTAACTATAAAAAGAATAAGTAAATGTGTGCCATGGAAACATGATAATATCTATGATCCAGTACCATTAAGGAGGAAAAATGAAAAAGAAAATTAGTTTTATTATTTTATTATTAGGAATATTTTTATTAAGCGGATGTACTACTGACTCTATGGAAAATATTAATATTTATACTAGTATATATCCTATTGAATATGTATCAAATGAATTATATGGTAATTATGCTACTATATATAATATGTATCCACAAGGTATTAATCCATATGATTATAAATTAACTAACAAACAAATAAAAGATTATGGTAATAGTGATTTAGTTATTTATAATGGCCTTGGTAAAGAAAAAGATTATATAGTTACTATGGTTAATAATAATAAAAAATTAAAAATAATAGATTCTACTAATAGAATAGAAGTTAAATATTCACAAGATGAAGTATGGATTAATCCTTCAAATATACTAATGGTTGCAAGAAACGTTAAAGAAGGTTTAAAAGAATATGTTATTTCAGAAAATCTAGATAAAAAAATAGATGATAACTATGAAGCATTAAAAATAAATATTTCTAATCTAGATGTAGAATTAAAAGAGATGGCAGAAAATGCTTCTAATAAAGATATAATAGTTCAAGATAATGAATTAACATTCTTATCTAAATATGGTTTAAATATTACTTCTCTAGATGATAAAACTATATCTGATAAAATATATAATGATGCTAATAACTTAATTGATAGTGGAAATATAAAATATATATACATGTTTGTCGGTGAAGAAGAAAATTCCTTTACTAAAGCATTAAGAGAAGCTCATAGTGATATAGAAATACAATATATTGATCCAATAAACAATATATCTACTGAAGATAAAAATGCTGGTAAAGACTATATTTCAATTATGAATGATAATATAGACAAATTAAAACAAGAGTTATATTAAACTCTTGTTTTTTTTATATTCCTAATAAAGACATTAGAAACATTGCTAGTATAGCTAATGTATTTTGTATAAAATGAAAATACATATTAGTAAATAAATTATTAGTTTTATAATAAACACTTGATAAGAATATTCCTAGTGAACTATATACTAATATATATAATAATTCTTTTATACTTTGAAAATCATCTATTACATGTAATGCTCCAAAAGTAACACCACATAATATTATAAATAACCATTTATTCTTAAATACTTTTCTAAATATACCTCTAAATAATAACTCTTCCATAAATGGTGCAAATACACATGCTAAAAACATAACGAATAATGGAGATTTTTTAAACGATTCCATTAAAGCAGATTGATTAGTAGCAGTATCAATACCAGTATATAATCTTATTGATATAGATAATACTAACATTACTGCTATTGATATACCAAACATCTTCCATACATAAGAATTATATTCCCTAAAATATTCTTTAAATGATTTAAAATCTCTTTTTAAATCTTTAATAAATAATACTGCCATTAATAAACATATAAAGATATCTATACCAAAATTTAGCATAGTATTATCAATAAATAATGGTAATATAAACATTAGCCCCATACTTAATAAGAATGCTAATATATACACTATCTTAGGATAATTCATCATTATTTCTAAATCAGGCAATTCCCTTTTCTTATAAGTACTAGTCTTTTTAAAATAAACAAAACCTAATATACCAGAAATAATATTCATACAAAAGAATATTATTGATATAAAGAATTCTACTCCCCTATTTATATTCTTCTTAGTAAATGAATATATCATAAATATAACTATACCTATTATAGATAAAACATATAAAGATATATTTGTCCATTTAATAATAGGATTATTCCCTATTCCAAATAATATATTAATGATTATATTTGGGATTAAATATGCAATCATTAATATACTTGATATTAATAACAATTTTTTATTCTTTTCCATAAAACACCTCTATTAAATTATAACATAAAAAGAAGGTTATAAACCTTCTTTTTTAAGTGTTAAACTATTTGTTTTTCTTGTTAAAGTTAATTGATAAGTCTTTATATATTTATAGTTCCCCAAATTACATTTTCTAGGATCTAATATTTTTCTATCATCACTATCATAATCCCTTGGTTTTTCAGAATACCCTCTCTTATGGGACCATCTACCATCGAAATCCTTTCTTAAAAAATGGAAATCCATAGGGCCATCAAATAAAGCTATAGACCAACAATAATCAATTGTACCCGTTTCTTCATTTATTACACAGAAATTATCTACATCAGGATCTATTTCAGTAAATTTAATTTTTAAAGTTCTTAAATCCTTTTCTAATCTTCCTTCGTATGGATAGAATCCTAAATCATTTGGAATATTTCCAAGTCTTTGCATTGCAGAAAATGATCCTAGTTGATATGCCATATAAGGAAATTTACTTTCTGGATAATCTAGCCACAATGCATATGCATAACAGTTAGTGTCTTCAATATTTTTCCATATTCTGTCTTTCCTTAGGCATATATGACTTTTTATCTCCTCAATGTTAATCTTTGTTTTTCCCATCTTTATACCCCTTTTTGAATAATAGGCCATATTATAATATATATTTAAAAAAAATGCAAAAAAAAACTAACTACGTTAGTTATTTTTATATGGCGGAGTAGGAGAGATTTGAACTCTCGCACCAGGTTACCCCGATCTACATCCTTAGCAGGGACGCCTCTTCAGCCTCTTGAGTACTACTCCAAACTGC
>CAMYZX010000021.1 GCA_947304025.1 uncultured Bacillota bacterium
TTCAACTGGTTTTTCTGGTGTTACACAGATTCCAGTTTCATTTCTTTCCATTCCTTCAGGACATAAACACATACTTTCATCATCTGATAGTATTTCTCCTTCAGGACAGCTTCCTTCATCATAATTATATGTTATTTTTATTTCTGAACTAGAAGTTCCATTTACTGCTCCTGGTAATACCTTAGCTTTAATTGTTACCATATTTGTGTCATTACCGTTTATAGCTAGACCACCTTCAGGTAAACTATGTGTATATTCAATTTTATCATTTGATGATGTAATTCCTATACTTCTTAAAGTACCTGCTCTATCTCCTGAATTTGTGATTGTCAAAGCAAAATTTACTTCATCCCCGATATCTTGGAAATAAGCATCAATCGCTTTATTTTCTAAATCTATATTTGTTATAGATCCAATTGTTCCATTATTTCCTTTGTCTTCAATATTTGTTAAATTTACATCAAATGTTAGAGCTTTAACATTAAATATAAATAAAAACATTCCTATAAATAATAATATCTTCTTCATATATGTCTCTCCTATTATCTTAATTATAACATAAAAAAAAGAAACTATTTGTAAATAGTTTCTTTATTTTTTCATCAACTTATCATATTCTTCTTTATATTTCATTATTAGATCTTTATTAAAAGGAAATTCTCTATCATTAAATCTCTTTATTAATTCCTTTAATTTATAAGAAATAATATCTTGTAAATCTTTAGGATATTTCATTTTTTCTTTATGATAGTCATATTCTTTTTTATCTAATATTTTATATGTATTATCAGGATATACTCTTAGATCTAAGTCATAATCTATAAACTTAATTACATTTCCTTCGATTATTACTGGAGATGCCATATTACAGTAATAGAATATTCCTTTTTTCTTTATTTGTGCAATTATATTATACCAATTATTTTTAAAATAAAATATAATAGCAGTTTCTTTAGTATTCCAACTTTTACCAAACAATTTTGTTACTTTTGTATTTTTATTTCCAAAGACATAATAATCTTCTGTTTCTTCTAATAATATAGCTTCATCCCATACTTTATATAATTTTCCACTGTGTTTATATCCATGGATATTAAATAAATCTCCTTTTTTCATAATATATCCTCATTTCTTTTATATATTATACACATTTTATTAAAGAAGAAAAGAACTTTATTTTAAAAGTTCTATTGCTTTTTGTAATTGTGTATCATTTTCATCTATTGGATTAGAAAAATATTCTTCTCCTAAATCAACTTCATAATCTGGTTTAACTCCAACTCCATCTATACTATTACCTTTACTTGTTAGCCATTCCTCTACCGTATATTTAATTAAAGTATTATTAGATAAAGTCTTCATTTCTTGAACTGTACCTTTACCATAAGTAGTTTTACCTACTAATATAGCACCATATTGTTCTTGTAAAGCAGAACACATTATTTCAGATGCAGATGCTGAATTTTCATCTACTAATATTACTGTCTTATAATTTAATTTATAATCATTTAATGAGTTATATTTAGTTATATTCTTTCTATCTTTTATTTGATATATAACAGTATTTCTATCAACAAATCTACTTATAATATTAGTTACTGTAGATAGATATCCTCCACCATTACCTCTTAAATCTATTATAAGAGAATCTATTCCTTCACTTTCTAATTTAACTAGTGCATCATAGAATTGATCATCAGTTAAGGCAGTAAACATACCTATTTCTATATATCCAATATTATTATCTAATTTTTCTGCATATACTGAATCTATTTCTACAGTAGATTTTTCTACTTCAATAGTTATTTCTTCTTCTCCTCTTTTTACTACTATAGTTGCTCTACTTGATTCAGAACTTCTAAGTATTTTAGATACTTCAGTAGGTGTCTTACCAAGCATAGATTCACCATCTATACTTATAAATACATCTCCTATTCTTAAATCTGCTTTTGCTGCTGGAGCATTTGTAAATACTTTACTAATTGCAACATTATTATCTTCTGTTTGATATATTTGTGCTCCTATACCATAATATGTACCATCTAATTCAGTTTCAAATTCTTTTTTTGCTTCTTCATCAAAAAACATAGTATGTTTATCTTCAGTAGCTAACATAATTCCATTAATCATACCATCTATTAATGTAGAATCATCTATATCTTTATAATATTCATTTTTAATAGTATTATATGCTTCATATACTGGATCTAATTTACTATTAGTTAAATTATTAGTATTAACCTTATTAGTACTTAATAATAAGTATGTAAAAGTTGCTCCAATTAATGTTCCTAATAAAGCAAATAGTATATACTTTGGAATATTTTTCATTTTAATCACCTTCTTAAATTTTACCACAAAAAAAACTAGTTATAAACTAGTTTTTATTTTTTAAACACATTCTTTACTTCTTCAAAACCTTCAATATATTCTGATACTGAACCGGAACTAATCTTTATTAATGAAGGCGATATAATTCTTAAATCATTATAACTAGATGGATTTTTATTACTATCTTCTGTAACTATATAATTAGAATTAAACTTCTTAGTACTATCTACTTTATATAAAGTTAATGCATCTTCTTTATTTTGATATAAACTAATAAAATTATTTAAATCATTTACTTTATCTTCTGGATTATATACTAATACATAATATTCTTCTTTAGATTGATCAAATATTTGACTAGCTAATATAGTAGAATTATCTATAGTAGTTACTTTTTCTTCCTCTTTTTCTTTATCAAAAGTAATAGTATGAGTAATAAATATACCTATAAATAAATATAAACCTACTAATGCTACTAAAACTAATCCAATAGTCATAACAAATCTACTTATAAAGTTTTTTTCTTCATCATCGTTATAATCTCTTCTTTGCTTTTTTAATTCTTTTAATGCTTGTTTTCTGTCCATTCTTATCACCAATCTAATTATAACATAATTAATTAAAAAAAATACTAATTTAATTAGTATTTTTATTTATTATCTATTACAAATAGTATCATAACTATGAAAATAATCTTTTATTGTTTCTGTAACATTTATAGTAGGTTCATTAGTTATTTCTTCATTAGAATATTTATAAGTATAAGTTTCTGTTAATGCAAAATTTTCTAAAGATGATTCAGTTAATGCCGCATCAATATCAGTTATTTCACATGTAGCAATTTTACCTAATAATACTACTCTAGGATCATCTCTCATCCCCTCAAAACCAGAAGATGTATTTGTTCTAATAGTAACAATCAAATCCTTATTAGAATCTATTTCTATTGCTCTAGGAGTTGGTGTTAAAATTTCATTTTGAGTTTCTACTTTAAATGCTTTATTAGTGCTTATATTATAAACATATATACTATTACATAGCCCTGGAGAACATACACTTGAATATAATATTACTGAATTATCTACTTTATAAAAAGTCTTATCTGGATAACTTAATTCTACTCCATCAAGTGCGATCTTTTCATTCTCTATTTCAAACAAAACATTTTCAGATTCATCTAAAACTTCAACACTTTCACAAGATTCATCATAAGTATAATTATATAAATAATCTTTATCTCCTAATGTTGCTTTTACACTACAAACATTATTATTTTGTTCTTCTACTGGTTCTTCTACCACTGGTGGAAGTTTAACAGTTTTAACATTTGGTTCTAATATAAGACTAAGTATACCTAATCCAAATATAAGCATTAATACTGTCATTACTATTTCTACTATAAAACCAATTAATGCTCCTATACCTGCTGCTTTAGATGCTTTCTTTTTAGTATTTAACCATACTAAAAATAATATTAATCCTACTATTGGGAAGAAAAATCCTAATACTCCCCATCCAAACTTACTACCTTCTTTTTCGACAATCTCTTTATTGTCCATAATATCACCTCAGTTTTATTATAACTTATCTTAAAAAAAATAAAACAAGTGTTTTACACTTGTTTTAATATTTTACATCTTTTAGATATAATCCTGCACTTGGTGCAGTCTTAGTAGTTACTTTCTTTTTGGGATTATTTAAATAATATTTAATCTTACCTTTTTCTATTTTTCCTAAACCAACATTAATTAAATATCCACACATAATTCTCACTTGATATTTAAGAAAACCATTACCAGTAAAACTAATAGTAACTATATCTTTATTTTTAGTAATACTTGTTTTATATATAGTTCTAACATTAGTATCTTTTTTATCTTCATTAGATATAAAAGCACTAAAATCATATGTACCAATAAAATCTTTTATTTCTTCTTTTAATAGATCTATATCTAATTCTTTATTTAATTGGCAAACATAATCTTTTTCTATTGGATTATATTCACCAGTATTAATCTTATAAATATATGTTTTTTCTTTAGCCATATATCTAGCATGAAAATCATCATTAACTTCTTCAGTACTAATTACATGTATAGTATCTGGAAGCAAGCTATTTAAGGCTCTTTTTAGTTTGTATTCTGTTATCTTAACATCTATATCACAAGAACCTACTTGTTTATATGCAGATACTCCTTTATCTGTTCTCCCACTAGATGTAAATTTAGTAGCTTTACCATCATTAATATATTTAAGAGCATTTTCTATATTCTCTTGAATAGTATTTTTAATACCCTTTTGTTTTTGATATCCATTAAATTTAGATCCATCATAACTAAAAGTAATTTTGTATCTCAAAATATCATCTCATTTCTCTATATACAGTTTTAATTAATTCATTAATATTATCTACATTATCAAGATTAATACCATTATCCTTCATTCTTTTAATAAATTCTACTATTGTAGGAATTCTTATGTTTTTTTCTTTTATTAAATCATAATTATCTTTGTATATTTCATATTTATTTCCATAAAGCAATATCTTACCTTCATCTACTATTATTATATCATCAATAAACTCATATATATCATCTATATTAGGACATACAATAATAATTGTTTTATTAAAGAATTTTTTTAATTTCATTAATAATTTTAGTATTTTAGTTTTAGTTTTATAATCTAAAGAAAATAATACTTCATCAAAAACTAAATTATCTGGATTGCATAGCATAATAGATGCAATCATAACTTTATATAATTCACTTTCTGAAATAGAATAAACACTTTTATCTAATATTTCTTCTTCTATTTCTAACATAGTTATTATTTCATTTTCTCTATCTTGTAATTCTTTCAATCTATAATTATATTCTCTAACATAATATTCAATTTGATCTTTAACATTATCACATTTAATAACATTACTATTTATAATACCCACTTTTTTATCATTCTTTATTTTACTTAGAATAGATGATTTGCCAGAACCACTATTACCTATTACCCCAATTATCTTATTAGTATTAAGTATATCTTCTATTCGCATAATTCACCTACTATATCTTCTATATCATCATGTACATTATGTATTAAATCATACATTATTAATTTATTAGACATTTCATTTTCCCATGAATTCTTAAAACCTATTTTATTCATATTAATCTTATCTAATAATTCTTCATATGTACCATTAAACGAAATAATATTATCTTTTAATACAAGTATTCTATCAGAATAAGATAAATCATATATATTAGTAGTAGTCATAAGAATAGTCACATTATTCTTTTTAGAATAGTCTTTAATATAATTAAATAATTCTTTTCTTTTATCTATATCTAATCTAAGAAAAGCATTATCTAATATTATTATTTTAGATTCTTTTACTATTGCTTTTATAAGAGCTACTATTTGATTTTCAGCATAAGATAAATCTAAAGGAGACATCCTTTCTAGATACAATAAATTAAAATCATCTAATAATTTTCTAGCTTTATTTCGTTCAAAAGGATTCTCTCTTTTTAAACCTAATATTTCATCTATTACTGTTTTATTAAAGAATTCATTATATGAAGTAATAAAAGATACCCTTTTATTTACTTCTTCAATATTATATTTATTTATTTGTAAGTTATCTACTTTTATATTGTTGTTTGTTATTAAATGTCCACCAAGTAATTTTAATAGAGTTGTTTTACCTACACCGTTTTCTCCAATTATAGAGACAAACTCCCCTTGGGTAACACTTAGTTTAATGTTATCAAAAAGAATTCTGTCCTCTATTTCATAATTTATATGTGCCTCGATTATATTCATAACAAACACCTCTAAACAAGTTTTTATTATACTAAAAAAGAATAAAAAAAGAAATTACTTTTTTGTAATTTCTTTAATTAATTCTTTTGTTTTGCTTCGATTTTTTCTTTAAACATAGTAGATAGAGTTTTTAATAGATATTCATCTTTAATATCACTTAAAACTGTCTTACCATTTTTAATTTCTTGAAGAACTATTTTTATATCATCTTCGTCTTCTACGTTAAGGATTAAATCATAAACATCATATTCATACATTAATGATTCTAATACAAAGTATTGTTTACCATTATATAAAGTAACTAATTCATATTCTAATCTATCCATAATTATTCTCCTAACAATCCATTAAGATATGGGAAGACATGCCCTTCCATAACTTCTTCAGAACCATATATTTCATCAATAACATCTTTTCTTGATTCATGATCAACAACTTCAGTATCTTCGTGAGTTTCTTCAATCTTTGATACTACTGGTTCTTCTTCGATTGGTATTTCTGTAACCTTTGGTAATTCAACTTCTTTTTCACCAATAGATTCTAGAACATCGTCTATTTCAGATTTTCTTTCTTTTTCTTCTTTAGATAAATCTTCTTTTAATTTAGCTTGTTCTTCTTCTAGAGCTTTCTTTAAGCTATCATTATCTGGAGCAATATCAATTGCGCTCTTAATTGAATCAATTTTAGATTCATATGTTTCACTAATTTTAATTAAAGAAGATATATAAGATTGTTTCTTAGATTCTTGTTCAGATTTAATAGATTCAATCTTTTCTTTTTCTTCGAATAATTTCTTAGCTCTATCTCCATATATTTTAGCTTGTTCTTCTTTTTCTTTTTCTAAAGCTTTTTTAAACTCTTCTAATCTGTCTTCAATTTCTTTTGATTTTGCTTCTACTTCTTTAGTAAGATCTTCTTCTTTAGCAACAAGATCACTTATCTTTTTATTAAGTGCTTCTAATGCTTTTTCATCTTCTTTTAAGTAGTCTAATAATTCGTTAGGAACAATTATTTCATTAGTTTCTAATACTTCTGTATCCATAACCAACACCTCTTATTCTATATAGCATTATATCAATTTAGAAAATCAAAGTCAATAAAATTAAATAAAAAAAGTAGGAATAATCCTACTCTTTTTCTTCTAATCCTTTTAATACTTCATCTATTTGTTTACTCATTGATGCTTTTTCTTCTCTTAAGAATAATTTATAACTTTTTAATCTTTCAACATTCTTCTTATGATAATTTTTTTCAATTAATTCTCTATTATTTTTAGCAAACATACTTAATAATTTAGGTAATTCCTCATGTATTTCTTCTTTTGTTTTTCCATTTTTTAATCTATAACCAATAACAAAATCAAAGAATTCTTTTACATAAGTAAATCTACCATACTCTATATCAGAATACAAATAATCTGAATAAATTTCTATATCTCCACCCGCGAATGTATATAGTGATCTAGCTAAAACAAATGAATTGCCATTTTCTACCATTTCTTCAATAGGATTATCATAATCACTATGTTCCCATGTATATGCTCCAGTAAATGAAGGGTGTTTAGGTTCTTCATACCTACCTTTTGTTACTAGCAATACTCTTTCTGAGGGTTCCCATTTACTTTCATAATTTATATCCAAACAGGAATAAGGTTCCCCTTCAAATACAGTAACTAATTTTGTAACTATTTCTTTTGCATTCTCTGTTATAAATAGAGAATTTAAATATATTTTTTGCGATTGTTTATTAAACTTAGCCCTGTTTTCTAAAATAGAATCATATAAGTATTGTTGATATCCTACTATCTCATCATTTAACTCAGTGTCTTTTTTAACCATAAAACCCTCCTAGTTAATTACATTATATCATAAAATAAAAAAAGAGATGCTAGTAATTATACTAATTCTAGTATAACTACTAATGCATCGTCTCCTCTTCTATTTTCTTTCTTAATAATTCTAGTGTATCCACCTTTTCTATCAGCATATCTTGGTGCTAATTCATTGAATAAGATTTCAATACACTTTTTATCATTATGTAAGAATGCATATGCTTTTCTTCTTGAAACTAAATCTCCGTTTTTACCATATGTAATCATTTTTTCTACAAATTTTCTAGTTTCTTTTGCTCTATCAATTGTAGTTTCAATTCTTCCATTTATGATAACGGCTTTAGTTAAATTAGCAAGCATACTTCTTCTATGTTTAGAATCTCTTCCTAATTTTCTATATGCCATAAATCCTCCTAATCATCATTCTTGAAAGATAGTCCCATAGCTTTAACTTTATCTAGAACTTCTTTTAATGATTTCTTTCCTAAGTTTCTGATTTTCATCATATCGCTTTCTTTTCTATTAACAAGATCTTGCATTGTATTAATACCTGATCTCTTTAAGCAATTATAAGCTCTTACAGAGAATTCCATATCATCAATAGAAGTTTCTAATGCTTTAACTTTTGGATCTTCTTCTTTTTCAGCCATAATTCCTGTAATATCAGCGATTTCATTTAATTTAGTTAATATTTCTAAGTGTTCAATTAAAATTCTACTAGCTAATGCGATTGCTTCTTCAGCTCTCATTGAACCATTAGTCCAGATTTCAATTATTAACTTATCATAATTAGTTGATTGACCAACACGAGCTTCTTCAACTTCATAATTAACTCTTTCAATTGGAGAATAATTAGAATCCATAGATATAGTTCCAACTTTAGCTTTCTTTAATAATTTCTTATTAGCTTCTGCACGAACATATCCTCTACCATTTCCTACAGTTATTTCCATGTTTAATTTACCACCCTTAACGATAGTACAAATAACTTGGTCTTTGTTGATTATTTCAACATCAGTAGGACATTCAATATCTCCTGCTGTTACAACACCTTCTTTATTAACATTTAAAGTTAATACTTGATCATCTTCTGATAAATTATTAACAATAACATTCTTTAGGTTTAAAACTATAGTTGTAACATCTTCATAAATTCCATCAATTGTTTCGAATTCATGATTAACACCTTCAATATTAATTGAAGTAATTGCGCTTCCTGGTAAGCTAGATAGCATTACTCTTCTTAAAGCGTTTCCTAAAGTTAAACCAAACCCTTTTTCTAGTGGTTCAAGTTCAAATTTACCATAGTTACTAGTTTCATCATATTCAGTAACTTTATATTGTGGTTTTTCAAATTTTATCATTTCACACACTCCCTTTTATTTATTATCCTCTTGGACGTTTTGGTGGACGACAACCATTATGTGGAATTGGTGTATCGTCTGTAATTGACATTATTTCAAGTCCTGCAACTTGAAGAGCTCTTATTGCAGTTTCTCTACCTGGACCAAGTCCTCTTACATAAACATCAATTTTTCTCATACCTGCATCATATGCTCCTTTAGCAGCAGCTTCAGCAGCTACTTGTGCAGCATATGGAGTAGATTTCTTTGAACTCTTAAATCCAACTGCTCCTGGAGCTGACCAACTAATAGCATTTCCTTCTTGGTCAGTAATTGTAACAATTGTATTATTAAAAGATGCTTTTATATGAGCTGCTCCAACAGGAACATTCTTTTTAACTTTACGTTTTCTTGCTTTATAAGCCATACAATATTTCCTCCTAACCTATTATTTCTTTTTGTTTGCAATAGTTTTTGGTTTACCCTTACGAGTTCTAGCATTAGTTCTAGTTCTTTGTCCTCTAACAGGTAATCCTTTTTTATGACGAAGACCTTGATAAGATCCAATTTCCA
>CAMYZX010000022.1 GCA_947304025.1 uncultured Bacillota bacterium
CCAGTGTTTACAACAACAGATGGAACAAGACCAGATCCTACTGCAACACCAAATGCAATGGAAGGTGACCCAAGATATAAAAATTTAACACCAAATGCGATGGAGAATGATCCAAGATATAAAGCACCAATCACAATGCTAAATGATGCTGCAAAAGTAAATACAGCTCCAAAGAAACCAGAAAGTATAAACCCAGTAGCAGGTGATAGTAATCCAACAGATCAAGGATTCACAGTAAAATCAAAATCACCAATATCTCCTGTAATGACAAATACATCAATAGGAAAGAACCCAGGGGCAAGTAAAGATAATAAAACAGATCAATCGTTTACAGTAAAACCAAATGCAATGAAGGGTGACCCAAGATACGAAAATCCAAATTACAATTATTATACAAGTGATAAACAAAAACTTTCTGATACATACAATAAAATGAATAAAGAAAACCCTATACATTCTTTTCCAAATGTTGCTTCCTCAGCTGGTAATATAAGAGATAGAGGCTTCTCAAGCTCAATGGATGGATACAAGTCAGACTATGATATAATGAATGACAATATAAATAAATTGAATAGAGAAAACAAAGCACAAACATCAGTAAAAGGGAATTTAAAAGACTCTGGATATCCAAGTTCACTTGATAGATCAGGGGCAGGACAAGTGGGGTCTTTGGTAGGAAACCCAAGTGATAGAGGCTTCCCAAGTTCGACAGAGGGATATAAGTCAAACTATGATATAATGAATGACAATATAGATAAATTAAATAGAGAAAACAAAGTACAAACACCAATAAATGGCAATTTAAGAGATGCAGGATATTCAAGCTCAATGGATGGATATAATAATTCTAAAACAGCAGCAACAAAACAAGGATATTCAACATCAATGAGCGGCTTTGGTGGAGATGGGGTACGTTTAGATAAACAACCAAATGCAATAAAAACATATCCAAATGTTGCATCTTCATCTGGTAATGTAAGAGATAGAGGTTTTTCAAGCTCAATGGATGGATACAAGTCAGACTATGATATAATGAATGACAATATAAATAAATTAAACAGAGAAAATAAAGTACAAACACCAATAAATGGCAATTTAAGAGATGCAGGATATTCAAGCTCAATGGATGGGATGCCAAAAACTAAATCTGCAATGAAGGGTGACCCAAGATACGAAAACCCAAATTACAATTATTATACAAGTGATAAACAAAAACTTTCTGATACATACAATAAAATGAATAAAGAAAACCCTATACATTCTTTTCCAAATGTTGCTTCCTCAGCTGGTAATATAAGAGATAGAGGCTTCTCAAGTTCAATGGATGGATATAAGGCTCCAGTTTCACCGCTTGATTCTGCAAGAGCAGAGGCTGATAGACTAAGTAAGGAAAAACCAATCTTAAGAAGTCCACTTGCAGAAGCTGCAACACCTAAGACTATAACACCAGTAACAACTGGTTCAAATAATTCTATTTTAAAAACAGGATCTGGTAGTGCACATACATCACAATCAAATATAGAAGTTGTAGCTCCAAAGAAGACAACATCATCAACAAAATCAACTACAACAACAGCAAAGAAAACAACTACAACAACAAACGCAGCAGTTAAACCAACAACTACAACACCTAAGACAACAGCAACAAACACATCAACTAAGTCAACATCAACAACTGCAAAGAAAGCAAGCACAACTAAGAAGTCATCATCTTCTGCTAAGAAAACAACAACTAAAAAGACAACAACAACAAAATCAAATACATCAACAAAGAAGGCAACAACTAAAAAGGCAACAACAACAAAAACAAACACTTCAACAAAGAAGGCAACAACTTCATCATCAACAGCAAAGAAGACTACATATAGTAATTCATCAAGATAATAATGTTTCGAGGAAGGAGAATTTAATATGAATAATAATTTTGAAAATATAAATTGCAATGCAGTAAAAGAAAATATTTCACAAATAATAACATATTTAAGAAGTGCAAGCGATAATGATATAGATCAATTAATTTCAAATGATTCTATATGGATTTCAGCTTCAAGAGGAAAATTAGCATCAGCATTATCTGAAAATAAAAGCTCAACAGCAGATATTATTACAAAACTTGAAACATTTTCATCAACTATGGATTTAGTTGTTGAAATACAATCTTTAAATGAAAGATTAAAGAGTACTACAGATTCATCTGCTTTAGAAGAAATAAAATCTAAAATAAATAGATTAGCTCAAGAAATAGAATCAAAGCTAGGCACTATATAGAGGTGATATAATGAATAACGAATTTTATTTAAAATACAATTTATTAAGAGATTATAAGTATGATAATTTTGATAAATATACAAAAGATCTA
Source organism: uncultured Bacillota bacterium (assembly GCA_947304025.1). Taxonomy (GTDB): domain Bacteria; phylum Bacillota_I; class Bacilli_A; order RF39; family UBA660; genus RUG13038. Next base: position 2,360 of record CAMYZX010000022.1, read on the forward strand.
GTTAGTGCTTATAGTAAACTTGAAACTTCTGCATCCGCAGTAAGTAGTAATGAAAACTTGGCTTATGCATGGAGAAAGATTCTTTCAAGCATGGATAAGGTTATTGAAAAAAGAGATAATATAGATTCTTGGTGGACAAACTATTTAGAAAACATTAGAAGACTTGAACAAGGATTGCCAGATCAAGTGGCTTCTATTAGCAAGTATAATGTTCATCAATACGCTACAGAACATAGTGTTGGTAGTGCTCCAACTGTAGAACCTACAATATATGAACCAACACCAGTTTCTGCACCAGCAAGTGATCCAACTACAGTAACTGGAACACTTCCACCAGAAACAGTATCTACACCTGCAATAACTGGAACACCAATAAGTGCATCTGAGCCTCAAAGTACTCCTAATGAAATAATAAATGCGGGTATTAATAGTGATATAGTAACAGGTGAAACAACATATACAGCTCCAGAACCAACACCATCAACACCTGGCGCAATTACAAGTGAAGCAGCAGTATCAACACCTGCAACAAATGGTATTCCATTAACTAGACAAACTGCTGATGGGGAAGTAACTATAAATCCTAATGGTGTATTATCTGGCGCAGTTACTGCAAAAGCATATAGTGGTGGCTATGCTTCTGCAGATATAGAAACTTTAGATTAAAAATAAAAAGACTAAACATTTAGTTTAGTCTTTATTAATATGGGAGGTTTTATGATAGATATAATAATACCAGCATATAATTCTCATGAAACAATCATAGATACATTAATGTCAATTGCTATTCAAACATACAAAGAAAATTTTAAAGTATATATTTGTAATGATAAATCAGATAGAGATTATATTGATATCATAAATAGATTTAATGGTATTTTAGATATAACTGAATTAGATTTAGAAGAAAATAGTGGCCCAGGAGTAGCAAGACAAGTTGGAATTAATAATTCTAATTCTGAATTCATAGTATTTATTGATTCTGATGATATGTTATATACTCCAGAAGCAATAAAAGTATTATATGATACTATAGTAGAAGAAAATGCTGATATAGTTATTGGTAATTTCAAGGAAGAAACCGTTAATGGGATGTTTGAACACATCAATGATTTTACTTGGTTACACGGTAAAATCTATAGAAGACAATTTCTTGAAGGCCATAATATACATTTTAATAATTCTAGAAATAATGAGGATAATTTCTTTAATAAATCATTGTTTATGAGAGATCCTAATATGGTTTGCATTGATGACTTTGTTTACTTGTGGAAAAACAATGAAGAATCCATCACCAGAAGAAATAATCATGAATATGAATTCTCTGGATATTTTGATTTGATAGATAATTTAATTGAAGTAGTTGAAGATGCTATTAATGATAATCTTCCTAGAGAGACTATATGTGAATATACTTTTGGATTTATGTTAACTGTTTATTTCTTTTATTTACAATATCATTCATTAGAAGAATCTAAGATATTAATGGAAAATTCTAGAAAATTAAAAGAGTTATATGATATGTATAAATTAGAAGATAAAGATACAGAAAATAGACTGTATTTAGATCATTTAAATCATTATATAGAAACTAATAATTTTGATGTTATAAGACCATTTATGACATTTGAAGAATTCTTAAAATTATATGATTAATTTTAGGAATTCTTTTTTGTCTTTCATTGACAAAATACCTCTAAAAAAGATATAATTATTAATAATAGGGTATTAGGCGAAAAGAATAGAAAGAGGGGTCTTTTTATGCGTATATATTTAACAAAAGGAGATAAGCTTTTTAGCTATAAATTACCTGAAAAAGTAGAAGGTAATTATTGGCTAGATGAAATAGATAATAATGGCATAAATAGAAACATTATTAATATTTCATCAGGTAGCGATGGTAATTGGAAAATCATTAGTAACAATGATTATTATTTAGCTGCAAAAAATCAAATAATCCCTTCTGTAATTCTTGAAAATAATAGTATGTTTTCTATTCATAATAGATACTCTTCTGATCTATTAGTTTTATATGCGTGTCCTACTTTTGATAATACAGTAACTTTTTATAATTGCTCTAAAGAATTAGAAATGGGTATTACTATTGGTAAAAATACTAATGCTACAATATCATGCTCTAATATATTTGCTGGAGATAATGATGTTTTAATAAAACTTGAAAATAATAAAATAATGGTTAATGTAGAAAGTAGTTCTAATGCATTTATTAACAATGAAAGAATAGCAGGTAAAGTAGAACTTAAACTAGGAGAAAAATTATTCTATTTAGGATTAAATATAATATTCTATAGAATCAATGGTGAATATGTTATATCATTTAATAACAATTATAATAATGTTAAAACACTTTTAACTAAATGTGTTATTGAAAAAGGTAATGAACAAGTAACAAGTGAGTCTAAAGATGATAAAGATTTAGAATTATATTCAAAAGAAGATTATTTCTATAGAAAACCTAGATTTATGTATTCACTTGAAGAAGTAAATATAAATGTAGAAGCACCACCAGCAGCATCTGATGCTGATAGTCTTCCTATGATTTTAACAGTAGGACCAATGCTTACTATGAGTATGACTTCTGCAATTACTTTTTATACCACAATTAATAATATTAATAATAGTGATTCTACTTATGAAGAATCAATACCACAATTAATATTAAGTGGATTAATGTTATTAAGTTTCCTTGTTTGGCCATTAGTTACAAGTGCATATCAAAAAGCTCTTGCAAAAAAGGCTGAAAAGAAAAGAATTAAAAAATATAATGAATATATTGATGGAATCATTAATCAATTAAATGCTGCTAAAGAAAAACAAACAGAAATGATTCATAAGAGTTATCCTAATCTAGAAGAATGTGAAAGAATTATTAACAACAAAGAAGATAGATTATGGGAAAAGAGAATATTTGATGATGACTTCTTAATTGCTAGTATTGGTAAAGGAACACTACCAATGGAAGCAAATTTAACTTTCCCTGAAGAAGGATTCACTATGGAAACTGATAAATTATTAAATAAGATGAATGATTTAAAACAATATAATCTTATTTTAGAAAATGTACCAGTTCCATATTCATTTAAAGATAATTATATTTCTGCTTTTATAGGCAAACAAAAATTATTACAAAAAGAAATAAAGAATGTCATATTACAATTATTTGCATTCCATAGTTATGAATCTTTAAAACTATGTGTATTTACTACTAGAGATAAAGAAAAAGATTGGGAATATTTAAAATTATCTCCACATTTATGGAGTAATGATAAGAGCATGAGATATTTTGCTGCTAATGAAGATGAATATAAAGAAGTAACTTATCATTTAGATAAGATAGTAAATGAAAGATTAGAAGCCGAAGAAACTTCTGAAGATTATAATCAATCATTTGTTATTATAGTAGATTCTTATACTGCAGTAAGAAATTTAGATTTATTTAATCATATAATTAATTCTAAAAAATATCTTGGATTTAGTCTTATAATTTTAAATGATAGAATATCTAATTTACCAGATCAATGTCAAACATTTATTGAATTAGATGATGCTGAATCAAAAGTATCTGTTAATATTGCAAATAGTGAACCACAAAAGTTTAATATTGATACTGAAGAATTTAATATAGAAAAATGTATATCAAAACTTGCAGATACACCATTGGAATTAAGGCAAGAAGGAGCAGTAGCTATACCGAAGAGAGTAAGTTTCCTTGAAATGTATGGATTAGGTAAAATAGAACAGTTTAATTCTAAAAAGAGATGGGAAGAAAACACTGCTATTATGAATATGTCTGCTTTAGTAGGTATAGGAAATAATGGGGAAAAGATTAGTCTAGATGTTCATGAAAAATTCCATGGACCACATGGATTAATCGCAGGTATGACTGGTTCAGGTAAATCTGAATTCATAATAACTTATATCTTATCCTTAGCAGTTAACTATCACCCAGATGAAGTTCAATTTATATTAATTGATTATAAAGGTGGAGGTTTAGCTGGAGCTTTTGAAAATCAAAATTTAGGTATAAAATTACCTCATTTAGTAGGAGTAATTACTAACTTAGATAAGAATGAAATAAATAGATCATTTGCTTCGATTGAATCAGAATTAAAGAGAAGACAAAGATTATTTAATAAAGCAAGAGAATTAAGCGAAGAAAGTACTATTGATATATATAAATATCAAAAGATGTATAGAGAAGGTCTTGTTGATGAACCTGTATCTCATTTATTTATAATTGCAGATGAGTTTGCGGAATTAAAAACACAACAACCTGAATTTATGGAACAATTAATTACTACTGCTAGAATAGGACGTAGTTTAGGTGTACATTTAATTCTAGCTACTCAAAAACCTAGTGGTGTAGTTGATTCACAAATTTGGAGTAATACTAGATTTAGAGTATGCTTAAGAGTTCAAGAAAAGAGTGACTCTACGGAAGTTATTAAAAGACCAGATGCAGCATATTTAACTGATACTGGTAGATTCTATTTACAAGTAGGTTTTAATGAAATCTTTGTGTTAGGACAATCTGCATATTCTGGAGCTAAATATATTCCTTCAGATAGTATTAGAAAGAATATAGATACTGCAGTAGACTATGTTAATGATATTGGATATGTAACTAAATCTATAGAAACTAAAAAAGAAGAAGTTAAACCTGTTAATTATGGTGAGGAATCTATTAACTTAGTTAAATACTTATCTAAGATAGCTGAAGAAGAAAATATTAAAACTAAACCATTATGGTTAAGTAGAATACCAGCTAATATATATGTTAATGATTTAGTAAAGAAATATCATTATACAAAACAAAAATTCGTTATTAATCCAATAATAGGTGAATATGATGTTCCTGCAATGCAAGAACAAAGATTATTAACAATGCCGTTTAATACTGGTGGAAATGCTTTAGTATATGGTAGTACAGGTTCAGGAAAAGAGAACTTTATATCTACTTTAATGTATTCTACTATGATTGCACATACTCCAGAAGAAGCTAATTTCTATATAGTAGATTTTGGATCAGAATCATTAAAATATTATGATGATTCTCCATTTGTAGGAGATATAGTATATGCTAATGATAGTGAAAAGATAGATAATTTATTTAAGATGATTCAAAATGAAATGGCTACAAGAAAGAAACTATTTAATGAATATAATGGAGAATATTTAACATATTGTTTAAAGAGCGGTAAAAGTGTTCCAAATATATTTGTAGTAATTAATAGTTTTGAAAACTTCTTAGAAAGTTATTCTAAATATGAAGAAACATTAAATATTATTACTAGAGAATCTACTAGATATGGTATATATTTTGTATTGACTGTTAATACTCCAAATGGTGCTAAATTTAAATTAAAACAAAATTTTGGACAAGTATTTACTCTTAATCAAAATAGTGAAGATGACTTTAGTGTTATATTAGGAAATACTAGAAATGTATTCCCTTCTAAGATATTTGGTAGAGGTCTTATTAAGAAAGAAAGCATCTATGAATTCCAGACTGCATTTGCATATGAGAGAGATTTAATACCTGAATATATTAAAACTATTAATAAACAATATAGTGATAAATATAAGTATAAAGCTAGAAAGATACCTGTTTTACCAGAAACAGTATCATATGAAGATGTATCTTATGAGATAAAGAATCCTAATGACTTTGTATTAGGTATAGAAAAAGATTCATTAAATCCTATATTATATGATTTTGATAAATCAGTAATTAATATCATTACATCTTTAGATTATGGTTTATTTGATAAAGTAGTTAGTCCAATAATATTACAACTTTCTAAAGGAAATGATAATAATCAAATTATTATTGATGCAGAAGAAGTAATTACTAATAAACAAGTAAAAGAACATCCTAATTATACTAATGATAATTTTGATAAAGTATTTAAAGTGTTATTAGAGTATATAGAAGCTTGTAAAACAGCTTATAAAGACAATAATAATAGTAAGAGTGCATTATCAGGTATTGGTAGAATTAAATGCGTTATAATTGGTCTAAATACATTTAAATCTAAATTAAGTGAAGAAAATCAAAATATGTTTGATAAGTTATTCGAAGGTTTAGATGATATAGATATGATAAACTATATAATTGTAGATACAGTAGATAAATTTAAGAAATTTAATTATGATACATGGTTTAAAGATAATGCTAATCTAAATAATGGTATATTTATTGGAAATGGTTTAGGAGATCAAACATTAATTAATGTAAGTAAACGTATTCCAGAGATGAAAGAAGAAGTACCATATAACTTTGGATTTGTAATAAATAGATCTGTTCCATCATATGTTAAATTCATAGAAAAAATATAAGTATATTGATTTAATCAATATACTTTTTTTTGTATAAATGATATACTTGATATAGAGAAATGAGGGATACATAATGGGATTAACAGCCGGAATAGTTGGTCTTCCAAATGTAGGAAAATCAACACTATTTAATGCAATTACTAAAAAGAATATATTAGCTGCAAACTATCCGTTTGCTACAATTGAACCTAATGTAGGAGTAGTTATTGTTAAAGATGAAAGATTAGAATACTTAGCAGAACAAGAAACTCCTGAAAGAGTTATACCAACTGCTTATGAATTTATTGATATAGCAGGATTAGTTAAAGGAGCATCAAAAGGAGAAGGTTTAGGTAATAAATTCTTATCTCATATTAGAGAAGTTGATGCTATTTGTGAAGTAGTAAGATGCTTTAAAGATCCAAATATAACTCATGTTGAGGGAGATATAGATCCAATAAGAGATATAGAAATAATAGATTTAGAATTAATTATTAGTGACTTAGATATAGTTAATAATAGATTAGAAAAAATAGAAAAGAAAGCAACTACTACTAAAGATAAAGATGCTTTAGAGGAAGTAAGTGCTTTAAGAAAAGTAAAATATGTACTAGAACAAAATATTCCAGCAAGAAGATTAGATTATACTGAAGACGAAGATAAAATACTAAAGAATTTTAATTTGTTAACTAAAAAACCTATTATTTATATGGCAAATGTATCTGAAGAAGATATAAATACTGGTAATGAATATGTAGAATTAGTAAAAGAACATGCTTCTAAAGAAAATGCTAAAGTAGTTATGTTAAGTGCTAAAGTAGAAAGTGAATTAAGTGAATTATCTGATGAAGATAGAGAATTAT
>CAMYZX010000023.1 GCA_947304025.1 uncultured Bacillota bacterium
TAGGCATGCCGCCAGCGTTCATCCTGAGCCAGGATCAAACTCTCAATAAAAAAAAAGTTATTTCAAATTTAATTCCTGACTACTCAAATAAATTGACTTATATTTTTTTGCTCAGTTTTCAAAGATCATTTTTGCGCCTTTTCCTTTATAAAATAAAGGAGATTTCTCACAAAGCGCAAATTCATTCTAACACATTCAAAATACGGTGTCAACACTTTTTTTAACAATTTTTAAAAAAAAATGTAAAAATGTGTTTTTCGACCTATTTCTGCGTTTGAATAGACTATATTATACCCCAAAAATAAAAAAAAGAAACCCTTTTTTTCAATTTTTTTAATTTTTTTTAGAAAAAGCTATTTTTCCCTTATTTTATATAATAAAAAAGAAGGATATTATTTATCCTTCCTTACATATTTATACCAATATTCATCAAAAGTAATGCCCTTATTATGTATTAAAGTAGCTGTTTTCACACCTACATACCTAATATGCCAATCTTCAGCGGCATATTTAGTTATTTCTTCTTTCCCTTTTTTATACCTTAATATATATCCATATTTCCATGCATTTCTCTTAATCCATTCATACTCTTCATCCCCCTCTTCAATATACCAAACATTAGACACATCAATAGCAGTACCCAATTCATGTTCAGAATATCCTGGTCTTGCAGCATATAAAGATGTTTCTTCACTAGTATGTTCATATGCATAATTGCTGTATATAGTCTCTTGCGTATCAAATGATCTATAAGTAGTATCTGCTAAGAAATATATTCCTTCATTATTAGCAGCATCAACCATTTCTTTAAAATGTTCATATGCTTCACTTCTTAATCTATTAACTCCATAATAATTATTTGAATACTTATCATCCATTTCTACTAAATCATCTGGTTCATAATCCTTATTTATATATCTATGCTTATTAACATATGCAAGTAATGAATCAGGATTCTTCTCTTCTTCAGCATCATCATAATTATCTAAATCAACTTTTAATTCTATTCTAAGAACTATATCTTCTTTCTTTAATTTAGGATATTTCTTCTGATAAGCAATATATCTATCATACTTATCATAATCAAAATCTTCTATCTTTATATATTCTTCTAAATCTTTATCATATTTCTTATTTAATAATTTAGTCATCTCTGTTTTACTAAGATTAATCAATATATATGCAATAGTATCTTTAGAATACCCCTTCTCTTTTAAAGAAGAAATATAATCATATCTAATTTCATCCATCTTTTTCTTTTTATTTAATGTTTCCATTATAGATTTAACTTCATCATTAGAATAATCCACGGTATATAAAGTTTTAACTATTTCTTTATATTCCTTATATTTATGTAAAACCGGTATACGACTTATTCTTGCCCTATTTATAATAAGGATAGGAATAACTATAATTAATATAATAATTATTAACGCTACTGTTCTTCTTAATTTATAATTAGGCTTCTTTTTCATATCATCACCTAATATAATTATAGCACATATTATTTATTATGATATAATTATACTAAGGAAGTGATAAGATGGCGAAAATAAGATGTAAATTTTGCGGTGAACCAATAAAAGCACAACCTACATGTGATATTTGTGGAAACAAATATGACGAAGAAACTGTAAAAGATTATCTTGCTCTTGAAATGTGCCGTCTTGAATATGACGAAGCAATAAGAAAAAAGATTCAAACTGGTACTCCACTCAGTACAGAAGAAGATACTAAATTTCACGCACTTCTAAATTATGAAATGCTTGAATATGAAGACTTAGATGATACATGTATATATTATTGTATCTTTAATAAAAATAAAATTTTTAGTTTTGATACATTTAAACAATTTTCAATGACTGCTTTAGAAAAGAGTATGGAGAAAATTGCAAGAGTATTTGATAACAAAATGACGAATTATTATATTGGTACATTTGTAAGGGATTTAGGAAATAATACTCTAGGTCAATATAATCGTATACTAAATCATTACACATTTGATACAAGTACAATTAAAAATCTATATGATGGAGATCTAGATGCTTTCATCACTCTAAATCATGAAATGTATCATGGAATAGATGAAATCGCTATAAAAACTGGTTGTGTAAGTGTATTATTAATGAAAATAATAAAAGATAATATTATAAGCCGTATTCCTAGTAAATATAATGATGTAAAAACTAGATCATACTATACTAAAAACTATAAACATATTGCTGGAGAAATACATGCTCAGCAAGAAGCAGTCTCTTATACTGAACGAATATTAGAAGCAATGGGTCTTAAACCTAATCCTGATTTTATTGAAGAAGAAAGAAATTATTATGACCTTGATTATCTAAATCAAAATAGAATTGTAACAATCGATGGTGAAGAAAAGATAATGACCGTAGATGAAATTTTTGATGACATTATTGCTGATCATCCTGAGCTCCTTGATGAATATTCTCAACTTAATCTAGAATATGTTAAAGATGGAGATAAAGTCCGTAGAAAAACAAAAAAAGAATTAAAAGAAACTTATGAGGCACTAGAAAAAACTGATGCTAAAGTATATATGGAATATGTACTAAAGAAAAAAAATATTCTTTAACATTTACAAACTATAAATATTATGTTATATTTTAGGTGTAAATTATTCGAAGAAAGGAGTGTGATTAATATGAAGAATTTACAAATTAATGTTTCTCATATAGAGTTAATCACTACTCCTAATAAAAACTTTTAGGAATCTTTTTGATATATAATTCTGCATGAGAAACATGCAGAATTTTTTTATAGAAAGGAAGATAAATATGATAATGAAATTAGACTTAAATGATAGAGCTGCATTAGCTATGAAGAATGGTACTAAAAGAATTGAAAACAGAGCTAATAAAGGTGATCATGATTATAGTACTCTTAAACCAGATGATATTATAGAGTTTACTTCAGATGCTATTGGTGTATTCTATGTAAAAGTACTTGAAGTTAATCATTATGATTCAGTTGAAGAAGAATTGACTATGGAAGGCACTAGATATACCCTATCCTCTACTAATGATTTTAATGAGGGTATTAAATCTATAACTAATTTAAATGGTTATAAAGAAGCTATTGAAAAAAATGGTATATATGCTATTCATATAAAATATCTTTATAGTGAAAATACTGTATGGGAAGAATTATATGAAAAAGCAAAAGAAGTAAGAAATAAAAGAGATATATCTGGCTTTATAAGTGCAGGTGCTGTAGGAGCAGCTATTCTTACTAAGAATCATAATATATATACTGGTGTATGTATTGATACTGCATCATCTCTAGGTATGTGTGCAGAAAGAAATGCTATAGCTAATATGATTACTAATTGTGAATCAGAAATAGAAAAACTAGTATGTATTGATTCTAGTGGTGACATTGGTTCTCCATGTGGTGCTTGTAGAGAATATTTAATGCAACTATCTAAAAATAGTCCAGACATTGAAATACTAACAGATTTAAAATCAAAGAAAACAATTAAGTTAAAAACATTAGTCCCAGATTGGTGGGGAAATGATCGTGTATAACATAACATTTAGAAAACTTGAAGATAATCATAACGAATATAAACAACTACATAAGTGGTGCCAAAATAAATTTGTATATGAATGGTTTGAACAAAGAATACTATCTTATGATGAAATAGTTAATAAATACAAAACCAAGTTAAAAGAAAAAAAACAAGAACTACTAATTATTAAATGTAATAATAAAGATATTGGATTAGTTCAAATATATAGATATGATGATATTACTTATGAATATGATTTATTTATTGGAGAAGAAGAATATTTAGATAAAGGTATTGGTAAAAATATAGTTAATAAAGTTAATAATTACATACATGATAAATATAAAATTAATTTTATTATATTGAGACCATTTAAAAGAAATATAAGAGCAATTAAATGTTATGAAAAATGTGGTTTTAAATATATAAATGAATACTTAGGAAAAGATACTCTAGGTAATCCAGAAATAATAGTAGTATTAAGGTGGTCATATGAAAATAATTGAATATCAAGATAAATATTTAGAAGATGTTAAAGACTTACTTACTGAACTAGAAGAATATATCGTATCTATAGATAAAGATAATTTAGATAGAGTTCATACTGATTATAGAGATAAGATGGCTTTATTAGATTTAAAAGATAATAAATGTTATTTAGCTATAGAAAACAATAAAGCTATTGGACTAATAATGGGTAAACTAACTAAATATGATGAAAATGATTATTTAGATTATAAATGCCCTAAACGTGGTGAAATAACTGAATTAATTGTTACTAAGAATACTAGATTTAAAGGTATTGGTAAAGCATTAATTAATAAAATGGAAGAATATTTTAAATCATTAGATTGTGAATATATAATTGTAGATATATTTGTATATAACGATAATGCTCTTAAGTTTTATGAAAAGAATGATTATCACCCTAGAATGATAACAAGTATTAAAAAAATATAAAAAGAAGACATAGTCTTCTTTTTTAATATATAATTAAATACTCCCATTTATTATCTAAAAGAATAACTCCAGTATCTTCAGGAATATTATAATATTTTTTAAATACTTTTAAATGATATTCACTTTCAGGATTAATATTACAATTAACAAAACCTGGATATTTATATATTTCTATTGTCTTAGATTTAGCTTCGATTCCCTTCTCTATTATAGATTTGTTTTCTTTATATTGTTTAAATGTGCTTATATATAATATTGAATAGAAAATTAAACATAATACTACTACTGAAGAAGTAATAATATTGTACATTTTTCTTTCCTTAATATTCTCACTAATTATTATTAAACTAAATACACATAAGAATATATAAGTAGCAAGAGATGTTCTATATCCCCAAGTTGGAGATATCATCATAACTACATTTGAAGATATTCCTATAACAAAGAAAAACATTTCTCTATTAAATATAGATTTATTATTTTTAATAATTAAATATATAAATATTAGAATATAAATTATATTGAATACCCATAATACTATAGAACTTGAATCTAATAGGAATATATTGATTGGTTTAAATATACTAATTACATATAATATTGAACTAGCTAATGGAATAATATTCATGAATAGCATTAATAATACTTTTATTAATTTGTTTTTAAATACTTTATTTATTAAATAAATACTTGATATAGATAAAAGAATTATCATATATGGGTTAATAATAAATGTATAATATATAAAATTAGGAATATTGCTTATTATTTTACCTAATAGAGATAAATTATTAAAGTCTATGTTTTCCACAGAACTTCTATATAATGTTCCTGGGCTAATAAGCATTACTACTGTTCCTATAATACTCATTATTAAATATATTATTAATTCTTTAGATATTTTTTTATCTCTAATATATCTATAAATAATAAATAATATATTACTAAATATTAATATAATAGCCATATGTTCTACAAACATAGTCATAATTAGATTCAATATAGAAAATGGTATTATTAATTTCTTATCTTCTTCAAATATATAATAAAAATATAATAGCAATAATGGTATTACAAATAAATATGTTATATTACCTGCAAGCCAAGGTATAGTTTGTGAAAAAGTAAATATATTCATAAGTAAAAATATAAGTATTGATAATAAATATACAATCTTCTTTTGAGGTTTAATTATACTTATTATTAAGTATACTGTTCCTGTTATAACTAAACTATTAACAATATTCCATAAAGTCTTATGATAAGTGAGTATATTTATTAGTACTCTAGATATAAATCTTCCTTCCCAAGAAAAATACATACCAATTGCTTCAGTAATTGATCTATATAATCCTTTAGATCCTTCTATATAATTGCCCCAATCATCTCCAGATATTGGACTTAAACAGAATATAAATAAAAAGAATATAAATATACTTATAAAGAATATCTTCTTTTTCATAGTATCACCAATTTAATTATATAAAAAAAAAGAGAATATTAAAAGGTTAAATCCTCTATATTATTCTCTTTTTTATACTCTTCCCATTCTTTATCTATTTCTTCTTTTATCTTTTCTCTATCTATTCTCTTTTGATATCTTTCTTCTTCACTAAATACGCATCCACAGTATTTTTGCATATAGATGCCTATTCTTCTAGCTTCTTCTTGTCCTTCTTTATAATAAGGTCTAAAGTCATAATAATAAAAATCTATGCCTACTTCTTTAGATATCTTCTCTGCTACTTCTTTAATCTTTTCATGATCTTGATAAATACTATATAACATACAAGTACAAAAAGCATCATAACCATTTTCTTTAGCATACTTAGCAGTTTCTAATAATCTATCTGTATAACAATAATTACATCTTTTATCTATATTATTACTAACTGTTTTAACAAATTTATCTAGTCCATACTCATCCTTATATATAACATCTAAATTAATACTTTTAGAATAATTTCTAACAGCATCCCTTCTAGCTCTATATTCCATATATGGATGAATATTTGGATTATACCAAAAACCAGTTACATCAATAGATTCTTCTCTTAATTTTTTAATACACATTATTGAGCAAGGTGCACAACATATATGAAGTAATAATTTCATAAAATCACCACCAATATATTAACACAAAAAAACAAAAAAAGCATTATTAAATGCTTTCTAATGCTAATATAGTCATCTTATCTAGAGATTTTTCTCTTTCTTCAGCAGACAAATTAACTTCTTTAGTATATGAATCTGCTACTGTTAAAATACATGATGCTTTTCTATTGAACTTATATGCTAAATAAAATAATGCAAATGATTCCATCTCAGATACTTTAACATCTATTTCTTTTGGTAATCTATTTAAATAATTATTTAAATCTTTAGTATATTTTTCAAACACATCTGAACATACTGCATTACATTTATGAAGATTAATATTATTAACTCTAGCTACTTCTTCTATTTTAGAATTTAATTCTTTATCAGAAGGCACATAATTAATTCTTTCTTCATTTAATTCAAATGCAAAATTACTTTCAGTATAACTATTCTCTACTAATACTATATCAAGTACATTATATTCATCAGAAAATGATCCACATGAACCTAATCTAATTATTCTTTCAACATCATATTCCTTAAATAATTCATACACATATATACCCATACTAGGTATACCCATTCCATGAGCCATTACTGTTACTTCTTTTCCTTTATATGTTCCTGTATATGCATACATATTTCTAACAGTATTAACTAATCTTGGATTTTCTAAATATTTTTCTGCAATTGCTTTTATTCTAAGTGGATCTCCACTCATAATAACAGTCTTTGCTATTTCACCTTTATTTGCTTCATTATGTGGTGTTGCCATAATTCCCTCCTATTCTACTTTGTCATTTCCCAACTTTTGAAATAAATACAGCTTAGATCGTCGTCAAATCTTATTTCATATATTCCATCATAATCTTCATCATTTTGTTTTAACATCCAATTAACAATAATTGTATAACCATCAATTGCTAAAACCTTAAAATCTATATATTGAATATTTTCATCTTTAACATGTCCCCATTCTTTTCTTATTTCTTCTATTGTAGTATATGGTTTCATAAATGGTGTTTCTTGATAATATGTAGTTTTATTAAATAATGATACTGCCGCATCTATATCTTTATTAAACCAATACTCTTTTAATTGATTTAACCATTTCTCTGCAAAATCTATATTCATATTACACTCCTATATTAAATCATTATTATTAAAATATTCTATTAAATTAAATGAATTAACTAATCTTGCATCTATTCCTACTTCTTTTGCTCCATTAACATTCTTTTCTTTATCATCAAAGAATAATATATTGCTTGGATCAATACCTATATCATTAATAACATACTCAAATATTTCTCTATCTGGTTTAGTATATCCTATTTCATAAGACTTATAGAACTTATCATATAAATCTACAGATACATGTTCCTGAAAATCTCCAAAATCAGTTTCTTTTAAATCAGATAATATATATATCTTATATCCTTTATCTTTTATCTTTTTTAATAAAGCTAAAGCTTCTGGATTAAAATCACCATCACTCTTAAGATATATCTTTCTTATTTCATCTACATCTATATCTAAATTATATTCTTTAATTATTCCATCAAAGAAATCATAATCACTCATCTTTCCTGATTCAGCAAGATGACATGTTCTAATAAAGAATTCTTTAAAACTATTAAAGTCTTCTTTTATATTTAAAGAATTATAAAATTCTTCAAAACTAAAAGGATACATTAATACATTTCCTACATCAAATAAAAATACTCTGTTCATATTATTACCTCTATATATATTATAACAAAAAAAAGAGACTTTTGTCTCTTTTATTCACCTTTCATTGTCAAGGCAACTTTTTCTTTATCTTTAAATATATCTTTTACATAAACTGTAACTATATCTCCAACTGATAATACATCACTTGGATGTTTAATATAATCATTACTTATTTCAGATATATGAACTAGTCCATCATTATGTAGACCAATATCTATAAATGCTCCAAAATCTACTACATTTCTAACAGTACCTTCAAGCTTCATACCTTTTTCTAGATCATCTATAGTAAGGATATCACTCTTTAGTATTGGAGTCTTAATACTATCTCTTGGATCTCTATTAGGTTTCTTTAAGTCTTCAATTATATCTTCTAAAGTATAATAATCAATTCCAGTTTCTTTAGATAAAGATTCTATATCTAAAGTATTTAATTTATTAACTAATTCTTCTTTACCTAAATCATTAATTGTAAATCCTAAATTAGAAAGTAACTTAATTGTTTCATCATAACTTTCTGGATGGATACCAGTTTTATCAAGAGGATTAGATCCATTAGTAATTCTAAGGAATCCAATTGCTTGTTCATAAGTCTTATCTGTTAATACTTTCTTTTTCTTTATTTCTTCTCTTGAAGTAAACATGCCATTCTTTTCTCTGTATTCAACTATTTTATCAATAGACTTTTTAGTTAAACCAGAAATATATTTAAG
>CAMYZX010000024.1 GCA_947304025.1 uncultured Bacillota bacterium
TCTCGCTTGCACCGAGAAGGTCAGGAGTTCGAACCCCCTAGGGTCCACCAATTAAAAAAATAAACCAACAGTTGTTGGTTTTTTTATTGTTTTATAGTATAATTATTCTAGGTGATAAAATATGAGTTTTAATTATCAATATATTATTATAGCTGTAGTATTAGTATTTGTTTTATTAATAGTATTAAAAGCTAACAAAAAAGATTTCCACATAGAAGCTAATAAATTAGTAGAGTATCTAGGTGGAAAAGATAATATTTTAAATATGGAAGTTAATATGTCTAGATTTAAAGTTACTCTTAAAGATGTTTCTAAATGTAATAAAGAAGGAATTCAAAAATTAGGAGCAAAAGGAATCGTAGAAATAGATAATCAATTAAAAATTATATTAGGACCTAATGCTAAAGCATTAGAAAGATATATTGAGGATTTAAAAAAGTAGTTCAAATGAACTACTTTTTAAATACATAAATATTAATCGAAGGATTATTTAATAATCTAAAATCAAATTTATCATTTCCTATACCATTTGATATAAAGAAATCTTTACTCTTTATTTTATAATATGGTTCATAATACTCATTAGAGTTTTTATTTAAGAATAGTTTTTTAATACCTGGTATATTGACTTGTCCATTTAATGAATTTGATGATAATACTAAATTAACATCATAATTCTTTATTTCTTTAAAACTATCACTTTCATGGAATACTAATACTTTATAATTAGATTTGTTTTCATTAATAATATTAGTAAGTATAGATGTATCTGCCTTAGTATCTAAACCTATTAAAAGAATATTTTCATTCTTCTCAGAATAGATATTGTCAAAGAAATTATTAAGTGTTGTAAAATCACTAGTTTGCATAATACTATCATATAATTCATTTTTGTTATCATTATCTCCGGTTACATAGTATTTTCCATATTTTGCTTTTATTTTAGATAATTCTTTTCCTATTTTATCTATATCTTTTTGGGAAGTATTATAGTCTTTTTTTATTAAATCTCCAGAGAAGATAACTACATCTACTTTTTTATCATTTATTTTTTTTACAACATCTTTTAGTTTATCTAGATCATCATTACTATCATATAATATATCTGAAAAATGAGCTATTTTAAAGTTATTAAATGACTCAGGGATATTTTTATTATCTATTTCATATTCATTAACAATTATAGTACTTGTTTCGACATATCTACCATATAAAAATATTAATATAAGTATTAATATTATGACAAATATAAAAGTTCTAAGTATATGTGGTTTCTTTTCTCCCATATTTTATACCTCTTATAAATTATATCATATTTTATATAAAAAAACATTTACTTTGATATATATATTTGTTATAATACAGTTAACAACTTTGAGAGTGAGGCAGAAGCCTCACTCTTTAGTTTATATTTGGAGGAATTTTTATGTTAGAAAAAATTCATGAGTTAATTAGAGAACCTTTAAGTAATGAAGGTATCGAAGTACTAAGTGTTACATGGGAAGTAGAAGATGGTGTTAAAAACCTTATGATCGTTATTGATAAGAAGCCTTATGTAGATTTAGATACTTGTGTTAAAGCTACTCACATAATTAATCCAATTATCGATGAGTTAGATATACCAGAAGAAAATTATGTACTTAATGTTTGTTCGAAAGGAGAGGAATAAGATGAACGGAGCAGATATAATAAAAGCAATTGATGTATTATCAGAAGAAAAAGGAATTCCTAAAGAAGATTTATTTGAATACTTAGAAACAGCTTTAAATGCCGCTTATAAGAGACATTATGGAGCATCTAATAGTAAGACTAAAGTTGATAGAGATACAGGAGAATATCATGTTATTTCTTATAAAGTAATAGTAGATGAAATAAATATGGAAGAGGAAGAAGATGCACAAGTATTACTTGAAGAAGTTAAAGATAAGAAATTAAAAGTAGGAGATGTAATTGAAGAAGAAGTTACTCCTAAAGACTTTGGTAGAGTAGCAGCATCTACTGCTAAACAAGTATTAGTTCAAAAAGTTAGAGAAGCTGAAAGAAATAGTATTATGGAAGAATTTGCAGATAAAGAAGGAGAATTATTAATCGGTACTTTATCTAGAGAAGATAAACAAAATTATTATGTTGATTTTGGTAGAGCTTCAGGTATACTTCCTAAGAAAGATTGTATTCCAGGAGAAACTCTTGAAATGGGATCACAAATCAAAGTATATGTTACTAAGATTGAAGAAGGTCAAAAAGGTGGACCAGTTATTATTCTTTCTAGAACTCATTATGGCTTTGTTAAGAGATTACTTGAAATGGAAATACCAGAACTTGCTGAAGGTATAGTAATTCTATATAGTGTAGCTAGAGATCCAGGATCAAGAAGTAAAATAGCAGTATATTCTGAAAATGAAAAAGTTGATGCTGTTGGAGCTTGTATTGGTGAAAAAGGTATAAGAATAAATAATATTTCTAAAGAATTAAATGGTGAAAAAATAGATGTTGTTAAATATGATAAAGATCTAAAAGAATTCATTAAAAATGCACTTAGTCCTGCTAAAGATGTGGATATCTATATAATTGATCAAAAAGATAGACATGCAGTAGCAGTAGCAGAAGGAGATAATTTATCACTTGCTATTGGTAAAAATGGTCAAAATGTTAAATTAGCTGCTAGACTTACTAAATGTAAGATAGATGTTAAAACTTTAGTACAAGTACAAGAAGAAGGTATTAATATTTATAAATATTATGAGGCTTAATATGAAACAAAGAAAAGAAGTATTAAGAACTTGTGTAGTTACTAAAGAACAACTACCACAAAAAGAAATGCTTAGAATAGTTAAGACTAAAGAAGGTTTAGTTTTCGTTGATGAAAATGGTAAACAAAATGGAAGAGGAGCATATATTAAAAGAGATTCAGAAATTCTAGAACAAGCTAGAAGAACTAAAGCTTTAGATAGAGCTTTAGATACTACTATTCCTGAAGAAGTATATACTCAAATAGAAAAAACTTTAAAAAAAAACGAAAGAGACTAATACTAAGTAAAGCACAAATTAAAAATTTAAATAAATAGAAAGATAGAGGTGATATATTATGATGAGCGTTAAAGAATACTCAGAAGATATTAATCAAAGTATTGAAGTAATAATTAAAAAAGCAAATGAGCTTGGATATGAAGTTAATAGTGAAGATGACATATTAAGTGAAGATGCAGTTATTGACTTAGATACAGCACTTACTATGAATGTAAAAGAAGAAGAAAATGATAATGTTTACATCGAAGAAACAAACGATGAAAAAGATTATGATTTAGAAGAAGAATTAGATGATAAAGCAGAAGAATTAGCATCTGCTTCTAATTTAAAATATGATGATTCAGTTAAGGTTCAAAAACTTAAAAAGAAAGATACAACTAAAGAAAATAAAGAAGATATAAATGCAAAAAGAAAAGAAATGTATAAAAATAAAGCTAAATTACAAGAAAATACAGCAGAAAAAGATGAAAACATAATTGTTTATAGAGAAGGTATGACTGTTTCTGATTTAGCTAAAGAATTAAATGTAGAACCAATTGAAGTAATAAAGAAATTAATGAGTCTAGGAGTTATGGCAAGTCTAAACAATAGTTTAAGTTTTGATGATGCTGAAATGATAGTAGTAGACTATGATAAAACTCTTAAGACATTTGAATCTCAAGATAAAGTTAATTTTGAAAAATTAGAAATTAATGATGATCCAAAAGATCTAGAAGAAAGAGCACCTGTTGTTACTATAATGGGACATGTTGACCATGGTAAAACAAGTTTACTAGATTATATTAGACATTCTAATGTAGTTAATGGTGAATTTGGAGGAATTACTCAACATATTGGTGCTTACCAAATTGAAAGAGATGGTAAGAAAATAACATTTATAGATACTCCAGGACATGCTGCATTTACTGAAATGAGAGCAAGAGGAGCTTCTATAACAGACTTAGTTATTATTATAGTAGCTGCTGATGATGGTGTTATGCCTCAAACACTTGAAGCCATAGACCATGCTAAAGCTGCTAATGTGCCTATAATTGTAGCTATTAATAAAATAGATAAACCTGGATGCGATCCAGATAGAGTAATGAAGGAAATGGCAGAACATGATCTTCTTCCTGATGAATGGGGTGGAGATATTATCTATGATAGAGTTAGTGCTAGAACTGGTGAAGGAATAGATAAATTACTTGAAGATATTATATTAGTATCTTCAATGGAAGAATTAAAGGCTAATCCAAATAGATATGCATTAGGAACAACTCTTGAATCTAAGCTAGATAAGAATCTAGGACCAACTTGTACATTACTTGTTCAAAATGGAACACTTAGACTAGGTGATTATGTAGTAGTAGGAACTTCTTTTGGTAGAATTAGAACTCTTAAAAATGATTTAGGAGAAGAAGTTATGGAAGCTGTTCCTTCAACTCCAGTAGAAGTAACAGGACTTAATGAAGTACCTGAAGCTGGAGATAGATTCATGGCTTATAAGACTGAAAAAGAAGCTAGAACTATTTCTGAAAACAGAAAAGAACAAGCTAAACTTAAAAAGAATAGAAACAATAATGCTCCGTCATTAGATGATATCTTTAATAGAATTAAAGAAGGAGCTAAAGAAATAAATGTAATTTTAAAAACAGATGTTACTGGTACTGAAGAAGCTGTTAAGAATGCTTTAGAAAAAGTACAAGTTGAAGATGTTAAAGTTAAAGTTATAAGAAGTTCAGTTGGTGCTATTTCAGAAAGTGATATAGTACTTGCATCTGCATCTAATGCAATAGTTATTGGTTTTAATGTAAGACCAGATAATAAGACTATTGAAACTGCTAAAGAATATAATGTTGATATTAGATTATATAATGTTATATATAAATTAGTTGAAGAATTAGAGGATGCTATGAAAGGTATGCTAGATCCTGAATTTGAAGAAAAAGTTTTAGGACAAGCTGAAGTTAGAAAACTATTTAAATTCTCTAAAGTAGGAACTATCGCTGGATGTATGGTTACTGATGGTGTTATTAAAAATAATGCTAAAGCAAGACTTATAAGAGATGGTGTTGTTGTATATGATGGAGAAATAAATAGTGTTCAAAGAGAAAAAGAACAAGCAAAAGAAGTAAAAAAAGGCTTTGAATGTGGTATTACTTTAGAAAAATATAATGATATTAAAGAAAAAGATATAATTGAAGCTTATGAAGAAGTGGAGATTAAAAGATGAGTATTAAAACTGAAAGATTAGGTAATATGCTTCATAAAGAAATTAGTAATATACTAATGACTGAAGTAAAAGATGAAGATTTAAAATTTATTACTATTACTAAAGTAGATTTATCTAGTGATTTATCTTATTTAAAAGTATATTATACTTGTTTAGATAAAGATAAAAAAGATACTATTGCTAAAGATTTATCTAAAGCTAAAGGATATATTAGATCTATTTTAATGAAAAGAAAAATAGAAATGAGAATAATACCTGAACTTAATTTTGTATATGATGACTCAATTGAGTACGGTAACAAGATTGAAAGTATTATAGAAGAGATACATAAAAAAGAGGAAAAATAATTTTCTTCTTTTTTTTATGAAAATATGATATATTATAAGTATATAGTAGAAGAGGGTGATTAGATGGATATAATTAAGAATTTGGGTATATGTTACAGAGGAGATTATATTAATCAAGGAAGTAACATTGAGAAATGTAAGAAATCTACTGAACTAGATACTTCTTATACTGAATTTGTTATAAGAAATGATGGAAAAGGAAATCTTTCTGATAATCTATCTGCCTATTATAAAGGGAATATTTTATTACATCTACCTACTATAAACACTAATCAAACCAATTTAAAAAATGTTAAAGATTATATCATCTCTCTACTAAATAATGATATAAAATTAATAACAATAAATGCTTCAATGTTACAATCAGAAGTATTTGATTGGAGTACAGCTGAAGAACAACAAAATTATTTAAAAAATTTGGCAAACGGTATTGCTTCTTTATGTGAATTTAATATAGATATAGCTATAGAAAATACAGATAAAGATAAAAATGAATTGTTATTTGGATCTACTATAAGTAATATGTCAGATTTACTTGTATATACTAGAAATGCTTTAGTAGAAAAATATAATTATACTAGAGAACAAGCTAATAAAAGAGTGGGTATTTCTCTTAGTATAAGAAAACTTAGGAAAACTAATACATCTTTAGAATTAAATACATGGTTTAAAGTATTTTATAATGATATAAAATGTATTAAAGTTAATAATATAGAAAATACATTACATGATATAGATGGATTACTTGATTTAGTAATTAGTACTAACTTAGATATTCCTATCTTACTAGAAACAAAAAGTGAATTAGAAAAAATAGTAAATGAATATAAAAAATTTAAATTCATAGTTAATAAAAAAGTAAATAATGAAGTATTAAATTTTGATGGTTATCAAGAAATAGCAGATTCAACATATAATGAATATAATTACAATATTGCATCAGCACAAAGTGGTTTTACTAATGCAATTGTAGTTATTATGATAATTCTTACATTAATAATTGCAGTATTAATGGTGTTTGTAAAACTTAGAGGTTGACAAATATAAAAAAATATTTATAATATTTAATCAAGTGAGGAGATATAAACAAAAATTTAGTGAGCTATCTCGGGTATTAAATACTTACACAATGTAATTGGAGTCACGGGAAAATATGACAATCCGTGGCTTTTTTATTTCCACAGATTGAAAGAAAGGAGAGTAAGTATGCCAGAAAAAAAGAATATAGAACAATTGGTAGAGGAGAGTAGTAAACTTTTAGGTGAGATGCCGGTTGAACTTCATTTTGAATGTTTTAGTGCTAATGAAGACGCCAAGGATTATGCAAAGTACAAAAAGGATCAAGTAGAAGACTTTAGTTGGGGAAAAATGATGGAAATGAGAGTGCTAGAAGTTTTAGAAGGATTAGGATATCCAATGGATAAAATTGGAACTTATCTTTTTAAAGATTTAGTAACTGAGGCAAAATCAAAGATTAGTCTTGATGAGTATGATTCTTCAATAAAAGTTTTAAGGGATTTAGCAAGTGATAAATCAAGTATTCGTAGAAGTTTAGCTACTGAATATTTAGAAATTAGCGATGATTCATATAAAAAATATGTGTTGGATGCAATGAAAAATATAAAAGAAGATAATGTTGATATTAACTTAGCTAGACAAGTTTGTGGACCTGATGGTGCATGTCAAAAACCAGGTATATTGGCATATCGAATTGCTCAATATCTTGAATATCAAGATAAAAAAGAAGGAGCAATGCTAGTAGGAAGATTTACTGCAACTACTTTTGATGATGAAGATATCCAATTTCAAGTTTATGATAATGGAATAATGAAATGTCCAACATTAGATATTGATCTTATTAGATATATTCATTTAAAGCCAAGATTTGAATTACATTCAGAGACTATGAGTTATACTTACGATGTAAAGCATAGACTTGGTTGTGGGTCAAAACTTATTAAATCATATGATATAGATAGAGATTTATTTGAATATTTAAAGACAAGAGGAATGATTAAATATAGTACTGAAATGGCATATTTTTATGGGTTTCCTGATAAAAAAGGCTTTAATACAACTAAAGCAGCATTTAAAAGAAAAAAGAAACCAGAAAAGAGTTTGTTTTTACAATTAAAAGGATTTTTTAATTAAAAGTGAGAGTATATAAGTAATTATTACGAGCTATACAAGGGGAAACCTTACACGCATTAGACGCGGAGTCACATAATATTATGTGTCTTTGCGTCTTTTTTTGTTATAATTTAGAATAGGAGATGATATATATGGCAAATTTAATTATAGTATCTGGACCACAAGCTGTGGGAAAGATGACAGTTGCAGAAAGTTTAAGAAATAAAACAAATTATAGATTAATGACCAACCATGATAGCATAGAATTATCGGATGTAATATTTGAAAGAAAGAGTCCCGCTCAAAAAGAATTTAATGAACTAATAAGAAAAGCAGCATTTGATACAGCAGTTAAAAATAATATAGATATGATATTTACTTTTGTTATGGCTTATGACGAAAAATCAGATCTTAAATATGTTAATAAACTAAGAAGAAAATTTGAAAAAACTGGAGGAAAATTTTTCTTTGTAGAATTAAGTACAGATTTAGAAACAAGACTAAAGAGAAATGTTACTCCTCATAGATTAGAAAAGAAACCAACTAAAAGAGATACTGAATGGACTAAAAAAGATATATTAGTTACTGCAGAAAAATACAGATTAAATTCATATGAAGATGAATTTATCTGTGAAAATCATTTAAAGATAGATAATACTAATTTAGAACCAGATGAAGTAGCAGAAATGATTATAAAAAAGTTTAAAATAAAAAGGAAGTGATAATATGAAAGTTATAGAAGTAAAAAATCTTTCAAAAGATTATAAATATAAAGTAAAAGATGAAAATAAAGGGTTCTTTTATAATTTGTTTCATGAACAAGAAAAAGTAGTTAAAGCCGTTAATAATATTTCTTTTGATGTAGAAGAGGGAGAAACAGTAGCTTTTATTGGACCTAATGGTGCAGGTAAGAGTACTACTATTAAAATGTTAACAGGGATTATTTATCCTACTAAAGGAGATATTAAAATATGTGGATTAACACCTATTAAAGATAGAAATAAATTAGCATATAAAATAGGTACTGTTTTTGGACAAAGAAGTCAATTATTACCAAACTTACCACTTACTGAAAGTATGGAAATGTTTGGTGCTATGT
>CAMYZX010000025.1 GCA_947304025.1 uncultured Bacillota bacterium
GGTAATGCACAAGAATTAATTAAAAATAAAGTTATTCCATTTAGTGAATGTATTGGATGTCGTGATGATATTATGGTTTATCTAATGCATCATGGACTTCCTCCAATAAAGGCATTTAAGATAATGGAATTCGTTAGAAAAGGTAAAGCAAGTAAACCTAAAGAAAGAGAAAAATGGCTTGAATTTGAACAAACACTTAAAGATGCAGGTATAGCAGATTGGTATATTGAATCATGTAAGAAAATAAAATACATGTTCCCTAAAGCACATGCTGCTGCTTATGTTACATCAGCATTTAGAATTGCTTGGTATAAAGTTCATATGCCTGTATATTTCTATGCATCATGGTTAACATCTAAAGCAGCGGATGTAGAAGTAGCAACTATGATAAAAGGTTATGATGCAATTAAAGAAAGATTAATAGATATTAATAATAAAGGTAGAGATGCTTCGAAGAAAGAACAAGATGTTGAAGAATCACTTCATGTTTGTCTAGAAGCAACTGCAAGAGGAATTAAATTCCTTCCAGTATCACTTTATGAATCAGAAGCAAATACTTACGTAGTAAAAAGTGAAACAGAAATCATTCCTCCATTTAACTCAATTGAAGGTCTTGGAGATACTGTTGCTAAGAACATAGTAGCAGAAAGAAATAAGAAGAAATTCTTATCTATCGAAGATGTTCAAGTAAGAGCTAAGATATCAGAAACATTAATTGATAATATGAAATTAATGGGTATATTTGATGGAATGGATGAATCTAATCAACTTAGTTTATTTTAATTAAAAATAATTATATAATTATAATAGAAAGGGAATAAATATGGATATAAAGAAGAGAATAGATCAATTAATAAATGAAATTAATAGAGCTAGTTATGAGTATTATGCTTTAGATAATCCGAGTTTATCAGACCAAGAATATGATGATAAATATAATGAATTATTAAGGTTAGAAGAAAAATATCCTGAACTTAAAAGAGATGATTCTCCAACTAATAGAGTTGGTGGAGAAGCAATTGATAAGTTCACTAAAGTAACTCATAAAACACCTATGCTTTCTTTTGATGATATATTTAATAGTGAAGAAATAGAAATGTTTGATGAAAGAATTAAGAAAACTATTTCTAAACCAGAATATACTCTAGAACCTAAAATGGATGGGCTATCAGGATCATTATTATATGAAGATGGTGTTCTTGTAAGAGCAGCTACCCGTGGTGATGGAGTAACTGGAGAAGACATAACTATTAACGTTAAAACTATTAAATCAGTACCATTACATTTATCTAAAAAAATAGATATTGAAGTACGTGGAGAAATCTATATGAGTAAATTATCTTTTGATAAAGCTAATATAGAAAGAAGAAATAATGGTGAAAAAGAATTTGCTAATCCAAGAAATGCTGCAGCAGGTTCTGTAAGACAATTAGATAGTAAAATAACTGCAAAAAGAGATTTAGACTTTATGGCATATTTTATTCCTAACCCTGAAAAATATGGAATCAAAACTCAAAAAGAAAGTCTAGATTTCTTAAGAGAATTAGGGTTTAAAACTAATTATGAATTAAATAGTTTAGCACATAGTGCTAAAGATATAGAAAAATATATTGAAGACTTAGGTAATAAAAGACCTAATCTTCCATATGATATAGATGGAGTTGTTATTAAAGTAAA
Source organism: uncultured Bacillota bacterium (assembly GCA_947304025.1). GTDB lineage: Bacteria > Bacillota_I > Bacilli_A > RF39 > UBA660 > RUG13038. The sequence goes on from CAMYZX010000025.1 coordinate 1,678, forward strand.
TAGTCTATCTGATGAAGATGAATTAGGATTTACTTCAAGAGTACCAAGATGGGGTATTGCATATAAATTCCCAGCCCTTGAAGTATTAACTAAGTTAAACAAGATAGTATTTACTGTGGGTAGAACCGGAAAGATAACTCCTAACGCATATTTTGATACAGTTCACGTAGATGGATCACTTGTATCAAAAGCAACACTTCATAATAGTGATTATTGCATTGAAAAAGATATTAGAGTTGGAGATATTATATCTATTAGAAAAGCTGGAGATGTAATTCCAGAAGTAGTTGAAGTTAAACTAGATAGAAGAGAAGGTTCACCTGAACCATTTAAAATGATAGATAAATGTCCAATATGTAATACAGAATTAATTAGAAAAGATGCAAATCATTTCTGTCCAAATGATAAGTGCCCTGCTAGAAACATAGAAAAATTAGAACACTATGCTTCTAGGGATGCAATGAACTTTGATGGATTTGGAGAAAGAATAATTGAAGATTTTTATAACTTAGGTTATATAAATAATTTTTCTGACTTCTATGATTTATCTAAATATAAAGATGAATTAATGACACTTGAAGGTTTTGGAGAAAAGAGTATAAGTAATTTGCTTGAAACTATAGAAAATAGTAAACAAAATAGTGTTGAAAGATTAATCTATGCTTTAGGAATTAGATATGTAGGTAAAAAGACAGCAAAAATATTTGCTTATATGTTTGGAGATTTAGATAAATTTATGGCTAGTGACTATGATACTCTTAAAAATATAAATGAAATTGGAGACATAATTGCTCAGTCAGTAGTAGATTATTTTAAAGATGAAAATAATCTTAAAGAAATAAACAAATTAAGAAAATTAGGCGTTAATTTTAAATACTTAGGTAATAAAATAAACACTGATAATGAAAATATAAATGGTAAAACATTTGTTATTACAGGAACATTATCTAAACCAAGAAATTATTATAAAGAAATATTAGAATCTCTTGGAGGAAATGTTACTGAATCTGTTACTAAGAAAACGGATTATGTATTACTTGGAGAAAATCCTGGTAGTAAGTATGATAAGGCTAAAGAATTAAATATTAGCATTTTAAGTGAAGATGATTTTAATAATATGATTTAAAATTATCTGGGGAGGTTTGGAATATGGAATGCAGAGTAAATATCATTTTGAAAAAAACAGCTGAAAAAGATTATTGCGTTTTAGCGAATGATATGGCTGATCCAGGTATGATAAAGATGGATGTTTATACCAGTGGAAAAAAGCCAATAGAATTTCCAAAATTAAAATATTTTTCTTTGCTAGATGAAAATCTTTTAGGCGACTTCATGGCTCATTTTTCAGATGGCAAAAGAATAATTCCTAATGCTGATGGAATATGTGTATTCCATGATGATCGAGAAGATAAGAATACTAAAGAACAAAACGAAGAATTATTAGAAGTAATAAAACTTAATAAGTTAGAAAATACAAGATTAATTGTAGCAACAGGATTTTTAGATTTAAAAAAAGAAGATATTGATTCCATTTCTCCATTCCTAGATTATGAAAGAGTATATATACCTTTTACAGGGACTGAAATTAGACATCCAGCATATATGTTAACAGCATTATATGAGGTTATAGATGAAACTATAAGAAGAATGAAGACACATGATTTTACAACATTAGAAAAAGTTTTATATGCATATGATATGATTAAAACAGAATTAATGATTAATTCAACTCAAACTAAAGAAATAACAAGATTATTTGGTGAAGCAACTGAACCATCGTATTGTTATTCGTTATTATTTTCACAAGTATTATCAAGACTTGGAATTGATTCTATTTTATCTGCAGGAGAATTTTATAAAACGGGAGTTCATTGTACTGTTGTTGCAAGAATTACTGATCCAGAATATGATGTGGATGGAATGTTTTATTTTGATGTAAGTCAGGATAGTAAACAAAGATTTCTTAATTCCCTTGCGAATTTCCCTGAGGATGCAATAAACAAAGAATTAATAAATAATTATGGTGGTTTTTGTAAGAGCAAAGAACATATGATTCATAGATGCTCACTTGATGCAGATTCTGCTTTTGGTATATTTAATAAAAATTTTATGGAAGCATATGATCAATATGCTCAAAAATATGGAATAAATGGTGTATATAGATTAAGGAATATAATTAATAGAGTGGGCTATTTTATTGATGGTACTACTACAATTGATGAATATCACGGAATTAAAGATGAAGCAGAATTAGAAGAAATAAGAGACAAAACCGAAAGATATGCAAAACTATTTGATTGTGATATAGATGGTGCGACTTTCTTAGAATTAATATTTAATGTTAGACAAGCAGAATATGCAGAATGTAAAAAAGTATTTCCATTAAGCATGGATGCATTAAGAGAATGTGTGTTTAAATCTAAATTTTCTTTTATTGGAATGAATCTTGAATTTCCTGAAGAAGAGGAAGTAGAACAAGAAGATATCGATCAAAAGATTTCCGAAGAATTTGATATGCAATTTGATAAGACAGCTGAAAACATTAAAATAGAAGATAAGATAAGAAAGCTAAAACTAGCCTTAAGTAGTCAAAATGATGATAAAAAATAAAAAAATTCAAATTTTTTGAATTTTTTTTATTTTTTAGGGGGAATTTTTATTTTTTCTTCGAATAAATAAATATGAAGGAGGAAAAATGAAAAATTTTTTAAAAGTATTATTATGTATAAGCATAATAAGTATTTTTGAAATAAAAGGGGTAAAGGCAGACATTGGAGATCATGTAAATGTAACTAAATATGAACTAGATAATGTATGGGCATATCATTATAGAAATGGAGAAATGGTAACATATGTTAATCTTCCATTTAGATATGCAAATGATAAATTAGTTTATTGTATTCAACCAGACACAAGAATAACTACGAGTGATTATATTATCTATGATTTTAGTAGAGCAGGATATACTGAAGAAAGCAAAAGACAAATGGAATTAATATCATACTATGGATATAGATATGATAATCATAATGATCTTAAGTATTATATTGCTACCCAAGATTTAATTTGGGAATTATATATGCATGATTATATTAAGTGGACAATAGGTGGCGAATATGGAGAAGAAATAGATATATCTAAAGAGAAAAATGAAATATTAGATTTAATAAATAAGCATAATGTTTTACCGGAATTTAATAATTCTATAAATGAAGGTTATGTGAATGAGAGAATGGAATTTATTGATTCTAATAATGTTCTTAATAATTATGATATGGAGTATTCTTCTGATTTAGAAGTAATAAGAGAAGATAATAAATTAATTGTTATACCTAAGAAACAAGGGGAATATACAATTAATTTTGTTCATAAAAAGAATTATGATTCTGAAACATATTTATATGATAATTTTAATACTTTAACACAATCATTGGCTGTATTTGGGGCACCTACATTAATAGATGGTAGTATGAAGATAAAAGCTAAAACTAAATGTGAAATAACAGTATTTACTATTTCAGGAGATATTAAATTAGATTCAGATTTTGAAGTATATGACCTTGAAGGGAACTTAATATACGAGGGTAGAACTACTAACGGTGAAGCCAAGTTTGAATTAGAATATGGGAACTATAAAATTAAAGAATTAAGTGTACCTGATGGATATAAATTAAGTGATAGTGAAATTAGTTTAGAAGTAAATGATATTTCATGTGATTCTAGAGTTACTTTTGATAATGAAAAAATAATAATGCCTGTTACTTCAACTGAAAGTAATTTGGGCTATTTAGTAATATTATTTTTAGATGTATTAGGATATGTCTTTGTTAAAAAAACTAGTTAAAGTTTTATTAGTAATTTCATTATTAGTATTTTTTATACCTGTAGCTAAAGATATGACTATTAAGAATAGAATTAAAAGTGTTATTAAGAATAATAATGTTAATAGTGAATACTCTGGGTTTATTTATATACCTAAATTTGATTATAAGAATTTGATTAAAGAGGGAGATGAGTCATTAGATAAAAATTTAGTTTTATTAACTAATTTTTCTAATAATATAGGTAGTAATAAAATAATACTAGCAGGGCATAATAATAAATATGTTTTTAGTAAGATATATAATCTTGATCTAGGAGATGAAATAGTTATTAGTGATTTCTATGTTGATTATAATTATAAGGTTAAAGAGAGAAGAATAATTAAAGTTGATGATTTTTCATATTTTAATGAGGATGGATTATACTTAATTACATGTACTAATAATAATCAAGAAAGATTTGTTATAAAAGCAAAAAGAGAGTATTAACTCTCTTTTTATGATATAATGTTATTGGTGATTTCTATGTATTGCAGAAAATGCGGTAAAAAAATTAAAGATGATAAAACATATTGTGAGTATTGTGGACAAGGTAAGGAAGATATAGTACTAACTGGAGATACAAAAAAAGATGCAGTAGCACAAACTGATTATGCAACAATTGGAGGTATGTGTATAATAATATCAATTATATTGCCACCTGTAGGTTTTATAATGTCGATAATATATCTTTGTACTATGAAAAATAATAAAACAATGGGGAATAAAGAACTAGGTAAAAAAAGATTTATAATAAGTATTATTATTTCAGCAGCTTGGGTTGTAATACCTATGTTAATGGGTATATTCTCCTTAATACTTGCAGCATTTAAATTAAAGGGATAGTATGTTAAAAATAGGTAATATAGAATTAAAAAATAATGTTGTTTTAGCTCCAATGGCCGGAGTATGTAATAGTGCTTTTAGAAGAATAGTTAAAGAATATGGAGTAGGCTTAATAGAAGCTGAAATGGTATCTGATAAGGCATTAGTATATGATAGTGAAAAAACTAAAAAGATGTTATATATGACTGATTATGAAAGACCTATATCACAACAAATATTTGGTAGTGATAAGGATAGTTTTGTAATAGCTGCTAAAAAAGTATATGAATTAATGAAACCAGATATTATAGACATAAATATGGGATGCCCAGTACCTAAAGTAGCTGTAAAATCACAAGCAGGGGCAGGACTTCTTAAGCACCCAGATAAGATTAAAGAAATAGTTGAAGCAGTAGTAGAAGCAGTACCATGTCCTGTAACTGTTAAGATTAGAAGTGGATGGGATAAGAATAGTATCAATGCAGTAGAAGTTGCTAAGATAATTGAAGAGGCAGGGGCATCTGCAATTACTGTTCATCCAAGAACAAGAGCAGAAGGTTATGATGGTCATGCTGATTGGAATATAATAAAACAAGTTAAAGAAAATGTTAGTATACCAGTAATTGGTAATGGAGATATTAAATCTCCGGAAGATGCTAAGAGAATGATTGATGAAACTAATTGTGATGGTGTTATGATTGGTAGAGCAGCTTTAGGGAATCCATACTTATTTAAGAGAATAATTGCTTATCTAGAAACTGGGGAATTACTTCCTGAATTAGAACCTAAAGAGAAAATAGATTTAGCATTAAAACACTTAGAATACTTGTCTGAAATAAAACCAGAAAAGACTGCAGTATTAGAAATGAGAACTCATGCTGCATGGTATATAAAAGGTTTAGTAGATAGTGCTGAAGTTAAAAGAGAAATATTTAAGTGTACAAATAAAGAAGAATTAGTAAAAATATTAGAAGAATACAAGAAAAAATTATAAAAATATGATATAATTTAAGAAATTTGAGGTGAAATTATGAGAGAATTAAGTGAACAAGAGATAATAAGAAGAAATAAACTTGATGAAATCAGAAAAACATGTAATCCATATCCAGGAAAGTATGAAAGAACTCATACTTTAAAAGAAGCTAAAGAAATAGCGGATGGAACTAAAGATGTTAAGCTAGCTGGTAGAGTTGGTTTTGCTAGAAAAATGGGTAAATTATCTTTTGTTAAGATAAAAGATTTAGAAGCAAATTTCCAATTAGAATTTAGAGAAGATGTTATCGGTGAAGAAAGATATGATTTCTTTAAGAGATTAATAGATGCAGGAGATTTTATTGGTGCTAAAGGAGAAATATTTACTACTCAAACTGGTGAAAAAACTTTAAGAGTAGAAGAATTTGATTTCTTAGGTAAAGCATTAAGACCACTTCCTGAAAAATTCCATGGACTTCAAGATACTGAATTAAAGTATAGAGAAAGATATGTTGATTTAATAACTAATGAAGAATCTAGAAAAGTATTTGCTGGAAGAAGTAAATTCTATTTATTCTTAAGAAATTATTTAGATAAACATGGATTCTTAGAAGTAGAAACTCCAATTATACAAACTAGTGTTAGTGGGGCAACTGCTAAACCATTCTTTACTCATTATAATGCACTTGATTTAGATTGTAATTTAAGAATAGCACCAGAATGTTATTTAAAGGAATTAATTGCTGGTGGTTATGATAGAGTATATGAAGTAGCAAAATGTTTTAGAAATGAAGGAATGGATCCACAACATAATCCAGAATTTACTCAAGTAGAATGGTATGCTAGTTATTGGGATTTTGAAGATAATATAGTTTTCTTCGAAGATTTCTTAAAAGAAACATTTACTTATTTAACTGGATCTCCAATAATAACTTATCAAGGTAATACTTTAGATTTTAGTAAACCTTTTGAAAGAGTTAATTATGTTGAAAAGATGAGAGAAATATTAGGATTTGATTTCTTAAATGAAACTAATGTAGATGAATATAAATCTAAAGTGGTAGAAAAAGGATTCTTTACAGAAAAAGATATGGCTGAGTATAAGTCTATATCAGGGTTAACAGATTTCTTATATAAGAAATTATTAAGAGCTAATATAGTTGGACCAGTTGTTATGTACAATTATCCTGCAAGCTTAAAACCATTAGCTAGAAGAAATGATAATGACAGTAATATTGTTGATTGTTTCCAAGTAGTAGTATGTGGTGCTGAAATATGTAATGCATATTCAGAACTTGTTGATCCAGCGATTCAAAGAAGTACATTTGAAGATCAATTAAAAGCTAAAGAAGCTGGAGATGACGAAACAATGGATCTTGATGAAGATTACTTACTTGCTATGGAACAAGGTATGCCACCAATAAGTGGACTTGG
>CAMYZX010000026.1 GCA_947304025.1 uncultured Bacillota bacterium
TGTCTAGAATAGTTCTCTATACCCTTACAGAACCCTGTTTCACTTAATAATTCTAAATCATAATTAGTTCTTTCACTTAATCTTTGTAATTCAAGTAGTTTATTATTCTTTTTAAAGTATTCTAATCTCTCTTGTAATTCTTCTTTTATAGTAGAACATGCTCTTTTTAATTTATCTTCATTAGTAACAAAGTGAGATGCTGCGAATATAGTAATAGTTTTCTTTCTTTCCAAAATAGATCCTGTTACTGTATCAAATTCTAGAATAGCTTCTATTTCATCACCAAATAGTTCTATTCTATATCCTTTAGTCTTAGAATAAGCAGGTACTACTTCAATAGTATCTCCTTTAGATCTAAATGTACCTCTTACTAAGTCCATATCATTTCTTTCATATAGAATATCTACTAATTTCTTTAATATTTCATCTTTTTCTATAGTTTCTCCAACTCTTAGAGTTAAGGTACCATCTATATAATCTTGTTTATCTCCTAAACCATATATACAAGAAACAGATGCTACTACTATTACATCATTTCTACTAATAAGTGATGCAGTAGCAGAGTGTCTTAATTCATCTATTTCATCATTAATTGAGGCATCTTTTTCAATATATGTATCACTTGATGGTACATATGCTTCTGGTTGATAATAATCATAATAACTAACAAAGTATTCTACTCTATTTTCAGGGAATAATTCCTTTAATTCACTATATAATTGCCCTGCAAGAGTCTTATTATGTGCAAGCACTAGAGTAGGTTTATTAACCTTTTCTATTACATTAGCGATGGTAAATGTTTTACCTGTACCTGTAGCTCCTAATAATACTTGTTCTTTTTTACCTTCGTTAAGTCCTTGAACAAGTTCTTTTATAGCTTCTGGTTGATCTCCCATTGGTTTGTATGATGAAACTAATTTAAATTTTTCATTCATAATATCACCTACCTCTAATAGCTTTACTTGATGGATTCTTAAAATAACTTTCTGAAATTAAATCCAATTGTTTCTTTTTAGATTCAACACTTATCTCACTTAATTCATCTTTTTCTTCAGTAGTAATAACATCTATATCTGTTAAAGATTCTAATATTTTTTCATCTTGTTCATAATATCCATCTATATATTTATTTATTTCATTTTTAGTAATACCAGATACAGCACATAAATCTATTAAATCTGCATCTATTCTCATTCTAGAAAAAAAAGAATTCAATGCTGTTTTTTGATCTTCTTCTTTCCACGAAAAAACAATCTTAGCATCAATTCCACAATATTTTCTTATTGTTTCTACATCACTAGCCATTACTAAATATTTATCATTCTTTTTTATTAAATACATCATATCTGTTTTTTCCAATCAAAGATATTTTAACATAAAAAAAGAGTTATATAAACTCTTTTTTATTCATTAATTTTATCTATATAATCAAAAAAAGTAATATCTGGTACTATTGGATAATCAAATGATTTATATTCATCTAATAAATCAGAATACTCTATATATTTAGTATATTTGTCATACATTTCTTTTAAGAATATTAATCTATCAAAACAGAATGATAAATCATCTTTATTTATTAAATAATTAAAATAACAATAAAGCATTACATTTGTTATAAGCATTCCTGCTCCATGTTTATCTATATCATCTATATTACTATCCTCTAATTTTTCAAATACTGTATTCATACTTTTAATATAGTTTTTATAACTCTCTATAACATCTTCAGTATTTGTTAATGAATCATCTGTATTATGATAATTATATACAACATCATCTATATAATTAACATTTGCAAACAATATACATAATTGATTAAATGCATTATCCTCATGACTTCTTAAATCATTAAATCTAATACCATTATTTTCAATTAAACTTCTTCTATACATTTTTCCATGTAAGCAACCATTATGATGTGAATATTCATCAAAATATTCATAATATATTTGCCCAACAACCATATCATAACCATCTATATTATCATATAATTTTTGAACAGAATCATTTTCATAAAAGGCATCATCAGAATCAATAAACACTATATATTTAGAATTAGAATGTTCTAATGCAAATTGTCTAGCTACTCCAGGTCCACCATTCTCATCTAATTTAAAATAATTTATTTTTAAATATTTAGAATAATAATTTATTATATCCGTATAATCTTCTTCACTAGCATCATCTATTACATATACATTAAAATCATCACTATTTACTTGATCTAAAACAGAATCTAGAGTTCTACCAATAGTCTTATCTGAATTATATACAGGTATTATTATATCTATCATAAAACCTCCTATTTTATATAAAAATTATAACACATAATAAACCACAAAAAAAGAGCCATTAGGCTCTAATTAAAACATATTTGTATAATCTGTTGTATCTTCTAATGAACTACTATTTGTTTCTTCACCATTTAATTTTTGAAGTATTCTATCTAATTCATCAGAAAAGTCTTGAGTAGTTTCTATACTTCTAACAGGTTTAGTTTCTTTCTTACCAAATATATCAGACAATTTCTTATCATTACTATATTTTTTAGAAGGTTCTTCAACCTTTGTTGTTTCTACTACAGGTTCCATTATTGGTTTAACATCTATAGTATCAACAATTTTATTATTTGCAGAATAATCTTTATTCAATAATTCATCAATATTTGAGTTTACTTCTGGAACCTCTACTTCTTCAACTTTTGGTTCTTCTACTACTGGAGTAGGTTCTGTTACTGGAACTGTTACTACAGGTTCAACAACTGGAACTTCCTCAACCTTTGGTTCCTCTACTACTGGAGCAGGTTCTATAGCAGGAGCTGCTTCAGGAATAGTATTTTCAATAGGTGTTGGCTCAGGAGTATTTTTCTTTTCTAATTCCTCTTGTTCTAATTTTTTTGATTTAATTGTATTATCTATTAAATATATAACTAATATTATAATTAAGAATATGCAAATTATAATTAATAACATAGTATTTTCATTAATAAAATTCATTATTTTTTCTAAAATTTTATCCATAACAAAAAACCTCTCTCTATTCTATGTACATTTTAACATTATTATTATTTTTTTTCAATATTTTATCTATATTTTTTCTTTCTTCTTCTTTTTTTCTTTTTTAAATATGTATAAAGAATCAATAATACTACTATACCTATTATTATTTTATGAATAGTTTTTAATCTAAATTTAACATCTATTGGAGATAAAGCATCTTCTTCATATATAATATTTCCTTCGTATTCTACTATATATTTACCTATCTTATCTCCCTTTTTAATATCCTTAGCTAATTCATTTTTACCTTTATAATATATTTTTAAATCCTTAGTATTTATACTATTATTCAAATATAATTCTACATCTTTACTAGTAGTTAAATTAACTTCTTCATCAAAAGTAGTATATATAGTATCTATAATATCATCCTTTTTAATAACTGTTTTAAAAGAATAATTATTCATAAAATATTCATACAATACTTTATGATCCCAATAATTGATATTCTCATCAACATATATATTTGCATTAGCAGTTACTATTAAAAACTTAACTCCATCTTTTTCTCCAAAAGAAGCTAAACATTTACCTGCATAATCAGTAAAACCGGTTTTACCTCCTAAAAAATAAGTCATATCTAATTTATGAGCAGTAGAAATAGGTCCACTTATTTCATATTCTCCATTAGAAGTAGTATATTTTTCAGTAGTAATAATTTCTTTAAATGTTTTATTATTTAATGCATATTTAAAAATAATAGCCATATCACTTACACTAGAATGTTGTCCATCTTCATCTAACCCTGTAGTATTTTTAAAATATGTATTTTCAAGTCCTAAAGACCTAGCTTTTTCATTCATTAAATTAATATATTCAGACTCATTACCAGATATCTTAACAGACAATAAATAGGCAGCATCTGCTCCTGACTTAAGCATTGTCCCATATAACAAATCTTTATATGTAACAGTATCTCCACCATCAAAACCTACCATCATAAGTTCTGGATCTAAATTAGAGAACATATCATCTGGTATTACAAAAGATTCATCCATATTATCTATATTCTCTATTCCTACTATAGCTGTCATTATCTTTTGCATACTAGCTACATTTATGACTTCATCCTTATTCTTTTCATAAAGAATTTCATCATTATTTAAATTAATAACTATTGCATTCTTAGAATTAATAAGTATATCATCATCGGACAATGCAAATACATTAAACGGTATTAATAATATTAATAAAATCAGTATTTTTCTTATATGCTTCATATTAACCTCTACAATGTAATATTATAACATAAAAAAAGAACCTAATGGTTCTTAAAAGTAAAATAAATCTTCAAACTTCATATCTAAAGCTATGCATAATATATAAGCTAGTTTAGCTGTTGGTTCATATTGTCCTGTTTCTAAAGAACTGATAGTGTTTCTAGAAACTCCTACCATTGAAGCTAAATCTTGTTGAGATAAGTTCTTTTTTTGTCTTACTTCTTTTAAATTATTTTTTAATACTAATTCTGATTTCATTATTTTTTACCTAAAAAGTAAGATACAACTAGCATAATAGTAAGTAAGCCCCAAATAACTGCAGTAAAGACATGTAATTTTCTTTTTTCTTTAGACTTAATAGCTTGATATCCATATAATACAGTATTATATATAGCTAATAATGAATATAATGCATAGTTAGTTCCTTTACCTGCTAATATTTCATAAGTGAAATATATTGCAGCTAATATAATCATAACTAGTCCTGCTAAATAAGCTCCTTTATTAGATACTGCTATTGAAGCATAATCTTTATTTTTATTTTCTTCTTTTGCTTTCTTTAAAATTTCTTCTTTTTTCATAAAATCCTCCTTGCCAAGTTCACTTGGTAATATTAATATACCATATGCAAAGTATACTTGTCAACATTTTTTATAAAAAAAAGACTATTAGTCTTTTATAATTAAAAATGCATTGGGAATATCTTTGTATCAGAAAAGGCTTCTTCTAATTGAAGATAAAGTGGCTTTTCATTTGTTTCTGGTTCTTTTTGAGTAGTTTCAACAGTTGTTTTATCACTTTTAAATCTTCTGTAATCTTCTTCTCTTCTAGAACGAGCATAATCATAAACCCTTCTTCCTCTCGGTTTATATTTTAATTCTTCTTTGAAAGCTTCTATTCTTTTTTCTAAGTCCTTCGCATCACTAAGAAAATATAACCCCTCAATACCTCTAGTAGTTATTTCTGTATCTCCTTCTGGAGGAGTATCATATGCCCAATCTTCCTTATATGTCCCTATATAACATTTATCTTTCTTAGTAGCATCATATATAATTGGTCTAAAATCGTAATAAGAGATTTTATGAATCACTATTTTTTCTCCAGGTTTATAGGTACCAAAAATAAAATCATCTGCATCTTCTCTTCCTCTATCTTGTATTATACCTTCAAACCATCCATCTTCTTCAAGAAGCAGAGAACCTTGCCAAGATTCAACAAATTCATCGAACTCTCCTGGCTTCCATTTACCTCTAATCTCAAATAATTCAGTCATATTATCACCTTTGATTTATTATTATATCATAATAATATTTATTTACAAGAAAAAGAACCTAACGGTTCTTATTCTTCATTTGGATAATTATAAGTAATTATATCTCCATCATTTAATCTTGTTATTTTAACATTATTGTCTGATTCATATTTAGAAGTTCTTACTTGCATATCTTCACTTGCTTTTTGATAATGTGGATAAATGTATATGTCTATTAATCCAAGCCCTGCATATGTATCTAATACCACATCATATTTAGGTTTAGTTCCCTTCTTAATATCATAAGCATATTTAACATCATCTGCTAGAATCATTGATCCTGCACTTTCTCCAATATATATGCCTTTTTTTAAGAATTCCATTAACTTTTCTTTAAAATCAGTTTTAGTATTTAATTCTATTAAATATTTTAAATCTCCACCAAGTACATAAATAATATCATAATCTAGAATAATACCTGTATTACTTGCATCTATATCTACGATATCTGCTTGTATAGCACCAACTTTTAAAAAGTTTTCTTTAACATTTTCTCTAGCAATATAATTTCCACTAGTTTCTGGAGCAGCATTAGCTATTATTATTACTTTCTTTCCTGTGGATAATTCTTTAAATAATTCTACATTTTCATCAGATACATAATTATTAATAGAATTAAAACCACCTGAAGTTACTAATATTTTACCCATAATATCACCATCCATTTATATTATATCAATTTTTCTCCAACAATTATTAAAAACTTTCCTTTTATAGAATTATATCCAGCAGAATCATCTAAGTTTGTTTCTTCAAAAGTTGATTCTTCAATATTTAATTTAAAATCCGATAATTCATTACTTAATAACTCTTTTGCTTCAGAAGAAGAATAATTACCTTCATTATCAAATACTACTTTATTACCGTCTTTATCTAATCTTTCAATATCAGTAGCAAAGTCTAGGACTATTTTACCATTAGGTTTTAATACTCTTCTTATTTCATTAAAAATAAATATAATTGTTTCTTTATCAAAAAGATGAAGAGTTCCAGTACAAAATATACTATCAAAAGTTGAATCATAATAAGGAAATTCTTTAGTTATATCGACTACTTCAGTTTGTAATTTATTATTCTGTGAATAATTTCTCTTTAATTCATCTAATTCAGAAGCATTTATATCTATTGCTATTACTTTATCAGATACTTCTAGTAATTTATTAATAAATCTCCCATCACCTGCTGCTACATCAAGTGTTATTCCTGATAATTCATTAATTGCATTTAGTGTTTCTTTTTCTTCAATTCCCCATTTTGACATATTATCACCTAAAAGTATTATAGCATAAAAAAAGACCTTGAGGTCTTTTATATTCTATGGTGGAACATTTGAAGGTTCAAGTGAACACTGCCTGTGTCCATTATATTAGTTTCAAATCATTTGCATATGATGCCACTTGGCAGTTTCCTAATACTAGTCCCGCTTCAACAAGTGAACCTTCAGGAATATTTTTACTAAAATAGCATGAAACAGGTATACTAACACCACCGTGTGCTACTATTAGTACGTTTTTACCCTTATATTTATCAGTTATATCATCTAGAAATCCATATATTCTTTCAAAGAAATCTTGAATATTTTCTGCTTGCTGATATTTATCATTTCTATAATAGTTCCAATATCCGTGAAAATCGAAATCCTTTTGTTCTTTACCTTCGAATTCACCAAAATCTCTTTCTATAATTCTATCATCATATATTATAGGAATATTTCTTCCTTCATTGATTATTTCAGCAGTTTGTTTTGCTCTTTGTAATGGAGAACATATTATTAAATCTATATTGGTTTCTTTTAAACTATCTCTAGTTTCTAATGCTTGTTCTTTACCTTTTTTATTTAATGGTTCATCACATCTTCCCATCACTTTCTTTTGAACATTCCAATCTGTTTGTCCATGTCTTGTTAATAAAATCATATAATCACTCCTACAAAAAGTATACCATAAAAAAGAACCCAATGGGTTCTATTAGTGTTTTTTTCATTAATTATTTATTCAGAAAAAAAGAGTAAATTATTCTACATTTACTCCTTTATTAAACACTTTTTTAGCTATTAAATAATAAATTATATCATATACTGTATAAATAATAAGTGCTGTAATTCCCATAGAACCAATATAACTCATTGAAGGGAATCCATTAACTACTGCTGTATCAACAAATTTAGTAATAATGAATGTAATAATTAACGAAACTACAGATAATAATCCATAACTACCAATACCTATTAATATAGATTTAAGCATCTTATGATTATTAAATCTATGTCCAATAGTTATTCCTAATATTCCACACATCATCATATAAATTATCTCTAATACTATTATTAGTATAAATCCTACTATAAATGCTATTGCAAATGGTAAGTTATATACTGCTACTAAAGAATCCCACATAGCCTTAATACTTTCAATAGAACTCTTATCTAAATAAATAAAAGCTAAACATACTACTATTACTAAAGCAGATAATAATAATGAACATATACCTGATAATATCTTAGAATTAAATAATTCGTTCTTAGTAACTGGCAATGTATGTGTTAAATAACTTTCATCTTTGTAAAAATTACTAACACATCTTGCCCATATTCTCATAATAGTATTTATCATTACAGATGCAATGGCACCTATAAGTAAACTTACTAATGTTTTATCTACTATTACTAATAATAATGATGGGTCTGTATTTACAAAATGTTCTGTTATTTTTAATGCAATACTAACAAATGCAATAACTATATAATAAATATATAATACTTTAGTAATCCATTTAAAATCATACTTAAATAATTTATTTAACATTTAAACATCCTCCTAAAGATTTCATCAAT
>CAMYZX010000027.1 GCA_947304025.1 uncultured Bacillota bacterium
GTTTTACAACCAGTTAAACATAAAACGGCACATAAAGTAATTGCTACTCCTAGTATAATTTTACCTTTTTTCATGTTACCCTCCTAAAATTGTACAAATATATAATACCAAAAATAGAAAATAAAAACAATAAGTTAAATAACTTATTGTAATAATTCATATACTTCTTCTAAACCTTTTTTAGGAGTATTACAATCTGGAATTAAATGTAAATGATAATGTTTTACATCTTGGAATACACCATTATTTTGAAGTAATTTAATTCCTTTAGCTCCTAATTTATCTTCAAGTTTTTTCTTAATATCTTTAGCAACTTTCATGATATGAGTAAGTGTTTCCATATCTATATCATCCAAATCAGTAAAGTGTTTTTTAGGAATAATTAGTGTATGTCCAGTAGCAGTAGGATTAATATCTAAGAATACTCTTACTATTTCATCTTCATATATTGTCTTTGATGGTATTTCACCATTAGCTATTTTACAAAAAATACAATCGTTCATAATTTCATCTCCTAATACAATTTTAACAAAAATCCTACAAAAATGGTAGGTTTTGTGATAAAATATTATTGTTTTATAAATGGAGGTGAAATTATGGATTATAAAAAGGATTTTAAGTTCTTAAATAAGGGTATTATTTATTTTGATAATGGTGCTACTACTTTAAAACCTAATAAAGTAATTGAAAAGATGGATGAATATTATTATGAATATCCAAGTAATGCTCATAGAGGAGATTATGATATTAGTATTAAAGCTAGTGAAGAATTTGAAAATGTAAGAGATTTAGTGCAACAATTTATTAATGCTAAAACAGATGAAGAAATAGTATTTACATCTGGAGCTACTGAAAGTATTAATATGGCTATATATGGTTATTTTATGAATAATTTAAAATCTGGTGATGAAGTATTAATAACTAAGTCTGAACATGCTTCAGTTATAATTCCATGGTTTGATTTAGAAAATAGATTAGGTATTAAAGTTAAATATATAGATTTAAATGATGATTATACATTTAGTATAGATAACTTTAAGAAAATGATTAATTCTAATACTAAAGTTATATCTATAGCAGAAATAACTAATGTAATTGGAGATAAAAGAGATATTAAAGAAATAACTAAAATAGCTCATGAAAACGGTATTAAAGTATTAGTAGATGCATCTCAAAGTATAGGACACATTAAAGTAGATGTAACTGATACAGATGTAGATTTCTTAGCATTCTCTGCACATAAAATGCTAGGTCCTACAGGAGTAGGAGTACTTTATGGTAAGAAAGAATTAATGGATGAAATTAATTATAAACATGGTGGAGGAACAAGTGTATCTTTTGAAAGCCCAAGTGAAATAGTTTATAAAGATTTACCATTTAAATTAGAATCAGGTACTCAAAATATTGCAGGAGTAATTGGACTAGGAGAAGCAATTAAATATCTTAATGAAATAGGTATGGACTATATAGATAGTTATACTAATGATTTAAAGAAATATTTAGTTTCTAAATTAAAAGATAATCATAATATTATTATGTATAATCCTGATGTTGAAGGATCAATACTAATATTTAATGTTAAAGATGTATTTGCTCAAGATACTGCAATATATTTAAATAATAATGGTATATGTGTAAGAGCAGGAGATCATTGTGATAAGAAATTACATGATGAAATAGATGTTAAAAATACTGTAAGAGTAAGTCTATATTTCTATAATACTAAAGAAGAAATAGATAAATTAGTAACAGTATTAAATAATAGTAATATTTTAGAAGAGAGTTTAGGTATATGAATGAAGAATTAAAAAGGGAATTAATTATAGAAAATTATAATAATCCAGTTAATAAAGGATTAACTAATGATAAAGAATATATTACTATTTCTAAAAGTAATCCTTCTTGTATAGATCATTTTACTATAGAATTAAAATTAAATAATGATATAGTTGAAGATATAAGATTTGATGGAGAAGCATGTGCTATATCTACATCAGCTTTATCAATATCTATATCTAAACTAATAGGTAAATCTAAAGAAGAAGCATTAGATATAATTGATAATTATAATAAAATGATTCTTAACGAAGAATATGATTCATCTAAATTAGAAGAATTAGAAATATATAAAGATATATCTAAACAGCCTGCTAGAGTTAAATGTGCTACTATAGGTATTAATGGTATAAAAGATATTTTAGAAAAAAATTAAATTTTTACTAAATTTATTAAATTAAAAAGAAAATCTAACAAGATTTTCTTTTTTCTATTTATTAAGATAATTTTTTGAATGGTTTTAATAACAAAAATGCAATTTTTGTGATTTGTAATATATAAAAATATGAGTATTATTGTCATTGAAAGGAGACAAATTATGTTAAATCAAATAGTTATAGTAGGGAGATTAGTTAAAGATCCTGAACTAAAAGAAAGTGAGAATGGTAATCCATTTACTAATATTACATTAGCAGTACCAAGATCATATAAGAATGTTAATGGAGAGTATGATACTGATTTCATTAGTTGTAGATTATGGGATGGTATTGCACAAAATGCTAATGAATTTTGTAAAAAAGGAGATCTTTTAGGAATAAAAGGAAGAATAGAAACAAGAAACTATGAAAAAGATGAAAAGATTAACTACGTAACAGAATTAATTGCAGAGAAAATAACATTTTTATCATCAGGAAAAAGTAAACAAGAAGCAAAAGAATAATGCTTCTTGTTTTGTATATGTTATAATTATATTGGTGATAGTATGAGATACTTCAATTATAGACATGAACATTCTAGTATGGGAATTGATGTTACAAGTTATATAAATGAATTTATAAAGGAATTAAAATGCCTAATAGAAATAGAAGGATTAGATGTTTATAGAGATGCACTTGGAGTAGTAATTGATTTTAAAAATAAATATCCAGATATACGTGCTATTGGTCAAAATATACTTAGAGATTTAATATCTCCAGAGAATATAGAATATGCGTTTAAGAATCCAAATTCATATAAAGAAGATGCTTCAAAAATAGGATTAGCTTTTCAAAAAGATTTATATAAAATATTTGAATTAGAAGATAATTTATCTAAATTGGCAGAAAAAAAGTTTGAAGAAATGACACCATTTGAACAAATAGAAAATGGTGGAGAATTCATGGTAGTAGGACATGCTAGTTATCAGTTGCCTGGAGTATCTAATAATCCAAATTATAGAAAGAATCAAAAAGAATATGTATCATGTTCATTATTCTCTAATAATGAATTAAATACATTCATGGATAATAAAATAGTCTATTTATCAGGAGTAACTGAAGATAATTTTATTTCTGCTTCACATTTTGATGTAGTAACAAGGGAGACAAGACATCCATCTATTCATAGTTTAAAAGAAATAGAGACAGATGATGGAAAAGAATATATAGATATTGGATTTACTCATGATATGGATAAATTTGCTTTATCTATTGCTACTCCTAAAGTAGTAGAAAGATTAAGCTTAGAAAGAGAAAAAGGACTAGATAGTTCATTAACAAATGAAATAGTTTTATTAAGAAATAAAACTATTTCTAACAAAGCATTATTAGTAGCAGATGAAACAGATCTATTAATAGATGAATTTATGGTTTTAAAAAGCAATGGAGTAGAATTTAAATGTATAAATAGAGGCCTATATAAAGAACAAAGAGATGAAGAAAGATATGATAAATCTAAATTACAAGATTTAGAACAAAGACTTTCTATGATAGGAAGATATGATAGAAGAGCATTAGAAGATTATTATAAAAGTGTAGTTTTAAAGATGAAATATTCTGATGATATATTAGAAAAAATTAATAATAGTTTTTCAAAATATATAGATATAAATATTGGAAAAGAACCAGAACAATTATAAGGGGTATATATGAATATTAAAGATATTATAAATAAGAAAGAGAATAAATTAGAATTAACTAAAGAAGAAATAGAATATGTTGTTTCTAATTATGTTAATGGTAGTATTTCTGATGAGGATATGACTTTATTATTAAGCGCTATTACTAAGAATGATATGACTACTGAAGAAACATATAATTTAACTATAGCTATGCTTAATTCTGGAGATAAAATAGATTTATCTTCAATAGAAGGAGTAAAGATAGATAAACATTCTACAGGTGGTATAGGAGATAAAACTACATTTGTAGTATTACCTTTAGCAGCATCTCTAGGAGTAAAAATAGCTAAGATGAGTGGTAGAGGTTTAGGATATACTGGAGGAACAATTGATAAATTAGAATCAATACCAGGATTTAAAACTACTATTACAAATGAAGAATTTATTAAAGAAGTTAATGATATAAATATGGCAATAGTTTCTCAAACAGAGAACTTAGTACCTGCTGATAAAAAGATATATGCTTTAAGAGATGTAACGGGCAATGTTGAATCAATTCCTTTAATAGCAAGTTCTATTATGTCTAAAAAATTAGCATCTGGATCAGATAAAATAGTATTAGATGTAAAAGTAGGTAAAGGTGCTTTTATGAAGAATCTAGAAGATGCTAAAAGATTATCTAGAATAATGGTAGATATAGGAAATAAACATGGCAAAGAAACTATAGCTATTCTAACTAATATGGATTATCCTTTGGGTAATACTGTGGGGAATTCTTTAGAGGTAATTGATGCTATTAAAACATTAGAAGGAAAAGGAGATAAAAACTTTACTAATCTATGTATAATATTAGCATCATACATGGTATCCTTAAGTAAGTCTATATCAGTAGAAGATGCAATAGATATGGTAAAAACTAATTTATATAACGGTGAAGGTCTTAAAAAGTTTAAAGAATTTATTAAATATCAAGGTGGAGATTTAGAAGGCTTAAAGACTAGTAATAGTATAGAAATATACTCTAATAAATCTGGATATTTAACTGATATAGATACTATGAAACTAGCTTTATTAGTTAGAGATTTAGGTGCTGGAAGAGTTAATAAAAATGATAATATAGATCATACCGTAGGAGTAGAATTATTTAAGCATATTAATGATAAAGTAGAGGCTAATGATTTATTATTAAAAGTATATACTAATAAAGAAATTAATACTCTTGAGTACTTAAATTTATTCACTATAAGTGATAAAAATATAGATGATATAAAAATAGTTTTTGATATTATAAAATAGGAGAATTATGGAGATAATTGATATAAAGAACAATCGAAAGTTTTTAGAAGAATATGTTTTATTATGTAGTAAAGAATGGGGAACAGCTTCTTCTGATAAAGAATATATTGATAATAAGATTAATAAGATATTAAATGAAGATAAAGTAATAAGTATTCTTGGCTTAATAGATAAAGAAGAATTAATTGGATTTATATCACTCTTTAAATATGATGGAGATGAAAGAAGAGATTTAACTCCATGGTATGCCACTATATTTGTTAAAGATGAATATAGAGGTAAAGGATATTCTAAGTTATTAAGTGATTCTATTTTAGATAAAGCAAGAAGTCTTGGATATAATAAAATATATTTAAAATCATATTTAAATAATTATTATGAAAAGTTTGGAGCTAAGTATATAGAAACTCTTAATAATGGTGAAAAATTGTTTTATATAGATTTATAAAAAAAGAAGCAAAAAATGCTTCTTTTTTGTTTAATTATTCTTGTGTTTTTGGTATAATACTTATAATGAGCATCAGGAGGGTTTATGGATACTAAATTAAAATTATTTTTAGACAAGATTAATTTAAAAGAAGAAGATTTTAAATATTTTAATAACGCCAAATTAGAAAAAATTAAGTGCTCTTCTGATAAATTAAATTGGAATTTTATTATTGATACTAATGACTTATTACCTCTTGATGTAATTAAGTATATGGATGAACATATTAAAGATGGTTTTAAAGAATTAAAATCTGTTACATATACTATTGTTCCTAAAGAGAGTTATAATGTTGCAATTAATAATTATTATCCTTATGTAATATCTTCATTAGGACTTAGTTCTATGATGGAAAGTTTATTTAAGGGTAAATTAGTTAAATTTACTACAGATGGTTTAGTAGTTGAAGTAGAAAATAAAGCTATGGAACAAGTATTAAATAATAATATGAGTAAGATTAAATCTAAATTAAAATCTATGGGATTTGATGTGGATTTAAAAATAGTTATTACTGAGAGTAGTATTAAAAAAGAAATATTAAAAGATAAAGAAGTAGATGTTAATGATATAGCAATACCTAAGGCTAAAGAAAAGAAGAGAGAACCTATGAAGATGGCTTCTACTAAAGCTATTGATGAGAATGCTATTTTAGGTAGAGAAATAAAAGATGAAAATATATCTGATTTAAGTAATTTAGATAGTGATTTGGAAGATATAACTATTGAAGTTAAAATATTTGATAAAGAATTATTTGAGTCTACTAAAACAGTATTTAAGATTATTACTTTAAAAGTTACTGATAATAAAGATAGTTTCTTAGTAAAAGTATTCTTTAAGAATCAAGAAGATTTTGAAAGAATTGATTCTAAGTTAAAGATAGGTAATTGGTATAGAATTAATGGTAATATTAAGTATGATGATTTTGCTAGAGATTTTGTATTAAATGCTAATAATATAATGGATATAGATACTAAAGATGTAACTATAAATGATGATGCAGAAGAGAAAAGAATAGAACTTCATACACATACTATGATGAGTCAAATGGATGGATGTGTAACAGTTGAAGATCTAATTAAGACTGCTAAAAGATGGGGACATAAAGGTATAGCTATTACTGATCATGATGGAGTTCAAAGCTTCCCTAATGCATATAATATGGTTAAAGATATGAATAAAGATTTACCTGAGGGAGAAGAACCATTTAAAGTTATTTATGGGGCTGAACTTACTATGATTGATGATAATGTTGATATAGTAGTTAGACCTAGTGATGATAAATTAAAGGGTACTACATATGTAGTATTCGACTTAGAAACTACAGGTTTTAATGCGGGTGGTGCAGACTCTATTATTGAAATAGGTGCTGTTAAGATGAAGGATGGAGAGATTCTTGAAGTATATGATGAATTGATTAATCCAGGCCATCCATTGAATCAAAAGATTACTGATATAACACATATTACTGATGATATGTTAAAAGATAAAGATAATGAAGAAAATGCCGTTAAAAGATTTATTGAGTGGGCTAAAGGATTACCATTAGTTGCTCATAATGCTAAGTTCGATACTTCATTTATTAAGATGGCATATCAAAAATATAACTTAGGAGAATTTACTAATCCTGTTATCGATACTCTTGAATTAAGTAGAGCACTTGATAAAGGAGAAGCAAGACATTCTCTTAGTGCAATCACTAAAAGATATAATGTTGAATTTGATGAAGAAGGACACCATAGAGGAGATTATGATGCTAAAGGTACTGCTTTAGTACTTCATAAAATGTTACAAAAATGTATTAATAATAACATGACTAAGATTAGTGATTTAAATAACTTAGTATCTAAAAATGAAATACATAAATATGGTAAAGAACATCATATTAATGTTCTTACATTAAATAAAAAAGGACTTAAGAATTTATTTATATTAATATCACTTGCTAATACTAAATATTTATATAGAACACCAAGAATACTTAGAAGTGAAATAGAAAAATATAGAGAAGGTTTATTAATAGGATCTGGTTGTTATGAGAGTGAGGTATTCACTGAAGCTTCTACTAAGAGTGATGAAGAATTAACTAATATAATTAATTTCTATGATTATGTAGAAGT
>CAMYZX010000028.1 GCA_947304025.1 uncultured Bacillota bacterium
TAAATATTTGTAATAATAATTTTTCATTCTTTTCACTCAAATTAATATGAAAAAACTTTAAACATTTACTAAATGCTTTTCCTAACTTATCCTCTTTCATAATTTCTCCTATTCTTTATACATATATAATTTTATAAGAAATATATAAATAAATCAAGGTTTAATAAAAAATATTCATATCTACTCTGCCATCTATTCCATCAATTTTTCCATCACTTGTATATTGCCATCCAATATGTTCTTTATCATACTCACATTTAGTATAATACTGTGCTACCCAAACAGGATATCTTTTATCATAAGATAAACTCCCTTTAGCAAGCATATATAAATTACTATATAAACCAACATTCTTATAACCTAGTTCATTTAATTTAAAAACAAAATTATCTATAACCAAATTATATATAGGTTTTGAATAATAAAAATTATCAAATGTAGTTAACTCTGCATCATAAAATATATATGTATCTTTAGGGATATCATATTTATTAAACATATCATCAATAAACTTAACTTCTTTATTAGAAGCATTTATATTTTGAGCATACCCAAATAAATATACTCCAAAAAGTATATTTAATCTTTTTAACTCTTCTATATTTCTTTTGAACTTACTATCTAATACTGGTTCATCTTTATCAGTAGTACCATACCCTATTCTAACTATTACACCATCTACTTGATCTTTTACTCTCTCAAAATCTATATTTCCTTGCCAAGAAGATACATCTATTACACTCTTAATATCTGATTTTAATAATTCCCCAGTATTAAAATCAAAATAATATCTAACACCATCAATTAATCTAATTCCTTTAACCTTTTCTCCATCTGCGTAAAAATATTTCTTACCATCTTCAGTAACAAACTCATCATTATTTATATATACATATTTTATTTCTTCAACCATTTCTTCTTTTAAATACTCATTAATATTATCGTATTCAGTGGTAATATATTTGAATTTATCTTTTTTAGAAATATATTCAGGTTCTACCATAACTATTTTTTCTTTTATTACTTCTTTTACATCTTCGGTTAATATTTCATTAATATTATCTTTTGTTAAATATTTATTCTTTTCTTTTTTATTTATTTCTGTTTTAGCTTCACTATCATTAAATATAAAGAAAGGAATAATTAATGCTGGTATTATTAATAAAGTAATTATTATTCTTTTTTTCAAATTATACCCCCCTTAATATTTATATTCGAAAAAATAAATAATAATTCCCCTAGTAAAATAAAAAAATCAAGTAAAACTTGATTTTTATTTTGTTATTACATATGGATTAAACTTAGTCCCATCTCCTAATTTATAATTAATTGTATTTAATAATCTAATTATAAATATTCCATCTACTTTATCAACATCTATATCTCTTGTTTGATTATTAATACTATAAATTTTATAACCTGCAGGACTAGTTACTAACATATCTTTTTCTGGATTTATAATATTACTATTATTAATATCATTTTGAGATATTAGATCTATAGTATTAGCTATTTCTTTATCTAATTCATTATATTTGTTTTTAATAATATTATTTATATCTTTAGTATTAATTGATTTAATTTCATTATTTGTTATATAAACGCTTCCATTTGAATCAACCTTAACTATTTGATATACATCATTATTATAATAGATATAATTATTCTCATTTATATAACAAACATCACTACATTTAAATAATTTACTAAACAATTCATTCTTTAAATAAATATCTACTATCTTAGAATCTTTTACAGTAAAGAATATTCTAGTGTTTTCATCATATAAATCATTAGTAACATCTTCTTTTTCTTCTTCAGTAAGATAATTTTTATTAATTAAATCTCCTAATAAAATTATGCTTTCTCCATCAAATTTATCTATATTATCAGAAATATATTGTTTAGATTTTTCTATAATAATATTCTTTTCTTCTTCCGGTGTAACAGATGCACTTAATCTTTTAAAACTTTGTGTATTTGTTCTAAAAATCATAAACAATGCTAATGCTAATACAATAGCCATAGCTATTGTAAAAAACTTTTTATCTTTCATACAAACCTCCTACTTAATTGAATATATTAACTTACCCGAATAATTATAATATGATGTTCCTACTACTATATAATTATCTTTTATAGTTATATCTCTTGTAGTTATTTTTATTGGTAATTCCTTATTAATAGCTAAGTTAAATAATAAGTCTTCTCCACCATATTTAACTTTAACAATAGGATATTTATCTGTTATATATTCTATATCATCATATATAGCATTTACTTCAGTTTTACCATTTGAATTAATTATTCCGTATTTATCATTTTCATCTTGATATATGAATAATTTCTTTTTATATTCTTCACTTAATAATGAAGATATATCTTCATCTAAGAACAATAAATTATAATAACTAAGTTTAACTGTTTCTTTACCATTTGAATTAATTATTCCATAAGTATTATTATTCGATACAATAGCAAATCCTTCTTTATTAAATTCAGATGTAGTATCATATGCTACATTATTAATAAGATCTCCCTTTGTATTAACATAGTTATATTTTTCCTCATATAATTTAACATTTAATTTATTATTGTAGAATTCTCCAGTTACTGGAGTATAAGTATCAAATAGACCTATTGTTCCTTTGGCAGTAATAATATTATATACATCTTTATTTGTACTAAAATCATGAGTCTTTTCTAATACTATTCCATCACCATAACTATATGAATTGTTCTTATTATCATTTATTTCTTCTGCATTATTTAAGTTTATATAACTAATTGAAGAATCATCATTAATTGCTATAGCTATATTCGAATCTAAATCATCTACCCTAACTCTTAAATATTTGCTTGTTTTTAATTTAATCTTATCATTATCAATAACAATATATGTATTATTCTCATTAGTAGATTCACTCTTTATATAGAATACATTATTCTTTAATACTTCTATATCCTCTAATGTATAACCATATACTTTATTACCTGTTCCTATATTTATTATTGCATAAGAATCATTTAATTTTACTTTTGCATATCTATTATTTAATGGTGTATCTTCAGGTACTGGAGATATATCTATATCTATTTTTTTACTATCTATTTCATCTACTGAGAATGAGAATATTTCTTTACCTTCTTTATTCAAAATACCCATTGTATTATCTCTAGTAAATAGATATATACCATTTTTAGCATAACTAATTGTATCATATTTAAATGATGTTACTTCATCTAAACTACCATCAAGTAATGCTTGTTTTAAACCATTCCTAGTTTGTTTAGAAGCTATATATCTATTACCAAATAATCCAATGTAATAATAATTACCAAATGGTACTTCAAGCACTCCTTTTGAATTTAATACACCATATAAATTATTCTCATTTTTAACAATTGCATGTCCTTTATAATAATCAGTTCCTGCTATATATTTAGCTCTAGTAATTACTGTTCCTTCAGTATCTATATATCCATATTTATCATTCTCTTCTATCTTAATTAAATTAACTGTATCTGCATGAGAATTAGATACAAATAAATACATACCTAAAATAGAAACAAATATAAATGCAATTACCGGAATAATAATAGTTGGTTTCTTAAACGAAATCTTACTATTCTTTGGTGCTATATCTTTAATTTTTGGATCTAGTATTAAGATATTATTTGAATCTAAAGTTGGTTCTGCATCTTTTGTTTCAGGTTTAATATCTCTTACTCTTTCATCAAGAACAATAATATTATTATCATCCATCATTGTAGGAACTGTTTCTTTAGCAGGGATTTCTTCGAATGGCAAAGTTTCTACATCATTTTTATCACTATTAAAACTATCATTTTGTTCAAATGGTAATTCATCAAACTCATTCATAAAATCCCTCCTATTCTTTTATATTTTATTCGTTTTCGTTTTCTACTTTATATAAAACTTCTCTTGGTTTAGAACCTTGTTGTGGTCCTATAATTCCTCTTTCTTCAAATAAATCTATTAATCTAGCTGCTCTATTATATCCTAATTTAAACTTTCTTTGTAATAATGATGCACTTGCTTTTCCTGTGGATAAAACAAACTCTAATGCTTCATTATAAATTGGATCATCTTGTTCTACATCATTTTTATCACTAGTAAATCCATCTGTTGTTGTATTACCTGGTTCAGATGTAAATGTTTCATCATAAACTGCTTTTTGTTGGTTAGAACAGAAATCTACTAACTTATTAATTTCCTCTTCAGAAACATAAGCTCCTTGTACTCTTTGAGGTAAATTTTCTCCCATTGGTAAGAATAACATATCTCCTTTACCAAGAAGTTTTTCTGCTCCTGCCATATCAAGTATTGTTCTACTATCAACAAAACTTGATACTGCAAATGATATTCTAGATGGTATATTTGCTTTAATAACACCTGTAATAACATTTGTAGATGGTCTTTGAGTTGCTACTATTAAATGTATACCAGCAGCTCTAGCCATTTGTGTAATTCTCATTATTGAGTCTTCTACTTCTTTTGAACAAACTAGCATTAAATCTGCAAGTTCGTCTATTATAACTACCCAATATGGAAGTAAAGCAATCTTTTCATCTTCACTCTTTTTTTCATTATCTTTTCTGATTTTATCATTATATGTTTCTATATTCTTAGTTTTGCTATCACTAAATAAATCATATCTTCTTTCCATTTCTTTAACTACTCTTTGAAGAGCAATTGATGCTTTTCTTGGATCAGTAACAACTGGAGTAATTAAATGTGGAATACCGTTATACATTCCTAATTCAACTTTCTTAGGATCTATCATAACTAATTTAACTTCATCAGGTTTAGCTCTCATAAGTATAGAACCTACTATTGTATTAATACATACTGATTTACCAGAACCAGTAGCACCTGCTATAAGTAAGTGTGGTGTTTTATTAATTTCAAAATATTTTGAATTACCCATTATGTCTTTACCTAAAGCAACCATTAATTTATTATTTAATTTATCTTTAGGAAAAGATGCTATTATTTCTCTAAATGATACTACAGAATTAAATTTATTTGGTAAGTATACTCCTACTGTACTTTTACCAGGTATTGGTGCTTCAATAGTTACTTGCTTAGCTGCTAACGCAGATGAGATTTCATCATGTAATGATGTTATCTTATTCATCTTAGTACCTGATTTTAATTCTAATTCATATTGGGTAACAGATGGGCCAACATGAACTTCTACTACTTTCGCATATACTTCGAAATCTTTTAATACTGTTTCAAGTAATTTTATATTTCTTTTAATCTCTTCTTCTTGTTCTTTTCCACCTTTATTCTTGCCTGGTTTTTCTAACAAATCAATACTAGGCAATTTATAATTAGCATATAAATTTGTATTATTAAACGAATTAGCCATATTTTCTTTAACAGCTTGTTTATATTCTTCTTCTTGTTTTGGATTAGTAAGTTCATCGATTGAAGATATAGCTACCCTATGATCTTTATCATGTCCTTTAACAGGTTCTTCTTCATCATCTTCTTCATAGTCATCATCCTCTTCATCATCAGAATTACTCTTCTTAATTTTAACTTTATCCTTAGCGCTAGAAATAATATCTAAGATAGAGAAATTAGTAAATAATACTAAACCTATAAACATTACAACTATAATAACTATTTTACTTCCAAGATCTCCTAGTAACACAGTAAAGATTGATGCAAATAATGCTCCAATCATTCCTCCACCTACTAAAACATCTTCTCCAAGAATACATGGAATAAATTTATTAAATGAATATTCTAAATTACTTTCAATAGTATTACCTTGTAAATTATTTAAATGGAATAATGCTAATAAACCAATAAAGAATAATGTTGCTCCAATAGTTCTTAGAGTTATATATTTTGGTTTTTCTCTCTTAACTAGCATATATATACCAATTAGGATTAATAACGATAAAAATATCCAAAAAAAGTTACCCATTAAAAATATAGAAAAACCTTTAAATGCTTTTCCTAAAATATTAGCTTTTTGTCCTAAAAAACCTATTATTCCTATAACAATTAATAATATACCTGTTATTTCTATAGGTACTTTAATATTTTTTAATTTTTTCTTTCTTCCTCTTCTTGCCATATTTTAACCTACCATTCCATTATAATTATATCATTCTTTATATATTTTTTAAATATATAAATTAAAAAATATCATAAAAAAAGAAACTATAAATACCATAGTTTCTTTCCATCTTTTTTAATCTCTTTTATTATTCCACTACCTAGACATTCTTCACCATTATATAGTACACAAGCTTGTCCTGGAGTAACTGCTTTTGCTTTAGATGGATACTTAACAGATATCTCACCATTATCTAGATATTCAAGATTAACATCATAATCTTCTCCCCTATATCTAAACTTAGCAGTACAACTCTTAGGTCTTTCTTCACTAATAAAATTAATATTTTCTATTATACATTCATCACTATATAAACTTTCTGGATCTTCTCCAAAAGCTACATATAATTCATTCTTTTCAACATTCTTTCCTACAACAAAATGTCTATCCTTAAATCCTGCTATACCTACTTGTTTTCTTTGACCAATAGTATAATTCATAAGTCCTTCATGAGTACCTATAACTTCTTTTGTATCAACATCAATTATGTCTCCAGGATTCTTTTTCAAATAGTTATGAATAAACTTTTGATAGTTTCTTTCACCTATAAAACATATACCTGTTGAATCTTTCTTTTTAGCAGTAGGAATATCTGCTTCTAAAGCTATTTGTCTAACTTCTGGTTTAGTTAAATTTCCCACAGGGAATAATACATTTTCTAGTTGTTTACTACTTACTTGTGCTAAGAAATAAGATTGATCTTTAGAAGCATCTATACCTCTATAAAGATGCCCATCTTTTGTTCTTGCGTAATGTCCAGTAGCTATGTAGTCTGCTCCTAATTTTTTAGCTTCTTCTATAAAAGCATCAAACTTAATATATTTATTACACATTAAGTCCGGATTAGGAGTTCTACCTTTCTTTAATTCTTCAAGGAAATATGAGAAAACATTGTCCCAATATTCCTTAACAAAATTAACTCTGTGTAACTCAATGCCAAGTTTATTACATACTTCTAAAGCATCATTATAATCTTGTTCTTGAGGACAAA
>CAMYZX010000029.1 GCA_947304025.1 uncultured Bacillota bacterium
TTAATCCTGCTATTAGATCTAGATGTACTATATTTGAATTACATGAATTAACTACGGAAGATATAATTAAAGGCTTAAATAAGGCTATTAAAAGTCCTTATTTAAAGGATATTAAGATAAGTAAGGAAAATATATCTCTAATAGCTAAAATGTCTTCAACAGACCTAAGAAGCGCTTATAATTTACTAGAGATGTGTTACTACTCTACAAGTGATAAAAACATTACAAAAGAAGTAATACAAAATATAACTAAAAAACCAGTATTTAATTCTGATAAAGACGAAACTAATCATTATGATTTATTATCTGCTTTTCAAAAATCTATTAGAGGGTCAGACGTAAATGCTGCCCTACACTATTTATCTAGATTAATAATGGAAGGAGATTTAGATTCAATTTATAGAAGAATGACTGTTATCGCATATGAAGATATAGGACTAGCTTCTCCCAATATGGGTATTAAAGTAGAAGCATGTATTTCTGCTTGTGAAAGAGTTGGCCTTCCAGAAGCAAGAATAATACTTTCTAAGACTATTATAGATATGTGTTTAAGCCCTAAATCTAATTCTGCTGTAGTAGCAATAGATAAAGCTCTTGAAGACTTAAATAATGGCATATATCAAGTCCCAGAAACTATAAGAATAGATTCTAAGATATATAAATATCCTCATGATTATCCTGGATCATATGTTAAACAACAATATATGCCAGATAATCTATTAGATAAAAAATATTATAAAGCTAAATTAACATCTCAATATGAAAAACAACTTAATGATACATATCAAAAAATAGAAAAAATAAACAAGACATCATAATGTCTTGTTTTTAGTTAACTTCTTTCTTCTTTTCTTACTAGGTTTAATACCTAATCTAGTTTTATTAGCATCAATTGCTTCTTTTAATTTGCTAGCTTCTTGATACTTTTTAAGAAGAGCATTTTCATAAATTAAACGAGTATGTTTATAATCTTTATCTACAAAAGCATCAAATGCATTAAAAGAAGAAACAACATCTCTTAAACCTTGCATATCAGCATTTAACATATCTAAATCAAATAACATTTCATTAGTTTTTGCTACTAATTCCTTTTTTTGCTCTTCAGTTAACAATAGTTTTTCCATAAATCCCCCTACTTAATAAACATTGCATCTCCGAAGCTAAAGAATCTATATTTCTCCTTAACAGCTTCATTGTATGCATTTAATATATTTTCTTTTGTACTAAAAGCAGATACTAACATGACTAATGTTGATTTTGGTAAATGAAAATTAGTTATTAAAGCATCAATAGCTTTAAATTTATATCCTGGATAAATAAATATATCAGTCCATCCAGAACATTCTTTAAATTCGCCGTATAGATTCATAATAGTTTCTACCGTACGTGTAGTAGTAGTTCCTACAGATATTATTCTTCGGTTATCTTTTTTAGCTTTATTAAGAACTTCAGCTGTTTCCTTAGACATAGTATAAAATTCACTATGCATTTTATGATTATTAACATCTTCTACTTCAACTGGTCTAAATGTACCAAGTCCTACATGAAGAGTTATTTCTTCTATCAATATACCTTTTTCTTTAATTTTATTTAATAAATCTTTTGTAAAATGAAGACCTGCAGTAGGTGCAGCAGCACTACCTAATTCTTTTGCATACACAGTTTGATATCTATCTTTATCTTTTAATTTTTCATGTATATATGGAGGAAGTGGCATTTCACCTAATCTATCTAATATTTCTAAGAATATACCATTATAAATAAATTTAAAATGTCTTATACCATCTTCTCCAATAAATACACATTCAGCACTTAATTCATCACTAAACTTAACTATAGAGCCTATTTTAACTCTTCTAGCAGGTTTACTAAGACATTCCCAAGTATCATCACCTAAATCTTTAAGCATTAATACTTCTATAACTGCATCTGTATCTTCTTTATGACCTATTAATCTTGCAGGTAATACTTTAGTATTATTAAGAACTAATACATCTCCTGGATTTAAATAATCTATAATATCTGCAAATATTTTATGCTCTATTTCTCCAGTTTTTCTATCCATTACTAATAATCTAGAATGATCTCTATCTTTAATAGGAGTTTGTGCTATTAATTCTTCTGGTAAATTATAATCAAAATCACTTGTCTTCATTTAAATCACCATTAGGTATTATACCACAATTATTAGTTAATAAATACTTTTTTGCATATTCAGGTATCTTAAAAGCTTCTTCCTTAAATTCATCACTCTTTACTAAATTAACATTTAAGAATCTTTCACACTCTATATTACCTCTTAATACAATTAAAGCAGATTTTAAATCTTTTTTAACTGTAGGACCTGCGATTCTAATATTCATTGGATTTTCAATTAAAAATGGAATCATAAATTCTGGATCATCTTTTAATTTCTCCCCTACTTGATCTAATAAGAAGGTTTTTCCATTCAATATTTTTAATACTAATTCTTTATTATTTTTTAATTCTATTGAAGCATATTTTAATATATTTTGTACTCTTTTAGAAGCTCTTAATAAATATTCAGGATCAGTAATTATAAGTCTAGATCTAATTTCATGAATTCTCTTATCTTCCCCTTCTGCAAAAGTATGTATCTTTTCTTTAATTGCAAAAATAAAATCTAATTCTTCTTGAGTCAAAGGTAACCCTTTCTCAGTTTTTTGATTAATCTTAGTTATTTTTCTATTATCTTCTATAGCTTTTAAAGATTTTTCTTTTGCTTCATCACTTAAGAAATCAAAAGAATCTAGTTTTCTTTTTACTACACCAGTTAAAGATGGTTCAAGATTTTGTGATGAATCAAGAACCCCTCTTATTTCATGTATCCTGTCTCCACTAAATCTAATTGCTATTCTAGGTATAACAGGATTCCCATTTTTATCATTTGTATAATAAACATAAAAATCTCCTCCGTGAGCTCCACAAAGTTGATCAATACATCTAGGTCTTTGATCAGTACACCAAAAAGTATTTTTATATACTATAGAATTCCATAATTTATATGCATCTTCTCTGGACCCTTTGTTATATTTAATCCATATACCATTATTACTATTTTCAGCATTATTCTTTACTTCTTGTAATAATACATAATATAAGGTATTAAAACTACTATTGCATATTAATTCTTTATAATTTTTGTCATGTAATGTCCCATAAACATATCCTTTTATATAACTAATTAATTTATCTACTGCAGTTATATTAAATTCAATAAAAGGGCTAAGTGTCTTAGGGCTTCTCTTCATAAATAAATTCTTTGACTCAGAATAAGTTCCTACTGAAATCATACCTTGAAATATATAGTATTTAAGCCAATATTCTTCTTTTGAAGAATTATGTAGATAATCTAACCAAGGAATTAAACTCTCTCTTTGGCATGCCATAATATTATCCTTTTCTTTTTCAGTATATTTTATATTTATGTTTTCTCTTTTTATTACATAACGACGAAAAAAGCAATCATAAAGTAAAGTTTTTTTACCCGAGTTAATTGCTCTTTTACTAATTCTTTCTAATCTATCAAAGTAATCCTTTATATCATCAAATTTATTGTCATTATTAAAAAATCTAGTCGCATATTTTACTTGATTAGAGTTATATAAATTTTTATAATATTTTTCTATAAAATGGATACCAGCATCCATAAACCCTCCTGATTAAAATAGACTATCTATTTTACTAATCTTTAAATGCTCATATGCTTTTTCTGTAGCCACTCTACCTCTATTTGTTCTTTTTAAATAACCATTTTGTAATAAATATGGTTCATATACATCTTCAATGGTTGCCTTTTCTTCTCCTATAGAAGATGCTAAAGCATCAATACCTACAGGTCCACCATTAAATTTAGTAATAATTGTATTAAGTAGTTTATGATCTAATTCATCTAGACCTTCTGAATCTACTTTTAATTTATCTAATGAAGACTTAGTTATTTCTTCAGTGATAGTATCCAATTCATTTACTAAAGTAAAATCCCTAACTCTTTTTAATAATCTATTAGCTATTCTAGGAGTACCTCTACTTCTTTTAGCTAATTCTAATGCTGCATTATCATCTATATCTATATCAAATACTTTAGATGTTCTCTTAACTATTTTAACTAAATCTTTAATACTATAATAATCTAAATGAGATATAATGCCAAATCTATCTCTAAGTGGACTAGATAAATCTCCAATTCTAGTAGTAGCTCCTACTAAAGTAAATGGAGGTAAATCTATTTTTACACTTCTAGATGAACTATCACCATTAATAATAATATCTAAAGTAAAATCTTCCATTGCAGAATATAATACTTCTTCAATATACCTAGGTAATCTATGTATTTCATCTATAAAAAGTACATCTCCTTCTTGAAGTGAACTAAGTATAGCAGCTAAATCTCCTGTCTTCTCAATAGCAGGCCCACTAGCAGTCTTTATATTAACACCAAGTTCATTAGCAATTATATATGCTAAAGTTGTTTTACCAAGCCCTGGAGGCCCATATAATAAAACATGATCTAATGATTCATTTCTAAGTTTAGCAGCCTTAATAAACACATCTAAATTGCCTTTAACATCATCTTGGCCTATATATTCTCTTAAATATTGTGGTCTTAATTTATATTCATCTAAATCTAAATTTGATATAGAAGGATTAATAATTTCTTCCATAATTCCTCCTTATTTTAATAATAATTTTAATGCTTCCTTGATCCTATCTTCAATCTTTAAAGAACTATCTATATTCGGTAGAACCTTATTTATCTCAGGAGTCTTATACCCAAGACCTAATAAAGCATCTTTTAATTCGTTATCACTAACTTTTATTTCATCTTTATTAACTAATTTCCCTTTTAAATCAAGTATAATTTGTCTAGCAACCTTATCTCCAATTTTAGGGAATTTTTTAAGATAATTAATATTACCAGTTTCTATTTCTCTCATAAGTTCATCAGATGATACTGATAATAAAGGAAGTGCCATTCTAGGGCCTAATCCTTTAACTTCTATAAGCTTTAAAAACATATTTTTCTCATCAATAGTTTTAAATCCATATAAAGTATCTTCATCTTCTCTTATATGTTCATATAAGAATACTTTTTCTTCATTATCTAATCTATATTCATATGGATTAGCAGTATATATCTTATATCCAATATTATTACTTTCTATTACTATATATGAAGGATATATATAAGTTATTTTTCCTATTATATATTCAAACATGTTATCACCCATAATAATTATAGCATACATATATTTGTAAAAACAATCGAACAAATAAAAAAACTATGAATAAATCATAGTTATTTTTTGCTATCTTTTTTAACACACACACCATATCCTGGTTTTTCACCAGCAACATATTTTTCATGTGCCATATTACAAGTTTTTTTAGTCATATAATCAGTTATATGACCACCAAATTTATTTAGTAACACCAAAAATAAAGTTATTAATAAAGTAATAATTATTATAGTTTTTAATAAATCATTTAAATTTTTACTATTTAATCTCTCTATCATAGTATCACCTAGTATAAATATACTATATTTTTTAAAAAATATCAATCTTCAAGTGTATATTCAAATTCAAAATTGTCTATTCTAACTAAATCTCCCTCTTCTATACCAAGTTTTTGAAGTTCTTCATCTACACCCATTCTTCTAAGCTTGTTAGAGAATCTTCTAACTCCTTCATCAGTAAATTTAGTCATTTTAAATAATTTTTCTATTCTATCACTATGAATAACATATACATCATCTTCTTTAGTAATAGTAAATGGTTTTTCTTCTTTAAATTTATATAAGATATGGCTTTCTATTTCATCATCAGTATATAAATCTTCAGCATTTATTTCATCTAATTTATTAGCTATTATAATTAATAATTCATCTATACCTGTATTATTAATAGCACTTATTTCATATACATCTTTCTTAATCTTTTTCTTAAAAGCTTTAAGATTTTCTTCTGAATCAGGCATATCCATTTTATTGGCTACTATTATTTCTTCTTTTTTAGTTAACTTTTCTGAATAACTATTTAATTCATTTCTAATAATTAAATAATTATCATATGGATCTCCTTCAATACCAGACATATCTACTATATGAACTATTATTCTAGTTCTTTCTATATGTCTTAAGAACTTATCTCCAAGGCCAGTACCTTCTGAAGCTCCTTCAATTAATCCTGGAAGATCAGCTACTACATAAGATCTATTGTCTTTAGTTCTAACCATTCCTAAGTTAGGGCTTAATGTTGTAAAATGATATGCACCAATTTTAGGTTTAGCAGCACTTATTTTAGATAATAAAGTTGATTTGCCTACTGAAGGTAATCCAACTAATCCAACATCTGCTAACATT
This sequence comes from uncultured Bacillota bacterium, assembly GCA_947304025.1. Lineage (GTDB taxonomy): Bacteria > Bacillota_I > Bacilli_A > RF39 > UBA660 > RUG13038. Next base: position 6,386 of record CAMYZX010000029.1, read on the forward strand.
TTAAGTTCTATTTTTAATACTTTTTCTTCTCCTGGTTCACCATTTTCAGAGAAATTAGGAGCAGTATTAGAGTGAGTTTTAAAGGCCGTATTACCTCTTCCTCCTCTTCCTCCTTTAGCTACTACTACTTCATCATTTTCTTTAGTTAAATCAGCTA
>CAMYZX010000030.1 GCA_947304025.1 uncultured Bacillota bacterium
ACATTACTTCTTTCAATAGCTTTCATTGCTCTAAGTAAACTATATTTTTCTACATTTTCATATATTCTACCTTTTTTTCTCATACCTGCAGTATCTATTACTACGTATTCCTTTTTATCGTACTTAAGTACTGTGTCTATTGAATCACGAGTAGTTCCAGGTACATTACTTACTATTACTCTATCTTCTTTAACTAATGCATTTACTAAAGAAGATTTACCTACATTTGGTCTTCCTATTAAACAGAATTTCATTCTTGGATCTTCATCAATTTGGTCTTGTTTAGGGAAATCTTTTACTACTTCATTAAGAAGATTATCCATTCCCTTACCATGTTCTGCTGATACACCAATATAGTGTTCAAATCCAAGTTCATAGAAATCCATTAGATTCTTTTTATACTCATTAGAATCCATTTTATTTATAGCAACGATTACTTTTTTCTTTGATTTATATAGTATTTCACTAACTACTTTATCATTAGCATTTAATCCTTCTTTACCATCTACTACAAATATAACTACATCTGCTTCATCAATAGCTATTTCTGCTTGAACTTTGATTTCTAGATTAAATTCTCCTGTGGAAATATCAATTCCACCAGTATCAATTAAATTAAATTTATAATCTTTGTAATTAGCTACACCATATATTCTATCTCTTGTTATACCAGGTGTATTTTCAATAATAGAAATCTTTTTTCTAAGCATTCTATTAAATAGACTACTTTTACCTACATTTGGTCTTCCTACAAGAGCAACTGTTGGAATTTTCATATTTCTCACCTCTTTTTCTGTTTTAGTATTATATCATAAAGAATAAAAAAGAAGAAGATTATTCTTCTTTTCCAAAAACTATTTTTTCAATCTCATTTTGTATTTCTATTTTACCTAGTTTAGTTTTAGAAGAGAATAATACTAAATTATCTCCATCTTTTATATTTAATTCTTCATTAATCATTTTTATTTGTTTTTCTCTATCATTTTTACTTACTTTATCTACTTTAGTAGCAATAATAGTTACTGGAAGATTATGATAATTTAAGAAATTATACATAAGTAAGTCATCTTGAGTAGGTTTAATTCTAAAATCTATTAATAAAAATACTCTTTCTAGGTTTTCTCTATTTTCTAGATATTCCTCAATCATTTTACCAAATTTTTGTCTTATTTCTTCACTTACAGCAGCGTATCCATATCCTGGAACATCTACTAAATAAAAAGAATTGTTGACACTATAAAAATTTAATGTTTGAGTTTTACCTGGATTTGAAGATACTCTAGCAAGATCTTTTCTCTCTATAATAGTATTTATAAAACTACTTTTACCAACATTACTTCTTCCACATAATAAAAATTCTGGTTTATTGTCCTCTGGATATTGACTTTGTCTTACCGCGCTAATCGCGAGTTCAACTGAATTAATTTTCATAAAAAATTCACCATAACAATTATAACAAATTAAAAAAAATAAAGCAAATTGCTTTATTTTTTGTCTTTCTTAGTTTCTTTTGGTTCTTCTTTTTTTGATTTGCTAGATTTATTTATTAGAATTATTACTACAATTGCAGTAGCTACTAATACACTTGCACCAAAAGCACATAATATAATAAATACTACTAAACTAAAATTAGATCTAGGCATTTCTACTGCCATTGGTTCTTCTACTTCAGGTTTCTTTGGAAGTTCTATATCTTCTATTTTAATAGTATCTTCTATCTTTTCAGGTTCTTTTTCTTCATTAGTATTTATCCATTCAAATGCTGAATCATCATCAAGAGCCCAACCAGTTACATCATTATATTTAATATATCTAACGCTTTCTGTACCAGCCATGAAATCTCCACCAGCTAAAAGTGTTATTTCTGTTCCATTTGGAATAGTTGTTACTACTTCAGAATTAGAATCTGCATATTTATATAATGTCACATCTTTTTTAACTCTTTGTTGTACTGGATAAATATCTATAATAGTATCATCTCTAAAAGTGTCTAATAATACAGAGCAATTATTTATTGTGAATAGTGCCTTATGTTCCCATTGATCTGTTTTATATATTGGAGTTGTTATTGAGTTTTTTGGAATAATACCACATTTAGTATCATAGTCTTCTCTAAATATATATTGAACATCGTTTTCAATTAGAACTTTCCCTTTTAGAATATTAATCCATCCCTTTATATTGTCATATTCAATATAAATATATGAATCTGTTCTATATTTATATGCTAAAGTTGTATCTTTTTTAAGATGTCCAACTTTTTCATATGTTTCTGATGGACCTCTTAATACATCTACTCCGTCTGATGTATATACTAGAGCTTTTCTAGCATCTTCTGTTTTTATGATTCTATTGTCATCTCCAAGTGTTGTTGGATCTACTTCAGCATCTATTAGAGAAAAACCATCTAATGAACTAACAGTTCCAATACTTTCTTGAGATTCAAATCCATATTTAGTAGTTTTTACTCCTAATGTATATTTACCATCATATTCATAAATAACATATACTTTATCATCTTTATTTAAATGTCCTGCTACTTCACCTTTATAATTATAATAATCTATTCCGCTTGGATTAGTTACTACTACTTCATAAGGTCTTAATTCAGGAGCACTCATATCTGCCTTAACAGTATTAATTGCTATAAATGAAATAAATATAATTAAAAGTATAAATATCTTTTTCAAATTCTTCATTTTAGCCTCCTATTTCTTTTTCTTTTTATTTTTTATTTTAATATTTGTAACAACAAGTACAATTACACCTACTACTACTGCTATTATGCAAAGAAGAATACCTATTTTTGTTGCAACATTAAAAGCCATTTCTGTACCAGTTACATTTCTTCCTGGTCCTACAAAGTCTAATAAATACATATTCCCTCCTACTTATTCTTTTTCTTGATAACAACTGCAGTAATTAATACTGCTGCTACTACTAATACTACTGCACCTATAATAATTGCAGGAGTAACAAAAGATTGTTCATACATAGGTTTATAACCTGGATCTCCAGGACCTATAACATCTAATAAATACATATTTTACCTCCTTTATAATATATTTATTAATTCACCTATAAAAAATGATGTTGCATTTAATAATAGAGATAATAGTATTGGATTAAGTTTATTATATTTTAATACTTTTTTATATATTAATCCTTCTACTATAACCACTACTACTTCTAAGATTCCTATACCTATCATTTCTATAGTATATCCAAATTTTATATATAATAACGTTTGTGATACTACTACCACAGGATTAGTTATTACATTAACAAGTATAACATTAATTATATCCTTTTTATCTCTAACACCTAGTATTAAAGCTACTATTAATTCTATTATTATTGTTAATAATAAACATCTAATCATTATAATTGGCAAACTATTTAGATTCATTTTTAGTCTCTTTTCTAACAAATATTATTGATAATACTATCATTGTAACTATTGAAATAACAAATGCCCAAAATAATATTTCATAGCCTTTTATATAATCTAACAAAAATAATAATCTCATTTTTTATCCCCCTTTAATATATATCCTAGAGCAATTGCACATAAAATTGATGCTACTATTATTAATATAATATTACTAAACATACTTATTTTTATAAAGAATATTGGGGCCGTTCCTAAGAATAAACCTATTGTTGTTAAACCAAATGCAAGACCTGGTTTTTTCTTTAATTTAGAAACCAATATACCCAGAGTAATAGCCATTGTCATAGAAAAGAACATTACTCCAATTAATGAAATAAACATATTATTATCACCAAAACATAAGAATGGTATTGCTGCTAAACAAGAAATAACTGCTACTTTTCTAATACCAAATATATCAGATAATATTCCTCCTAATGCTTTACCTATACCCATAGTACAAAATAATACTACTGTTTGTAATACTGTTTTATTCCATGAAGTAGGAATACCATATCCCATATAACCTCTTACTATAACTACTAATACTGCTACTAATATAACTATATTAGGATTTAATCCTTCTTTAACATAATTAAATTTATTAGTATTACTTTCTTTTGTTATATATGTTTTAGATAATAAAACAAAAGGTATAATAGTTAAAATTAATATTATTAAAAATAATGGATTTATACTTGTTTTAGCAAGTAATTTACCAGATATTACTCCAAATGATCCACCTGCTACAAATATAGCTGCAGGACTAAGTTTTCCTTCAGAAGATTTTAATGTATCTTCTGCTCCAGATACATGTAAAAATGCATTTCCTAAACTTAGTATAATTAATGATACAAATATAGGCAGATTAGTTAATCCATATATTAAATATGATATAACTAGTAATATTACTCCAATTAAACCCATATTTATTTTTGGATATTTATCAGATATATATCCAATCATACTTTGCGGAACAAAAGCTAGTCCATCATACATAAAAGGTATTAACCATACCATTGGAGAATCATTTAATACTCTTGTTAAATAAAAGAAACAAACTATCTCTACTATAAAGTGTACATAAAAATATAGATAACCTGTTTTTAATTCTTTACTACCAAATAATTTAATTATTTTTACCACCTACCTTAATATAATTATAGCACAAAAAAAGACTTCAAAGAAGTCTATTTTATATTAACTATTTTCATTAAGTTAGTCGAATGTTCTTCAAATGTTTCACCAGTAAATCCACCAGTAATAACAACTAAATCTCCTTCTTGAAGATCAAATCTTTTCTTAGCTACTTTAACAGAATTATCTATCATTTCATCAGTAGAAGTATAGAAATCAACTACCCATGTTTCTACTCCATAATATAAAGATAATGATCTAGCTATTTTAGCATCAGCACATGTAGCAAATATACTACAATTTGGTTTCATATTACTTAATTTTCTTGCAGTATAACCTGATAAAGTACCAGTAATTATTAATTTAGCATTTAATTCATTTGCACTTAAACAAGCTGATTCTGCAACCATTTCTACTATATTATTTTTTCTTTCATAATTATAATTTGTATCATAATTAGTATATCCTTCTTGTCTTTCGCAAATATTAGCCATTATTCTAACTGTTTCAACAGGGAATTTACCTTGTGCAGTTTCTCCAGATAACATAACAGCATCTGTGCCATCAACAATAGCATTAGCTACATCTGATACTTCTGCTCTTGTTGGTCTTAAATTTTCTTTCATTGATTCAAGCATTTCAGTTGCTACTATAACAAATTTAGAATGTTCTCTTGCTTTTCTAATAATATCTTTTTGATAGTGTGGTAAATCTTCTAAAGATGCCTCTACCCCTAAATCTCCTCTAGCTACCATAATACCATCTGCTTCATGAATTATTTCATCAATATTTTTAATAGCCATAGTATTTTCTATTTTAGCTATTATTTTCATTGAAGACCCTTCATTTTCAATAATTTCTCTAATAGCAAGTATATCTTCTTTACAAGATACAAATGAAGCTGCTAAGAAATCTCCTTCATTATGACAAGCAAATATAATATCATTTCTATCTTGTTCACTAATAAATGGAACATTTAAATGTACTCCTGGCGCATTTAAACTCTTTTTATTTCCTAATACTCCTCCAGAAATAATCTTACAAGTAACTGAATCATTATCTTTTTCAATAACTTCTATTTTCATTAATCCGTTTTCTAATAAAATAGAATTTCCTATTTCTAGAGAATCTAATATTTCTGGATGATTAACAGAAAATCTTTCTTCATTACCTATAACAT
>CAMYZX010000031.1 GCA_947304025.1 uncultured Bacillota bacterium
CAAAAAGGAATATGTATATAGCAAGACTTAATCAAGTGTATTACCTTCCTTTAGAGTTTTTAGCATATCCTTAATTTCGAATAATTTATTTGTTTGTTCTATAAAGTAATTGCTCAACCATGTTTTAACATTTTCTTTGCTAGTATCATCTAATACATCATATAATACATATTTTTGTTGTTCTATTGATCTTTCTATATTTCCTTTTAGCATACCACTAAATTTACCACTAGCAAGTATTTCTTTATCTTGATCACTTAATAATGATTTTGGAATATATCCCCTTGTAATATGTTCAATATAATCAAATGTTGGTTGTAATTTTGTTTTCTTACCATTTGATATATCAACTGCTCTACTACCAACTCTATCATATGCTTTCCATTTTTCATTGTCATCATTAGGTCCTACTGCTCCGAAGAAAATGATATTTCCTTCACCAAATTTTAAATCTTCCAGTAATTTAGAATGTCTCTTAATGGCATGTATTCTAAATTTATCTTTTCCTTCTCCATATCTTCTATATGTAAAATTAAATGGTGTATCTAGTAATGTTAAAGTCTTTTTAGAAGTAGAGTCATTTGGGTCTCCTCCAGATTTAGAAATATAATCTCTACTAGAAAATAATATATTAAATATAGTACTAATCTTTTCTAATACTTTTATCTTTGCTGTTTTATCAAAATAATAATTTATATCACTTACTATAGAATTAGTATCTGTTCCTAAGAAGCATATAATTCTAGTTGTTTCAGGTCTTCTAAAGTAATCACTATCTATTTCTACTTCTTTAATATTCTCCATTGGTTTTTCAATTTCAGTTTCTTCTTCTGGGGGCTCCTCAATAGAAATAGGTGCTTTTTCGCCTGGTTTATATGACAATAGCTTTAAATCTCTAGTACTAATTTCTGGTAATAATGATATTTCACTTACTAATTTTTCTAATACTACAGAAGATTTAGTTTTCTTATATTCTAAATATAATTCTTCAATTTCATCTAGTTTATCCAATCTCATAATTAGATTATCAATAGCTTCATCAAATTCATCCAAACGTGCTGCTGTTTCTGTTATTTTTTTCTCAATACACTTATCTTTAGCTTCATTTATTTTTGCATGAGTGATTTTTAATCCTTCTGTACAAACAGGTAATGCTGTAGTTAAAAAATCAAAATGGGAATCAAAACTTTCTTTTACTTCAGTAAAAACTTTTTTCATTGATTGAACAAAATTAATCTTTTCATCGCCATCATAAATACTAAAATCACAATTTAAAACCATATTTTGCGCGTCTTCTATCTTTTTTTCAGTGGTCTCCCATTTATTTATAGATACTGGATATTTAACTTTTATTTTAGATGCAATTCCATCCCATTTTTTATGAAAACCTCTCATATCTTTAAATCTACATACTTCAATAATAGATTTTGTAAAACTATCAAAAGGTTCCATGCTTGGATTATAAGCCAACACCTTTTTTATTTCACTTAATCTTTTTTCTGTAGTTGTAATTGAGTTAATAATTAATTTTCCAGATTCAAGATAGTCATTTTTTTTAGTTTCAAGTTCTTCAATTTCAGGAGTAACCTCCAATGAGATTTCGTCTTTTGTTTCAAGAATACTAAATATATACGATTCTTTACTTGCCTTAATTGCATCAATTTTATCCGCTATCTCTTCTCTAATATTCTCTAATTTTTTATAAATTCCATCAAGTATATCTTCTCTCATAATCTACCCTCTTAAATTTAATATTTCTAAGAATGCTTCTGGTGGTACTTCTACTGATCCTATATTCTTCATTTTCTTTTTACCTTCTTTTTGTTTTTCAAGAAGCTTTTTCTTACGAGATATATCTCCACCATAACATTTAGCAAGAACATTCTTTCTTAATGGTTTAATTGTTTCTCTTGCTATTGCTTTATTATTTATAAATGCTTGAATTGGAACTTCAAACATTTGTCTAGGGATTATTTCTCTTAATCTATTAACCATATTTTTACCTATATTATAAGCAAAATCTTTATGTACAATCATAGATAAAGCATCTACTTTTTCTCCATTAAGAAGAATATCCATCTTAACTAATTTATTAACTCTATAATCAATTAATTCATAATCAAAAGATGCATATCCTTTAGTAGCACTTTTTAATTTATCAAAGAAATCATACATTATTTCAGATAATGGTAATTCATAATGAATATTAACTCTAGTTTCATTAATATATTCCATGTTCTTAAATGTACCTCTTTTATTTTCACATAGTTCCATTATTGGGCCAATATACTCAGTTGGGGTAAATATATTAGTTTTAATGTATGGCTCTTCTATATATGATGTCTTTTCTATCGGAGGTAGATCTGATGGATTTGATATCATAACTACTTCTTTGTTTGTTAAATATACTTTATATATAACTGAAGGAGCAGTTAAAATTATATTTAGATTAAATTCTCTTTCTAATCTTTCTTTTATAATATCCATATGAAGTAGTCCTAAGAAACCACATCTAAAGCCAAAACCTAATGCTTTAGATGTTTCTGGTACGAAAGTAAGAGATGCATCATTAATAGCTAATTTTTCTAAAGCATCTTTTAATAAATCATATTCTCTTGTTTCTACTGGGAATATTCCTGAATATACCATCGGCTTAACATCTTCATAACCTTTTAACGGTTCATCACAAGGTTTATTATCTAAAGTAATAGTATCACCTATTTTAATATCCGATATATTCTTAATACTAGCACATAAATATCCTACATCTCCTGCAGATAATTTATCTACATTAACTATTTTAGGAGTAGTATATCCAAGTTCTGTTATATCATAACTAGAATTATTACTCATAAATCTTATTTTATCTTTAAAGTTTAATTCTCCATCAATAATTCTTACATGTACTATTACACCTTTATAACTATCAAATACTGAATCGAATATTAATGCCTTTAATTTATTATCTTTATTTCCTTTAGGACTAGGCACTCTATCTATTACTGCATCTAATAATTTATCTACACCTTCACCTGTTTTACCACTTGTTAGAATAATCTCATCTCTGGTAAAACCGAATGTATTTATTAATTCATTAGAAACCTTTTCTACATCACTATTAGGTAAATCTATTTTATTTATTACAGGAATAACTTCTAAATCATTTTCTAAAGCTAAGTAATAATTAGCAAGAGTTTGAGCTTCAATACCTTGAGTTGCATCCACAAGTAAAATAGCACCTTCACAAGCTGCTAAAGATCGTGATACTTCATAAGAAAAGTCTACATGACCTGGAGTATCTATTAAATTAAATTCATAACCTTTGTAATTAAGCCTAACAGCATTCATTTTAATAGTAATGCCTCTTTCTTTTTCTAGTTCCATATTATCAAGTATTTGACTAGTCATTTCTCTTTTAGAAACATTACCAGAAAGTTCAAGCATCCTATCTGCTAGAGTACTTTTTCCATGATCTATATGTGCTATAATTGCAAAGTTTCTTATCTTATCTTGATTCATATTACTTCCCTTTTTCATACTTATTATATCAAATAATAATAAAAATATTAATTATTATTGCATTTTTATTATTTTTTTGTTAAAATTATTATCGTTAAGCAAGAAGGAGGAAATAATAATGGCAAATATTAAGAGTGCAAAAAAGAGAATTTTAGTAACTAAAACTAAAAAAGCAAATAATGTACCTAAAAAATCTTCTATGAAAACTGCTGTTAAAGCTGCTGTAGCTAATCCTAGTAAGGAAACAGTTAATGAAGCTTATAAAAGAATAGATAAAGCTTTAGCTAAGAATATTATTACTAAAAATAAAGCTGCTAGAGAAAAAGCTAAAGTTGCAAGTAAATTAAGTAAATAATTAAATATCCGAAAGGATATTTTTTTAATATAAAAGAGAACAATTAAATTGTTCTCTTTTTTGGTTTATCGCTTTCATACTCTATATATACGTTATTTATAAATACATTTGAAGGGAATTCTCTCATATTTTTAGGATTAGCACTAACATAATTATCAGCATATCTTTTATAAGCTACTGCCACTTCCTCTTCTTCATTTTTATTTGGCATAAAAGATACCCAAGTTGGTTTTTTAGAGCCTCTTGCTATAGTATGAATTAATGCATCAAACTCTTTTTGATCAAGATTTCCTGCTACTATAGATATATTTTCTACTTTTTGTTTATCAGAAAAAGTTTTAAATGTTTCAGGCCCCAATGTTTTACCTAGCATGAATACTTGCATAGTGCCTTTATCTTCTTCTGGAGTCAAATATATTGTTTTATAGTTACCATCAATTAATTTTCCCATTTGATTCCTCCAAATAGTTTACTACTTCATTAACTGTATTATCAAAATTATTATAATCTGTATTAAACCATTTAACATCTTGTTTATTTTCAAACCAAGTATATTGTCTCTTGGCATAATGTCTACTATTTTGTTTAATAGTTTCTATAATATTAACTGCTTCTTCTAAAGACAATTTTTCATCTACATGATCTATTATTTCTTTATATCCAATTGCGCTACTTAATATCTTAGTCTTACCATATTTATTCTTAAGTTCTCTTACTTCATTTACAAGACCTTGTTCAAACATTTTATCTACTCTAAGATTAATTCTATCATATAAAGTATCTCTATCAGTAGTAAGACCTATAAAGCATACATCATATAATAATTTAGGTTCTTTAGTATTATGATTAGTATTTTCTAAATAATTTTCTAATCTTCTTCGATTATTTGGATGAATATCTACATCTTCATTTATTTCTTTACACATATCAAATAATTCTTCATTAGAAAATTCTTCTAAATCTTTCATTTCTTTAGGAGAAAATTCATAATCGTATAGACCTGCAGTTAAATATAAACCAGATCCACCTACTATGATGATATTAGAACTACTATATCTATATAATAATTCTCTTAAATCTTTTTGATAGTCATAAACAGTATATTCTTCATCAGGATTCTTTATATCAAATAGATAATGATATACTCCTTCTTTTTCTTCTCTTGTTACTTTAGCAGTACCAATATCCATACCTTTATATATTTGACATGCATCTGCATTAATAACTACTGCATTATATCTTTTAGCTAATTCTATACTTAATTTTGTCTTTCCAACTCCAGTTGGACCCACAATACAAATAATCAATTTAATCACCAGTTAATTATTATATTAAGAAATGCATCTATGTCAAGAGAAGCTTTACCTACTAATAATCCATCTAATCCATCTATATTAGATAAATTAGAGATATTTTCAGCCTTAATTCCGCCACCATAAAGAACTGGGCACTTCTTATCTGTAACTTTATTAATTTCTCCAATAAAGTCTATTAAACCTTCTCTAGAGATAGTTTCTGATTTACCAATAAATTCTTTTGGTTCAAACGCAATTAATAAATTAGAAAAATCATTAACACCTTTAATAGATTCCACTAATTCTTCAATACATGTAATACATAGTATTACTTTTAATCCTTGTTCTAAAGCATTTAATACTTTTTTATTAATATATTCATTAGATTCACCTAATTTAGTTCTTCTTTCATTATGACCTATTATTACATATTCACA
>CAMYZX010000032.1 GCA_947304025.1 uncultured Bacillota bacterium
ATATATTTATTATTATTTTTTATACTTGGAGTAATTGCCAGTTATTTTATAGAATTACTTGGGTATAGATTACCTAAAGATGAAGATATATTAAAGAAATGTACATGTGATAAATGCTCACATGAACTTAAATTTATAGAAAAAATACCTATGATTTCTTTTATTATACAAAGAGGGAGATGCAATTATTGCCATCAAAAGATATCTAAAATATATATAATTTTTGAAATAATGACAGGTATATTATTTTCATTAACATATCTATCATTTTACAATGAGAATTTAAATATATTAAAGATAGTATTTGGGTTATTTTTTATTACTTCTTTAATAACTGTATGTTTTAGTGATTTTAAATATATGATTATATCTGATGAAGTATTGATTGTATTTTCTACTATTATCGTATTACTTAAAATATTTATTAAATTTAGTAATGAAGAAATATTAAATTTAATGGATCTAGGATATGCTTTAATAGATATAATAATTGATGCAGTAGTAGTTTATTTAATTATGTTTGCCATTAAAAAGATTGGGGATGTAGTTTTTAAAAAAGAGTCTCTTGGTAAGGGAGATTTAAAACTAATGGCATATATAGCAATAGTTTTAGGTATTAAATTAAGCGTTGTAACTATATTTATAGCATCATTTATAGCACTTCCAGTAGCAATACTATCAAATCTAAAAAAAGATAAATTAATGCTTCCATTTGGGCCATTTTTAGCTATTGGAGCAATGATATTATTTTTATTAAAAATAGATTTTAGTTCATTACTTGAATTATTACATTAAGTATTAAGATTTCTTAATACTTTTTTATTATTTTTATTAGTAAATATGGTATAATTTTTATAGGTGAATAATTATGCATATGGAAGATGTAGATATTTCTAAAATATCTCCAATGATGAAACAATATATTGAAACTAAGAAAAATAATATGGATTCCATACTATTCTTTAGAATTGGAGACTTTTATGAAATGTTCTTTGAAGATGCGGCTATAGCATCAAGAGAATTAGAATTAACTTTAACTGGTAAACAATGTGGTTTAGAAGAAAGAGTGCCTATGTGTGGTATTCCTTTTCATGCTGCAAATATTTATATTGATAAACTAGTAGAAAAAGGATATAAAGTATCTATTTGTGAACAAGTAGAGGATCCTAAATTAACTAAAACATTAGTTAAAAGAGATATAGTTCAAGTAGTATCTTCTGGTACTGTAATGAATACTGAATCTCTTGATGAAGGATCTAATAATTATATAGGTACTATTTTAGATATTAAATATGCATATGTTATTACATTTAGTGATTTAACTACTGGTGAAATTAATTCATTTATAATTGAACATGATGAAGAAAAAGTAGTAAATGAAATAATAGAAAGAAATATAAAAGAAGTTGTAATAGATACAGACTTTGATAGAACTATTCTAGATAAAGCTAGAAAAAGATATAATATAACTATTTCTATTTATAATAATAAAGATCTTGAGAATAATTATGATTATATATATGAAGATATAGAAGATGAAAGAATAATTGAATCTATAAAGAAATTATTATCTTATTTTGAAAGTACTCAAAAAAGAAGTATAGATCATCTTCAAAAAGTAAATATAGTTAATGAAAATTCATTCCTTAGAATGGACATTAATACTAAAAGAAATCTTGAATTGGTAGAAAATATTAGAACTAAAGAAAAAAAGTATTCACTTTTATGGTTATTGGATAAGACTAAGACTGCCCCAGGAGCAAGAAGACTTAAGAATTTAGTATTAAATCCTCTTATAGACATAGATGAGTTAAATAAGAGATATGATAAGTTAGAAAAATTATCTAATGAATTCTTATTAAAGGATGAATTAAGAGAATCTTTAGATAGAGTATATGACTTAGAAAGATTAGTAGGTAAAATCGGATATGGATCTGCTAATGCAAGAGATTTATTACAATTAAAAGTATCACTTGGAGCATTACCAAAGATTAATGAAATAATGAAGAAATTAGGTTTTGGAGAAATAAATGAATTTAATGAATTATATGATTTATTAGAAAAATCTATTTATGAAGATGCTCCAATTACTTTAAAAGAAGGATATTTAATCAAAGATGGATATAATAAAGACCTTGATGAATTAAAATATTCTAGAAAGAATAATAAAGATTTTGTAGCTTCTCTTGAAGAAGAAGAAAGAAAGAGAACAGGAATTAAGACTTTAAAAGTTGGATTTAATAAAGTATTTGGATATTATATTGAAGTATCTAAAGGTGCTATGAAAGATATTAAACCAGAATTTGGATATGAGAGAAAACAAACATTATCTACTGGTGAAAGATATATAACTCCTGTATTAAAAGAAAAAGAAGCTTTAATACTTCATGCTGAAGAAAAAATAATTCAAATAGAATATGAATTATTTATAGAAATAAGAAATAAAATTAAAGAATATATACCAGAATTACAAGATTTATCTAAAACAATATCTGATATAGATGTATTACAATCATTATCAGTAGTAGCAGAAGAAAATAATTTTGTAAGACCTAAATTAAATAAAGATCATATTATAGATATAAAAGAAGGTAGACATCCTGTTATAGAAAAAGTTATGAATGGTGAATTTACTCCTAATGATATATACTTTTCTAAAGATGATATAGTTATGCTTATAACAGGCCCAAATATGGCCGGTAAATCAACATATGAAAGACAAATGGCAATTATATCAATACTTGCTCAAATTGGTTCATTTGTACCTTGCAAAGAGGCAAATATACCTGTATTTGATAGAATATTTACAAGAATAGGAGCATCTGATGATCTAGTATCAGGATCATCTACATTTATGGTTGAAATGGAAGAAGCTAATAATGCTATTATGCATGCTACAAAAGATAGTTTAATACTATTTGATGAATTAGGTAGAGGTACTGCTACATATGATGGTATGGCTCTAGCAGCAGCTATAATTGAATATATTCATGATAAAGTAGGTGCTAAAACATTCTTCTCAACCCACTATCATGAATTAACAGATTTAGATACTAGATTAAATCATTTAAGAAATGTTCATGTATCTGCAATTGAAGAAAATGGTAATGTTACTTTCTTACATAAAATAAAAGAAGGTTCTATTGATAAATCATATGGTCTACATGTAGCAAAACTTGCTAAATTACCAGATTCTCTCCTAAAAAGAGCAGATGAAATATTAAAATCATATGAGAATGCATCTTCTAAAGAAAAAGTAATAGAACTTACTCTTCCTTTAGTAGAAGAAAAGAAAGAGTCTAAAACACTAAATAAATTAAAAGAATTAGATGTTCTTAATATTACACCTATGGATGCACTTAATACATTATTTGAGTTAAAAAAAGAAGCTAACGAAGAAGATAAGGATTAATATAGGAGGTATTTATGTATATTAATAATAAGTTGTTAATTGGTAAAAATAATGATAAAGAAGTATGTTTATTACCTAGTATGGCTAATAGACATGGTCTAATTACTGGTGCTTCTGGTACTGGTAAAACTATTACATCTAAAGTTATGGCAGAAAGTTTTTCTGATCTTGGTGTGCCTGTATTTATGGCTGATGTTAAAGGTGATTTAGCTGGTACAGCATGTATAGGAGAAATGAATGATAATATTGCTAAAAGAGTTGATAATCTTAAATTAGAGGGATTTGAGACTAAAGAATTTCCTGTAAGATTTTGGGATATTTATAGAGAAAATGGACACCCAATTAGATTTAAAGTATCTGATGTAGGTGTAAATATATTATCTATTATGTTAGGGCTTTCTGAAGCACAAGAGGGAGTGCTTAATATAGTATTTAAGGTTGCTGAAGATGAAGATATGGATCTTGATAATTTAGATGATTTAAAGAGTGCTTTAAATTATGTTGGAGAAAACAGGGCTAAATACACTATTGATTATGGTAATGTTACTACTCAAAGTGTTGGAGTAATACTTAGAAGTCTTAATGTATTAGAAAATCAAGGATTAGGTAATTTCTTTGGAGAACCAGAACTTGATTTGCATGACTTTGTAGCAGTAGATAATAATGGTAAAGGTATTATTAATATACTTGATGCAGTTGAATTATATAAGAATCCTGATTTATATTCAGCAGTTATGTTATGCTTATTAACTAAATTATATGACTCGATGAATGAAGTTGGAGATTTAGATAAACCAAAGATAGTATTCTTCTTTGATGAAGCTTACTTTCTATTCAGAGAAATGCCTTCTTATAGATTAAAACAAGTAGAAAAGATAGTTAGATTAATTAGATCTAAAGGTATTGGATTATACTTTATATCACACTATACAACTGATATACCTGCGACTATTCTTGAACAGTTAGGTAATAGGGTTCAACATAATTTAAGAGCATATACTCCAGCTGATCAAAAGATAGCTAAAGCAGCTGCTGATTCATTTAGAACTAATCCTAAGTTTAATACTTATGATACTATTCTAGAACTTGGTACAGGTGAAGCTATAGTAAGTTTCCAAAATGAAAAAGGAGAACCTGAAGTTTGTGAGAGAGTAACTATATTACCTCCACAAAGTAGAATTGGTGTTATTGATCAAATAACTAGAAATAAAATAATAAATAATAGTATTCTTGCTGGTAAATATGATGAAGATATAGATGATGAATCTGCTTCAGAAAAAATAAAAGTTAAAAATGTTGCTAGAGATGAAGCCAAAGCTAAAGAACTTGCTGATAAAGAAGAAGCTAAGAGATTAAAAGAGGAAGAAAAGGCTAAAGCTAAAGAAGAAAAAGAAAAAAATAAAGCTGAAAGAGAAAAGAAAAATACACCTCAATATAAATTAGGTAAAAAAGTAGTTAATAAAACTACTGATAAGATATTAAATAGAATTTTAAATAAAGTAATAGGTAAATTATTTAAATAATTATATAGAATTAATGAGGTAATATATGGAATATAAAAGAATGAGAGAATATTCTCATGAAGAATTTGTTCAATTGGTTAAAAGTTTGAGTGAAGAACAACTTTTAGAATTAAGCGCTAAATTTGGCGGATATCCAGTTTTATTTAGGATGGCTTTAGATAAAGAATTATCACATATACCTTTTATCCAAACTGGTGCTGCTATTATAATAAGAAATGAAAATGGTCAAATTTTATTACAAGAAAGAACTGATAGAGATAAATGGGGCCTTCCAGGCGGATGTCAAGATTTAGGTGAAGATTTAAGGAATACTGCTGTTAGAGAAGCTTTCGAAGAAACTGGAATTAAGTTAGACCCAAATGAGATAGTGTTAATAGATACTTTATCTGGTGCATCAAGAAAGAATAGTTATCCAAATGGTGATATTGTTTATAATAATACATCACTATATCTTGCAGATGTTTCAATGGAAGATGCTTCTAATTTAAAAGGTGATTCTGAAACTAAAAGATTAAGAT
>CAMYZX010000033.1 GCA_947304025.1 uncultured Bacillota bacterium
ATGGTATAAATATAGTTAAACCACATAGATTTTTGACTGCAATGACTATTGCTACCCAACTAATAAATATTGTTAGTACATCAGAATTTGGTGGATGTACTATATCTTTAACACATTTAGCACCATTTGTAAGAACAAGTTATGAACGTTATTTAGATAAATATAAGAAAAGAAAATTATCTAAAGAAGATATAGAAACATTTGCTAAAGAAGATTTAAAGAAAGAAATAGATGATGGTGTTCAAACATTCCTTTATCAAATAAATACAATGGCTATTTCTGGAGAAGCTCCTTTCTTATCAGTATTTATGTATCTAGGAGAAACTAAAGAATATAAAGAAGAATTAGCTATGATAATAGAAGAATTCTTAAAGCAAAAGATCGATGGTATGCTTGGAGAAAATGGTGAATCTACTTCTCCTGAATATCCTAAATTCTTATATGTTTTAGAGGATGATAATACTAGTAAAGATAGTAAATATTATTATTTGACTGAATTAGCTACTTCTTGTACAAAATTAAGAAAAACACCTGATTATATATCAGAAAAAGTTATGAAAAAGACTATGATCAACTCTAATGGAGAAGGAGATTGTTATCCGACAATTGGATTTATATCACTTTTATCTCCAGATAGAACTATAGAGTTAGGCAACTTAGCTAATGCTAAGAATTATAAAGAAAATAATGCTAAATATTATGGAAGATTTAATCAAGGAGCAGTATCTATTAATCTTCCTGATGTGGCTTTATCTTGTGGAAAAGATGAAGAATTATTTTGGCAAATATTTGATGAAAGATTAGAATTGTGTCATAAGGCATTGCAAATAAGACACAAAAGATTATCTAGGGTAACATCAGATGCTTCACCAACTTTATGGCAATATGGAGCACTTGCTAGACTTGAAAAAGGTGAAAGTATTCATGAATTACTTCATCATGGATATTCGACACTTTCTCTTGGATATGTAGGTCTTTATGAATGCGTTAAATATATGACAGGACGTTCATTTAGCGATAGTGAAAGAAGTATGAAATTCGCTACAGAAATTATGAAACATATGAATGAAATGTGTGCTAGATGGAAAGAAAGAGAAGATATAGATTATTTATTATATGCAACTCCTCTTAAATCCACTACATATAAATTTGCTAAATGTTTAAGAGATAGATTTGGTAAAATAAAAGGAATAACAGATAGAGAAAATATTACTAATTCTTATTTATTACCATCTTTTGAAGAAATAGATAAATTAGAAAGATTAAAAATAGAAAATGAATTTTCTAAATTATCTTTAGGTGGATCTGCATGCCATATAAATTCTACTGATGATATAGATATAGAATACATATACAATAATATAATGTATTTAAAAATAGATGATTCTATTGATAAAGAAGAAACAGAAGAAGATATATAATGACAAAAAGAGTATAATAAAAGATAAATTCTTGAATGAATTTATCTTTTTTGCTATACTTGAACTAATGGAGGAATAACATGGAAAATAATAAAGAAAACCCACTAATAGTTGAAATGACTGATGATAAAGATAACAAAGTTAAAGTAGAAATAGTTTCTCACTTTGAAGATCAAGGTAGAACTTATGTAATTGCTAATGATTTAAGCAATGAAACAGATTCATATATATTAGAATTAGTTGAAACACCAGAAGGGAATCAATTAGTTAGTATTGATTCAGAAGAAGAATTCCTTAGATTATGTGATGTCATTGATAAACTAACTGATGAAGAAGATGAAGAAGAAAAAGAAGGAGAATAATTCTTCTTTTTTTTAATGTTTTATGATATTATAAAGGTAATAGGAGTAATATGAGTATGAAGTTTAATCATAAACAAAAAATGATTATTTTGTTGATTGGTTTATTATCGATACTACTTGTATTGCTTTTTAATTTGTCTTTATATAATAAAGAACCAATAATAACAAAATATGACTATTCAAATGATTATAATGAAGACAAATCTTTAGATGTAACTTTAAATTTAAAAAATTATAATAATAATCCTATGTATTGCAAATTCATTATTGGTGAAGAAGAAAGTGAATGGATTAAAACTACTCATAAAAAATGTACATATGGTATTAAAACAGGAGATTATACTATTAAGATCAAATATAATAAAAAAGAGATAGTAGAATATCAAAAAAGTTTTAATATAGATAAAGTAATATCTATTAAAATTAATGAAAAGAGAAAATATGTAGCAGTAGGTGGAGGATTTAACATAAATGCAGTAGTAGATTATGTAGGAGATGTAGATACTAGTATTACTTATAGTTCTTCTAATCCTGGTGTTATTTCTATTGATGAAAATGGCGGCTTATATGCAATTACTGATGGTACTTCAACAATAGGTGCTAAATCAAGTAATGGCTTAGAAGATAGTTTTGAATTAACAGCTACTAGTTTAATAAGACCAAGATTAATGAGTAATTATAAGTCAACAGTTCCTTGTAATACTTATTCTAAAGAACAAGTAGATATGTTAGATGATATATTAAAATCTGAAGTAGAAAAAGCAGGACCTGGTACAAGAGCAGGTGTAGTAGCAGCAGCTACATTCTTACCAATGGAATTTCCATATAAAATACCTTATTTCTATGAAAACGGAAGACTTACTCAAAATGGAAATCATAAAATAGTAGATGGAGAAGGTAGATGGTATCATAAGGGCTTATACTTAGGAGTAGAAAAACAATGGGAAGTAACATTAAATATGAATGGACCTAGATCATGGGGATGTAATCTACTTAACTGGGAAGATGATGGCACTCGTAAACCTGGAGAATATTATCCAAATGGATTTGATTGCTCAGGATATGTATCATGGGTTTTATATAATGGAGGATTAGATCCAGGAGATATTGGTGCAGGTATTACTTATGGGCAACAAGATATGACAGATCTTGGAGAACTTAGATATATCAATTATGATTTAATGCATTCGGGAACTGTTAAACCTGGAGATTTAACTGGTTGGGATGGACATACTGCAGTAATCGCTTGGATTACTGAGGATAAAATATATATAACTGAATCATTACTTCCTGGTGTAGTAATGGATGAATATGATATTTCTTCACCATATAGTACTTTCTACTATAGATATGACTATATAATAGATATGTCTAATCAATATAGTGGTGATGGGAACTATCCTAATATATGGCAATAATATGTAAACACAAATCATTTTACAAAATTTTATTGTAAAATGATTTTTTTGTTTGTATAATTAAGTTAGGTGATATATATGGACGATTATAAGTACATTTCAAAATCAGAAGCTGATACAATTGCAATAGCAGAAAATATTGAATCAGAAAAATTTCCAGGAATGGTTATCTGTTTAAATGGTGAACTAGGATCTGGTAAAACTGTATTTACTAAAGGATTTGCTTCATCACTTGGAATACAAGAAACAATAACATCTCCTACATTTAATATTATTAAAGAATATCCGGATGGAGAAATGCCTCTTTATCATATGGATGTATATAGATTAGAAAAAGACATAGAATCAACAGGATTACTAGATTACTTTGATAAAGATGGAGTAGTTATAATCGAATGGGCTGATCTTATAAAAGATTATCTTCCAGAAGAAAGATTAGATATTTACTTCAAAGTAACTGAAGAAGATAAAAGAATTATTAAACTTGTTCCATATGGAGAAAAGTATGAAGAAATTTGTGAGGACGTTTTATGATCTCACTTTTTTTAGATACAAGTTCAAAAACACTAGCAGTTTATATAGTTAAAGATAATGAAGTTATTTACGAAAAAAATATAACTACAAATAATGATCATTCTAAGTATTTAGTGCCTAGTATTGATGAAGGATTAAAACTAAATAATTTAAAACCAAGTGATATTAACAAATGTTATGTTGTTACCGGACCAGGATCATTTACTGGAACTAGGATTGCGGTTACGGTAGGGAAGACATTTGCATATTCAAATAATATAAATGTAATACCAGTATCATCTTTAAAACAATATATATTTAGTTTAGATAATTATGACTATTATGTATCTATTATTAGAGATAAGGGTAATAGATTATACTATGGTATATATGATAAAAATTATAATGATATAGTAGTAGATAAATATAATTATTTAGAAGTATTTGAAGAAGATATGTCTAAATTAAAAGGTAAAGTAGCAATTATCTCTGAAGAAGGAGAAAATACTATTAAACCTAAATTAGATATTATTAAATTAATGGATTATTACAAAGATTCTGAAATTAATCCACATTATTTAAAACCAAATTATTTAAAGAAAATTGAAGTAGAAGAAAAATTATGATAGAAGAAATAAAAGATATAAGTTTATTAAAAGATTTGTTTAATGAGTATAAGAAAGATTATAATCCTATAATTAATGATTATACTAAAGTATATGCATATAAAATTGATAATAAATATGTATCTTTTATTGTGGCACAAATTTTGTATGAAAATGCAGATATAATAGATATATTTACTCTAGAAGACTATAGAAGACAAGGAATAGCTAAGAAATTATTAAAAGAAGTTATAGATAATAAACAAGTAGAAAATATTACTTTAGAAGTAAATATTAATAACAAAAATGCAATTTTGTTGTATAATAGTTTAGGTTTTAAAGAAGCCACAAAAAGAAAAGGCTATTATAACGGAGAAGATGCATTATTAATGTTAAAGGTGAAAGAATGAAAGATGTATATATATTAGGTATAGAATCTAGTTGTGATGAGACATCTGTTTCAATAGTTAAAAATGGTAATGAAGAAATAGTTACTAAAACATTATCACAAATAGATATACATAAAAAATTTGGCGGTGTAGTACCTGAAATAGCAAGTAGATCTCATGCTGAATGTATTACTATTGTAATAGATGAAGCAATTAAAGAATCTAATCTTTCTTGGGATCAAATAGACGCTATTGCAGTTACTAAAGGACCTGGTCTTGCTGGATCACTATTAGTAGGTTTAGAAGCAGCTAAGACTCTTTCATTATGCCATAATAAACC
>CAMYZX010000034.1 GCA_947304025.1 uncultured Bacillota bacterium
TAAACAAATTAATATGTTTTTTGATATAATTATACTAGGAGAGTATATATATGAAGAAGATATTATTATTTATAGGAATGTTTTTATTTATATTTAATGTTAAAGCTCTAACATTTGATGTAAATTTAACAAATATTGAAGACAAAGGAAATAATGGAACAATTGGATCTATAACAAATATAGATTTAGAAAATAAAGCGATTGATGCTTATTTCCAAGATATCGGGGATGAAGTAAATTTTGCTTTGACAATCACAAATTCAGGAGATAGAGCAGGTACTTTAAGAAGTATAGGAATTACATCATCAAATGATAAAATTGAATATACACATAGTTTACCTGAAGGTGGTCTAGCTATAAACGGTAATGACACAAATATGGTAACAATTAAAGCTAAGGTATTACCAGGAGCAGTAAATGGAACTTCTAGTTCAGAAATAAAAATAACATATAATTATGATGAAGGAAGCTGTCCTGAAGGAGAAATACTATCAGATGATGAAAGTATGTGTTTATGTCCTGAAGGAATGGAAAGAAATGAAACTGGAATCTGTGTAACACCAGAAAAACCAGTTGAATGTAAAGATGATGAAATTTATAATGAAACTAAAAAGATATGCGAAAAGAAGGTAGTACCAGTAAATCCAAGTAACCCAAAAACAATGGATAATATAATTCTTATAACATTATTATTTGTAGTAAGTGGACTTGGTATATATGCAGTAATGTTTAAAAAACTAAAAACAAATAAAAAGAAAGCAGTAGCAGGTGTTATTACTGGAGTAACAACATTAGCATTATCATTTACAGTATTAGCAAGTGTATTTGGATTAGATAATTTATTATCTGCAATAGTTAATCCAATAACTAAGAGTAAAGAACTAGTAGTAACAGTAAATGAAACATTAGATTTAATAGAAACATGGGATGGAACTTGTTCGCTTAGCACAATAGAATTAACACCAGATAAGATATTTGAAGGTGGTTCAGGTAGAGAAGCTGATCCATATCGAATAAAGACTGCAAATCAATTAGCATGTTTTGCAAAATCAGTTAATAATGGTACAACATATCAAGGACAATATATAAAACAAATTAAAAACATAAAATTAAATGATAACTTAAACGAACAAGCAGAAGCTGGAGATTTAAGCAATGCTAATTTATGGTTATCAGCAGGAGAAAAACAAGGTTGGAGTAATAATTCAAGTATTCACTTTGATGGGACGTATGATGGAGATAACCATATAATAAGTGGATTATATTTAACAGATGAAAGTACTTCTTCTACAGACCAATATTATGATTTTAAAGGTTTGTTTGGACTAACAAAGAATGCAACATTTAAAAATATGATTTTATCAGATGTATATTTTAATACTACAGGTAATACAGGCCCACTTATCGGATATGCGCTTGAAAATTTAACTCTTAATAATATAACAACATATGGTAATGGTATTTTTGATTTTGATAGTCAATATGGTGTAGCAGGTGTAGTTTCAAATTATGATGGTAATAGTGTTGGTAATCTAGTAATAGAAAATACAACAAACAATGTAAATATGACTTGTGGAGGACAATGTTCAGGAGTACTTGCAAGAATCGGATCTGCTAATGCTGATACAACAAATCCAAACTTAATATTTAAAAATGTTACAAATAACGGTAATATAAGGTTTACACGAGGAAATCTTGGATCTTCCGGTATTGCAGGTTATTTATATGCAAGTACAGGAAATTTATTAGCTGATAATTGCGTAAATACAGGAGATTTTACATTTGACGAAGGTATAAGTGGGGATTCGGTTACTGGATTATTTGGTTATGTAAGACTATATGATGGAAAATTTGTAGTAACAAATTCACATAATGAAGGAGATATTACTGGATTCAATTATTTACAAGCAGTTGCAGGTATTGGTGGAGATACAGAGTCAAAATACACATATATTGATAACTGTTATAACTCAGGTGATTTTATTGCAAATGTAGTAAGTCGTAATGTTCATAGTTATGCTGGAGGAATATTAGGTAGTGCTTGTGACGATGAAGAAGACTTATTTATTATAAAAAATTCCTATAATACAGGAGATATTTATTCACCAAATGGTCAATTTATTGCAGGTATGGTTGGTAAGTATGAAGATTATAGTTTTAGTAATAAAAGAATAATTGAAAACTGTTATAATACAGGAGACTTTACAGGAGAATATGGTAATGGTGGAATAGCAGGACAATATGGTGGAATAATAAGAGAATGCTATAATACAGGTAATATTTATTCAAAAACAAACAATGCTGGAGGAATATTAGGATATGGTGGAGATAGTAAAATATCCAATTCATATAATACAGGTACTATAACTATTGATACTGGAGGTTCTTATATTGGTGGAATAGCCGCTTCTGGAAGTAGTGCAGAAATTAACAACTGCTATAACCAAGGAGATTTGATAGTTTTAACTTACTGCAGCAATGTTGGTGGAATACAAGGTCAATATGGAACAATAACAAATTCTTATAACTCTGGAAACATATATTTGAAAACTCGTTCAAGTATGATGGCAAGTGGTATTGGATATAATGGAACTCATACTAACGTATATAACTTAGGAGATATAATTGCAGAAGATGGTACTGCTGGATATCTTGCTGGTATATCTACTGGAGGTTCTGATACAAATGCAGTTAATGTTGGAAATATAATAGTAAATGTCAAAACTCCATATGAATCAGCAAACACCTTTAGAATTGGAGGAATACAAGCTTATTCAAGTACAGCAACAAACTGTTTCAATGCAGGTATAATCACAATAAGTGATGATATATTAAATGATGGATTAGCTCATACATTTAATATAGGAGAAATTGGATCAGATAGCGGTTCATTTAGTGGAAATAAGTGGAATCATACTTCTAGTTATCCTGCACTTGGATGTGGTAATACAACTTGTACTGCACAATCTGAAGCAGCAGGTTCATATACTGAAGAAGCAACACCAGATATTTTAAGTATAATAAATGGTGATGATGCATTTGAAATAAAAGAAGGAGATACTCTTCCAACATTAAAAGTATTTAATTAGTAAAGCAAAAAGAAACTATGATATAGTTTCTTTTTTTGTGTTATAATTATATCTAGAGGTAAATAGTATGAAGACATTAAAAGATTTAAATATTGATAATAAAAAAGTAATAATTAGATGCGATTTAAATGTACCAATAGAAGATGATAAAATAACTGATAATACAAGAATAGTTAAAAGTTTAAAGACTATTAATTATGTCTTAGAAAGAGCATCTAAGGTAATAATAATGTCTCATTTAGGAAGAATTAAAACAGTTGAAGACAAAGAAAAGAATAGTCTTAGAATAGTATCAACTGAATTAAGTAAATTACTAGGTCAAGATGTATATTTCTGTACTTGGGAAGAAGATATAAATAAAGCTATTGAAGATAATAAAATAGTTCTTTTAGAGAATACTAGATATTTTGATTTAGATAATAAAAAAGAAAGTAATTGTGATTTAGAATTAAGTAAATACTTCTCATCTTTTGGAGATGTATTTATTAATGATGCATTTGGTACAGCACATAGAGAAAATGCTTCAAATGTAGGTATTAGTAAATATCTAGAATCATGTAATGGATTCTTAATTGAAGAAGAAGTTAATAATCTTAAGAAATTAGATAATCCTACTAAACCATTTACTGTTATTATGGGTGGTAAGAAAGTGTCTGATAAGATTAAGTTAATAGAAAAATTAATTACTAAAGTAGATTATTTATTAGTTGGTGGAGCAATGGTATATACTTTCTTAAAAGCAGAAGGTAAGGAAATAGGCGCTTCTTTCTTAGAAGAAGATTATATAGATTATTGTAAGAAATTATTAAGTGATTATAGTAATAAAATAGTTTTAATTAGTGATAATTTTGTAGAAGTAGATAAATGTATTAATATAAGTGATATGACATCTGAATCAGTAGGTTATGATATAGGTATTGAAAGTGTTAATAAATTTGTTGAAATTATTAATAAATCAAATACTATATTCTTTAATGGATCACTTGGTTTTGTAGAAGGTGGATATACTTATGGAACTAAAAATATCTTAGAAGCATTAAATAAAGATAATAAATTAGTTGTTATAGGTGGAGGAGATACAGTATCTGCTTGTAATGAATTATTAAGTGATAATAATTTTGTAATATCTACTGGAGGAGGAGCTTCTCTAGAATATTTACAGGGAAATAAACTACCAGGTATATTTGAGGAATAATATGAAAAAGAATTATAAAATTAATATAATAATTTTAGTTATAGTTTCTTTTGCTGTCATCTTTTTTTCATTAAAAGATGATTTTAGTGGTGCTATGAATTATTTTAAGAATATAAATTATTTATGGATATTAGTAGCAATATTACTTATACTAGCTAATATATTCTTTCAAACTTTATCACAATATAGATTTTTAAGAGAAGTAGATCCTAATTATAAATTTTCATCTTGTTTTAAACTTATGTGTATGGCTATGTTCTTTAATGCTATAACACCATTTAGTTCAGGTGGGCAACCATTTGAAATGTATATATTAAATAAAGAGGGTATTAAAGTTAGTGATTCATTAAATGCTTTATTACAAAATTTTATTACATATCAAATAGGACTTATTTTTACTGGAACAGTAGTAATAGTTATAAATAGTATATTTAAGATATTACCAGATGATTTATTGCTTAAAAAAGTAGTATTAATAGGATATATTATAAATCTATTAGTAATGGGATTTATTATATTCT
This sequence comes from uncultured Bacillota bacterium, assembly GCA_947304025.1. Taxonomy (GTDB): domain Bacteria; phylum Bacillota_I; class Bacilli_A; order RF39; family UBA660; genus RUG13038. Next base: position 4,806 of record CAMYZX010000034.1, read on the forward strand.
TTTCAAGAGCTAAAAAGGTTAATACTAAGTTATTTTCTAAATTAATTAAATTTATATTTCATTTTAAATTTATAAAGAATAAAGAAGAAAAAGAAGAAAAATTCT
>CAMYZX010000035.1 GCA_947304025.1 uncultured Bacillota bacterium
CACCCATTTTAATTTGTTCAGTTCTTCTTACATCTAATCTAATAGTTGAATAGAACTTTAATGCTCTACCACCAGTAGTAGTTTCTGGATTTCCAAATAATACTCCTACTTTTTCTCTTAATTGGTTAATAAATATAGCTATAGTATTAGTTTTAGCAATAGTTCCCGATAATTTTCTTAGAGCTTGTGACATTAGTCTTGCTTGTAAACCTACATGGTTGTCACCCATTTCTCCTTCAATCTCTGCTTGAGGAACTAAAGCTGCTACTGAGTCTATAACAACTATATTAATTGCTCCACTTTTTACTAAAGCATCACATATTTCTAAAGCTTGTTCTCCAGTATCAGGTTGTGATAATAATAATTCATCTATATTAACACCTAAATTCTTTGCATATACAGGGTCTAGAGCATGTTCTGCATCTATGAATGCTGCTCTTCCACCTTTCTTTTGTACTTCTGCAATAGCATGCAATGCAAAAGTAGTTTTACCACTTGATTCAGGTCCAAATATTTCTATAATTCTTCCTTTAGGATATCCTCCTATACCAAGAGCTATATCTAATGATAGTGATCCACTAGGTACTGCATCTACCTCTAAATGTGATTCACTTCCAAGTTTCATTACTGCACCTTTACCAAATTGTTTTTCTATATCAGATAATACTTGAGATAATATCTTATCTCTATCATTATTCTCTGTATTAGTCTTTGCCATTTCTTATCCTCCTAACTGAATACACTAATAATATAACACATAAAAAATAATAAATCAAGTGGTTTTTCAAACATTTGTTTGTTATTTACAAAATGTTGCAAAATCCTTTATTTATATAATAAAAAAAAGAATTTTTGTAAAATTCTTTATTCGGTTTTAAAATATTTTTTATATAAAATATAATATTCTATTCCAGATATTACTGCTAATACTGTAGCTGTTATTAAAAAGAAATCATCTAAAGCAATATTTATTAATCCTAATGGAAGATTTCCAATTAATTTTAAAGTTAACCCTATCATTAAAAACGCTGTTTTATATTTTCCTGTTTTAATAGCTCCTACAACTTCACCATTATTACCAGCTATCATCTTAAATGTATTAGTTATTGTATCTCTTAATATTATTATTACTGGAATAATTGGATGTATATATCCTTGTCCACATAATATAATTAATAATCCATTAACTAATATTTTATCAGCAATAGCATCCATCACTTTTCCATAGTCACTAACTAAATTATATTTTCTAGCAATTCTACCATCAAAGAAATCAGTTATTGAAGCTATTATAAATAATACTGCTACTATTAATAGTTTTACATCTAATACTACATTTCCATCTATTAAATACTTTGGTAAATTAATGTTCACCATATCAAATGGGAATAGCATTATTACTATTATTATTACTGATAGTACTATTCTTAGTTTAGTTAAATTATTTGGTAAATTTTTATTAACAGATTTCATAAACATCCTCCACATTATAAGACATATTGAAAGATGAACTTCCCTTATCATCAAAGAATAAGTGATAGCATAGTATTCCTAAGAATACAATTAATAATACTACTAAAGATATAATTATTACTAATGGAACCTTTTTAGGTTCTTCAGTAGCAGTATATGGAGATGCTATTTGATCATCTGTATCTTTATTAACATTTTTACTAGCTTTTGCTATTTCATCTATAGGTATTTTAGATGTAGATTCAAATACAAAAGTATTGAATTCATCTATTATTTCTTCAGGATCAAAACCTAAATATTTAGCATAATCAGCTATTATAGTTTTTAATAAAAATTTATCTTTAAAATCTTTATAATTACCATTTTCGATTTCTTCAAGTTGAGATACTTTATATCCTAAATCTATCGCAACTTCTTCTAAACTAATACCTGTTTTCTCCCTAGCCTCTTTAAACTTTTCTCCTAATTCTTTCATTTGTTTCACTCCTTAATATTAATAATTTTTAATAAGCCATGTTCTGTACTCAAAAGAGTGTCAAACATTTATCTATGATTACTCATCTCCCAATTTGATTCAATTCTCTCATGGAAGTTCTCCTACCAAATTTTGGATTTCTCACTTGCGGGGTTTACCAACGTTTCATTCTTTTCTTTTCAAAAAAGATTCGTCACTGTGGCACTTTATGAAAAATAATCCATAGAAATTCCTTAGGATTATTCTTCGCCGTTAGCTAAAAGCTACTATAGGTTATTTATTTCCTATACACAAACACTACTATCATCGCAGATAGTGTGAGCATGGACTTTCCTCTACATTACGTTTAAAATGCAGCGTTTGACTAAAAATTATTCATCTTTTTTACCATAAATTATTTTTTCTAAGTTAGAAATTCTTTGTAATAAATCAATATTAGTAATTTCTTTATCACTACTCTTTAGAATTTCTTCTCTTTCATTAGCTGTTCTAAGTTTATGCTTTAATTGTAGTATCTCTTCATTTAATAAAGCAATTCTTTCTTCTAGTTCTTTAACTTTTCTATCATAAGCTTTGTAATCGCTTATAACAATGTCTAGTGCTTTATCAACTTCTTGAGGTCTATATCCTCTAGCATCAATTTTAAAATCCCAGTTTAATAGTGTTTCAGGGGTTAACACAACTTCGTTTTTCAAATTAATCACCTGAATTAATTATATAAACATTAAGTCTTTTTGTCAATTGACTTAGCCCTTAGTTTTTTTAAATTTAATCTATCAATTCATAAAAAAATATAGTATAATTATATAAGGTGAATATATGAATTACCCAAATAAAAAAGAACATACAAATAAAACATATATAGAATATGGGAATAGAGGTATGACTCTAGAAAGTGATATCAATAGTTCTAATAAATATTATTTAGATAATGATATTGCTATAATACACAAGAAACCTACACCTACTAAAGTAATTAAATTAGAAGGTAATAGAATTAAAGATGGTTTTTATGAAATACCATCTACTACTGATTATAATGGTTTATATAAAGGAAAATATATAGACTTTGAAGCAAAAGAAACTAGATCAAAAACATCTTTTCCATTAAACAATATTCATAAACACCAAATAGTTCATTTAATAAAAATTAATGAACATGGAGGTATATCTTTTATAATTATTAGATTTACTTCATTAAATAAAACATTTTTAATATTTGCTAAAGATTTTGTTAATTATTTTAAAAATAATGATAAAAAGTCTATTCCTTTATCTTATATAGAGGAAAATGGTTATTTAATTAAAGATGGATATAATCCAATTGTAGATTATTTAAAAATTGTAGATAAATTTATATAGGAGTGTATATATGATTAAGAAAAAAGAAAAAAAAGAAAAAGTTGAAAAATTAGAATTAGAAAATGTTGTTAATGAACTAGATTCTAAAAAGAAAGTTAAAGAAAAGAAAGTAAAAATTAAAAAGGATAAACCAAAACTAAAAATAGATATAAAAAAGATATTTAAGGCTATTTTAAGTTTTATATGGTCTCATAAAGTATTCACTATTGTGAATATATTATTCTTAGTACTTACTATTCTTGCTTTTACTAAAAAAGTATTATTTGGATTAGTAGTAATTATTTTATGGTTACTATTTATAATAGGATATAGAATAATTGGAGGTAAAATTGCTAAAGCAAAAGCTGCAATTAAAAGTGAAGAAGATATGAAAAAATATAAAAGAAAAAAGAGAAAATTATTTAAATGGTTATTTAATTTTATATTATTAATGATTTTATTAATGTTAATTGGAGCAATAGTATTTGCAATATATATTGTTATAAATGCACCTGATTTTGACCCAGATAACTTATATAGAGCAGAATCATCAATAATATACGATAGAGATGGTAATCAAATAGCTAAATTAGGTTTAGAAAAGAGAAAGAAAGTTTCTTATGAAGATTTACCACAAGTATTAATAGATGCAATTGTAGCAACAGAAGACTCAAGATATTATCAACATAATGGATTTGACTTACCAAGATTTACCAAAGCTGCTGCTGGACAAGTAGTTAATAAGATTACTGGTCATGGTAATGCAGGTGGTGGATCTACTATATCAATGCAAGTTGTTAAGAATAACTTTACTGATACAGAACAAACTATTACAAGAAAATTTACAGATATATATATTGCTATATTTAAACTAGAAAAGAATTATTCTAAAGAAGAAATATTAGAATACTATGTTAATACTCCTTTCTTAGGAAATAGTTCATATGGTGTTGAACAAGCATGTCAAAGTTACTTTGGAAAATCTGTTTCAGATATTAACTTATCAGAAGCTGCTATTATAGCAGGATTATTCCAAGCACCTTCTGCTTATGATCCATATAGATATCCTGAAGAAACTACAGCAAGAAGAGATACAGTTTTATACTTAATGGTTAGACATGGATATATAACTAAAGAAGAAGCTGATATAGCTAGTTCTATCCCAGTAGAATCATTACTTAGATCTAATAATCCTGAAGGTGGAGTTAATCCATATCAATCATTCATAGATATGGTTCTTGATGAAGTAGAAGAAAAAACTAAAAAGAGTCCATATACAACTGGTATGAAGATTTATACTACTCTAGATATGGGAAAACAAAATGTATTAAATGATATTATGAATGGTTCAACATGGAACTGGAAAGATGAATATATTCAAGCTGGTGTTGGTGTTGTTAGTACACAAACTGGTGAAATATTAGCT
>CAMYZX010000036.1 GCA_947304025.1 uncultured Bacillota bacterium
GCTCCATAAAAAAAATACTAGTCTTACGACTAGTTTTTTTGTGCTTATTTTTCTATTAATTTTGAATAAATATCTTTAATTTTATCTTCAGGAACCATTAATTCTCTTAGAAGTGCATATGATGTTTCTATATTCATCTTAAAGAAACAGTCTTTATCATTAAGAATTTTTCTTATTAATATATGTTTCTTTTTTTTATCTTCATCAGTTGTTTTACTAATTATACTTTCATTAATTTCTCTTAATTTTTCTATCATAGTCTTACTCCTGGGATTTTTGGATCATTTTCTGTTATATAACCCATTGTTCCTTTATTAAACATAGCTTGTAATTCTTCATAATTTGTTTGAGTTAATCCTACTCCTGGTTTAAATGTATATTGATTAATTGATGGGATTTCATCCTTGTCGAATTCTTTTATAGTTATTACTGCTAATGCTTTTGCAGAATTACCTTCTATATTCCTTGTAATTGTAATCATTACATTTTTTTCTTGTTCTTCATTAGTAAATAATACTCTTCTTAATTGTAATAAATAAGAATATGCATCCACTCCAACAAGTCTTGTATTTTGAACTTTACTAATTAAAATTGCAACTTTATCTTTTAAGCTAACTGCTTCTAGTTTATCAGTTGTTCCAATAAATTCTCTAACTATGTCATCAAAAGTTTCAAAATTTTCAACATTATTTTGAGTTATCTTTGGTTCTCTATCTGCAATATATTTATATACTTTTGTTAGTGTTTTATAAAATTCTTCAACGGTTTGTTCATTCTTGTTTTCACAAGTTAAACCACATAATGGTTGATTTAATTTGGCATTTACCATATCACCATCTAACATAGTAACAACAGCATCTGCCCTAACTATATGTTTCCCACATCTAAATTTTAAATATTCATGCCCTTCACTATACTTAAAGATTTCATCATCAAGATAGTATTCTCTATTTACATCTTTAACAGATATTAGAGTTTTATAGTTTATACCTAATTCATTTAACAATTTAGAAAAAATTGAAATGAACTCATAACAAACCACTTTGTTATTTTCTAATGTAATTCTGGGAATATAATTAATATTTTTATGTTTTTCTGAGAAAGGCCCTTTTTGATTTACAGCATAATATTCTTCATCATATGTTAAAGTCTTACACATTTTAATATATAAGTATATTGCTTTTTCTATATCTGTAAATTCTTTAGGAATACCACTCAAAAAATAATTTCTTAATTTTTTATCGACTTTTATTTTATCAAATAAAATATCATCTAATTCTAGGAATGTATTTAATGCTTCTATATCTACTTTTTTGCAAGAATTAATCTCTTCTAGTTTATACTCTATTTTTTCTCTTGTAGAGTCATCTATTTCATAATTCTCAAGTATTTTCTTTTCACCAAAATACTTCTTAACTGCATATAAATATTTATCTATAGGAACTCCACCATAGAATGATTGAGTAGAAATTATTCTATCAAAATTAGAACTATCCATTTCCATAAACTCAAGTATAGATCTTACTGAAAATCTATAATTCTTACCATCTATTTGAGTTTCATAAGTAGATCTACTTTGTTTTTCTTTAAATTTATTATAGGATACATAATCTATTAGTTGTTTACATCTATCTTTAATACTATCTACATCTAATACTTGTCTTGCAAATCTCACAACATTCATTCTATCAAAGTTTTGTTGAGCAACAAATTCGCCGTCTTCATCCGCAAGAAAAGAACATACACCATAAAGCCCATTTTCATATATTTGTTTTATTTTATCATATGAAGAATCATTTGATATTATATCTATAAAAAATTGTTTGCTCATACCACTATCCCCTGAAATATGTAATATTTCAGGATCATTTTTGTATTTTTCAGTATTTGTTATAGCTACGATTCCATCTCGTGCTAGTTCTAATATAAAGGCTTTATCTGGATATTTTTTAACAATTTCTAAGACTTTATCATCAAACATAATACGTATCCTTTCTAAATAAAATTATATCATATTTATAAAATAAAAAAAGAATGCTCCAAAAATTTGACAATATTAGATATTTATGGTTAAATATTTCGCAATTCAAAGGGGTTTGAGTTATGAAGAAATTTACAATTGTATTATTGTATACATTAGTATTATTTTCTGCTAGTTTTACTAATGTGAAGACTGATGCTTATACTAAACTAAATGAAAAAACATTAGTTGAGATTAAGAATGAATCTAATATTATTGAAGAAGATATAAACAAAATAAAAGAAGAACAAGATTTATTAGATAAACAGCAAGAGGAAATACAAACAGAAAGTTATGATGTTATTCAAACTTCTGTAGTAGAAGAATATAATAATGTATATCAAAATACTGAAACATATGGTACTTATGGTAGATTATATGTATCATGGTATGATGTCGCATTATATGACTATAATGTGTATACATATTCTGATTTATCTTTACAAGAAATCGTAGATAATTATGATAGTGCTGCTTTTTATGCAAGCCATAATAGATTAGTTATTGCAGACCATGATACTCAAGGATTTAGTGTCTTAACTGGTTTATATGAAGGAGCTACTGCATATATTAAATTTGGTGATGGTTCTACAATCGGATATAGACTAATTCAAAAATCTAAGGGTTATAATACAGGTCCAGATTTAGTAGATACTGAAGGATATTCATTCTTTAATATGGATTCTGATTTAATTATGTATACTTGTTATGATGGTGGAATTATGGTAACTCTATGGAGTTTAATGTAAAAAAAGAACAAATTAAATTTGTTCTTTTTTTTAGCATGTTGCTGGTCCAGTACAAACACCGGCTTCTTCAATACATTTAAATATACATTCTAATTGTTTTATAGAAGCATTATTCATTTCTTTAGTTATTTCTCCGTATGGATCTTCTAATTCTTCAGAAACACCTTCAACCATTTCTTTTGCTTCTCCATTAACTACTGCGATTACATTAGGAGCATATATTCTCTTTTCAGGAATATAAGCATCCATAGATGGATTTTCTCCTTCAGGAAGTTTAATAGTATAATCACTTAATACATCAGCATATAAATCTAATAATTCCATATAGTATTTATCGCCTTCTTTAGTAGTTTTATAGTCTCCATCTATATATTCAATAGTATCTCTTATATCAAGTACATCTACATAATATATATCTATATCTTTTTCAATAGATAAATCTACTAAATTTTCTATCATACTTCTACACCAAGGGCATTTTCTAAAACCAAAATAAACAATAAATGTTTCTTTATCTTTAGTTTTTCTTACTATTTCCTCAGCAGTAGAATAAATTATTTTATTTTTCTTAGATATGTTTAATGATCTATATGTTTTACCATAATCGTTTTTAACACCATTCAAGTTTTCATATTCGGTTTTAAACTTATAAGCATCAGATTTTTTATAATCAGAATGTATTTTGTGGATAAATACGAATGCTACTGCAGCTATTAATATTAATACTACAAAAAATATTTTTTTCTTCATACTACACCTCTTTATAAATCCATTATATCACAAAAAAGAATAAAGGTAATCCTTTATTCTATAAATTCTATATCTGATAAAAATTCATTTTCACAAGTTAAATTAATTTTTAACTCTTTAAATACTTTTCTATCACCGTTTTCAACAATATATGTTGCATGTGCTTCTGCATCTTTTAATTTAGGTAAACAAGATAATGCTTTTTCAATCATAGGATTTGTTACTGAACATATTTCAAGTGCAGTTAATACTTCTGGTAAAGTTAATAACTTATTATTACCGCCTAAATTTTCATTTAAGGCTAATATAGGTTTTAATACTTTTGGTGATAATAAATCTATATCATCAGGTATTTTACTTAAGTATTTAATTGCATTTAATATAGCACTACTAGCAGGTGTTAAAATATCTGTTTGTCTTCCTGTAATAATCTTTTTACCTACTTTAATAGCTATTACATGGCATTTCTTTTCTTCCTTCTTATCTAATGCTACTTTTACTACATCTAGATAATTAGTGTCTATATTTAATTCGTTCATTAATAGTTTTATTTTTTCACAAGTATTTTCATCACTTAGACCTAATTTATAATTATTTTTTTCATTAAAATATCTTCTAACGATTTCTTTTTTAGATGCTTCTTCTACTATCTTATTATCAGTTATACATAAACCAACCATATTAACTCCCATATCTGTTGGAGAATAATATAATGTTTTATCACTAACTTTAGATAATATTTGTTTTAATACAGGGAACATCTCTAAGTCTCTATTATAGTTAACTGCTGTTTTACCATATTTTTCAAGATGGAATGAATCTATCATATTAACATCTTCTAGATCTGCAGTGGCAGCTTCATAAGCCATATTAACTGGATGTTTTAGAGGTAAATTCCATACTGGGAATGTTTCGAATTTAGCATATCCAGCATTAACTCCTCTTAAATTTTCATGATAAATTTGTGATAAACATGTTGCTAATTTACCACTTCCTGGTCCTGGAGCATTTACAATAACTAGTGGTCTAGTTGTTTCTACATATGGATTAGCACCATACCCTTCTTCACTAACGATAGTATCTACATCAGTAGGATATCCTTTTGTAAATGTATGGATATAAGTTTTAATAC
>CAMYZX010000037.1 GCA_947304025.1 uncultured Bacillota bacterium
TACTTAACAAGAAGACTTGTTGATGTTGTTCAAGATGTTGTTGTTAAAGAAGAAGACTGTGGTACTATTCAAGGTGTTACAGTTAGAGCATTTATCAATGATAAAGATGGAAGTGTTATTGAAAGTTTAAGAAACAGAATTGTTGGTAGATTTACTAACAAGAAAGTTATTGATCCAAAAACTAAAGAAGTTATTATTGATAAAAATGAATATATAACTGATAATATAGCAGACAAGATCATAAAAGCAGGTATTGAAGAAGTTGAAATAAGAACAACACTTACTTGTAAAACTCATGACGGTGTTTGTAGAAAATGTTATGGTAGAAACTTAGCTACTAATAATATAGTTGAGATAGGTGAAGCTGTAGGTATTATGGCTGCTCAATCTATCGGTGAACCAGGTACTCAGTTAACAATGAGAACATTCCACTCTGGTGGTGTTGCTTCTGAAGACGATATAACTCAAGGTCTTCCAAGAGTTGAAGAAGTATTCGAAGCAAGAACTCCAAAGATGAAATCTTCAGTTGCTGAAATTGCTGGTGAAGTTACTGATGTTGAAAACTTAAATGGTAAATTTAAAGTTACTATTAAGAATGATAAAGAAACTCGTGAACAAACTACAAATTATGGTGTTAAGATTAGAGTTCAAGCTGGAGATAAAGTTAAACCAGGTGATATGCTTAATGAAGGTTCAATTTCTCCAAAAGAATTACTTGCTGTAACAGATCCAATAACTGTTCAACAATATGTAATTCAAGAAGTTCAAAAAGTTTATGCATCACAAGGTGTTGATATCTCAGATAAACACATCGAAATGATTGCTAGAAAAATGATAAATAGAATTAGAATAGTTGATAGAGGAGATACTAACATGTTAGTTGGTAAAGTTGTTTCTATTAACGAATTTAGAGAAGTTAACAAGAATGCTATCCTAGAAGGTAAGAAACCAGCTACTGGTAGACCTATCTTATTAGGTATAACTAAAGCATCTCTAGAAACTGATTCATTCTTATCAGCTGCATCATTCCAAGAAACTACAAGAGTTCTTACTGATGCTGCAATTAATGGTAAACTTGATGAATTAAAAGGTTTAAAAGAAAACGTTATAATTGGTAAATTAATCCCAGCTGGTACTGGATTAAAACAATATTCTAAAGTAGACTATACTATGGAAAATGAATATTATGACGAAGAACCACTTGATGTATTAGAAGAAGAATTAGCTGACTAATTCTTCTTTTTTTTAATTTTTTTTGATATAATATAAATCAATTATTCGGGAGGTATTATGGAAAAAACACAAGAATTTATAAATACACCACATTTTTTATACTCTACATGTGATGAAGATAGCCCAGAAACTGATTCAATTACAGCATCATATAAGATGGATGGTAATATGTCATTTGAAGATTATGAAGAATATTTTAAAATATTTAAAAAATATTTAAAGTCTTTTGTAAGAAGTGATATTACTGAAGTTGTTTCAGATATAAGAAGTTTATTTAGTGGTACTGAAGAAACTCATTTAAGTGTAGATTTAAGAATTGGTAATACAGTACAAAGAGTACTTTATAGTGAAGGGGAGGTATCTTGTTATTTTGAGTCTGCTACCTCAACTAGTAGAACTGTTGTTTATGATAACGAAAACGGATTTAAAGCAGAAACAGCATATACAGAAAGACATTTAACATCTGAGACTGAAGAACAATTATTAGACGAAGCAAAATCTTTTATTAAAAGAATAGAAAAACTTCAAGAATCAGAGCCTAATATTAGAACAGTTAATCAAAATATATTTGGATATGATATTGAAACAATCAAAAGAGATAAAATGACCTTTGAATTTGAAAGAGGACCTTTTAATGTGGAAATCAATGCAATTCCTCATGTAAAAAAGAAATTAAAAACTTTAGATCCAGCTCCATCTTGGTGTGATGATGGACTACATCCTCTTTCAGAAGCTCTTAAGGATGACACTAGTTGTTAAAGAAGAAGTAATTCTTCTTTTTTTATTATTATGGTATAATATAATTATCAGGGAGTATATTATGACAAAGATTGATATTGATTATGCAAAAAAACTTTTTGAATATGTTGAAAAGAATGGGACAGTGCATGCGCCTCACACAATTAAACCTTCAGAGCCATATGATGAAGTTCATAGAGGTTTAGGACCTTTTCTTGATACAGTTTGTGTATATGCTGATAGTTTAGATATTGCAGAGACTATTGGTACTGAACAATACACAGATAATCGTTATTACTATAATATTAAATGTGGAGGAACAGTTTTAGAAATAGGCATGTATTATGATTATAACTCAATATATGTTAAAGAAGCTGGACCATATGATAAAGAATTTGTAATTAAATGTGAAGATATGTTTAAAGAAAAGAAAAAAGGTACTAAAACTGGTACAAAAGTACTTTCTTTTGAATCACAAGAAGGAAAACCAAAAAAAGAGGATAAATAATCCTCTTTTTTATTATTATATGTTATAATACATACCAAGGTGATTTTTATGGATGAATCAATTAAATTTATTAGAGAAAATTTACCTAATGGATCTACTCTAGTAGTAGGTGTCTCTGGTGGACCAGATTCTATGTGCTTATTAAATCTACTTTTAGAATTAAAAGAAGAAAAAAGATTAAACATAGTAGTAGCACATATTAATCATAACCTAAGAAAGGAATCTGATGAAGAATATGAATTTGTTAAAAAATTCTCATCAGATCATAACCTATTATTCGAAGGTATTAAATTAGGAGATTATGATACTAACTCTATTGAAAATGAAGCTAGAGAAAAAAGATATAGTTTCTATGAATCAGTACTAAAGAAACATAAATCTAAATATTTATTACTTGCTCATCATGGAGATGATTTAGTAGAAACAATTCTTATGAGACTTACTAGAGGTTCTACTATAGATGGTTATAGTGGTTTTAATAAGATTAGTCTAAGGGATAATTATTGTATTTATAGACCATTAATATTTTATACAAAAGATGAAATTCTTGAATATTTAGATGAAAAGCATATAGACTATAGAATAGATAAATCTAATTTTGATAAGAAATATACTAGAAATAGATATAGATTAGATATATTACCAGTATTAAAGAAAGAAAATAAAAACATCCATAAAAAATATTTAACTTTTAGTGAAGAATTAGAAGAATCTAATAACTTTATAGATAAATATGTATCTAGTAGATATATGGATATAGTTAAAGACAATATTATTGATTTAGATTTATTATTAAAAGAAGATAGATATATTGTTAAAAGAGTAATTAATAAATACTTATTTAATAACTATAAATCTAATATTAATCTAATTGAATCTAAACATGTACAAAGTATATTAGATTTAATAGATAGCAATAAACCTAATACATTTATTACATTACCTAATAATATTATGTTAGAAAAGAGTTATGATAAGTTATATATTAAAGATACAGATAAGTTAGATAATTATAAAATAGCTATTAAAGATAAAGTAGTACTTGGAGACTATATTATTAAAAAAGTTGAAGAAACAGATCTTACTAATAACTTTGTATGTCATTTAAATAGTAAAGATATATCTCTTCCTTTATATGCTAGAAACAGAAAAGATGGAGATTATATCGAAATATTAAATTTAAATGGCAAGAAGAAAATTAAAGATTTATTTATAGATTCTAAGATAGATAAATCTTTAAGAGATAATTATCCATTAGTAGTAGACTCAAATGACAATATAGTATGGATTCCAGGACTAAAAAAATCTAAATATGATAGATTAAAGACTGGAAATTATGATATAATATTATGGTATACAAGGAGGGATAAAAATGAGTAAAAAAACAAGAAGAAATATTACGCCTTATATAGCATTAGTATTAGTACTAGTAGTTATATACTTTGTTAGTACTATGATGACTTCTAAAGTTCATAATATGAACTATTCTACTTTTATTAAAAATTTAAAGAAGGATAAAGTAGAAACAGTAGAATTATCACCTAATACTAAGGGTTCAATATACGAGATTACAGGAAGAATGAAAGGCTATGGTAATAAAGAAAGTTACTATACTACTGCACCTTTATCAGATGATACAATCAATACAATTAATGATTATCAAACTAAGAATAATTTTAAAGTTAAAATTAGTTCTGATCCAACAAGTAGTATATTCTTTACATTCTTAATTAATGTAGTACCTTATTTATTAATAGGAGGAGCATTATTATGGTTCTTAAATAAACAAATAGGTGCTAATTCAAAATCTATGGATTTTGGTAAGAGTAGAGCTAAACTACAATCAGATAAGAATAAAGTAACATTTGAAAATGTTGCTGGTTTAACTGAAGAAAAAGAAGAATTACAAGAATTAATAGATTTCTTAAAAGATCCTAAGAAATTTACTAAAATGGGTGCTAGAATACC
>CAMYZX010000038.1 GCA_947304025.1 uncultured Bacillota bacterium
ATGCTGCTTCTTCATAACCACTAGTACCATTTATTTGTCCTGCAGTATAAAGACCTGAAATTATTTTTGTTTCTAAAGATGGATATAAATCTTTTGAATCAATCGCATCATACTCAATTGCATAACCATATCTTAAGATTTTAGCATTTTCTAAACCTGGTAATGAATGTACCATTTCATCTTGAACTTCTGGTGGCATACTTGTAGAGAATCCTTGAAGATATATATCATCAAAATATCTACTTTCTGGTTCTAGGAATAATTGATGTCTTTCTTTATCTGCGAATCTAACTACTTTATCTTCGATAGATGGACAGTATCTTGGACCTACTCCTAATTTTTCTTTTATTCCACCATACATACTAGATTTATTAAGATTTTTTCTTATTATTTCATGAGTCTTTTCAGTAGTATAAGTTAAGTAACAAGGTTCTTGTTCTTCAACTTTATAGTATGGTTTATCATCAAATGAGAATGTATAAAGTTTATCATCCCCTGGTTCCATCTTACACTTAGTAAAATCAATAGAACTTCGTTCAATTCTTTGTGGTGTTCCAGTCTTTAATCTTAGTATTTTAAATCCTAATTTTTCAAGATTTTCACTTAAATATAGTGATGGTCTTGTATGAGAAGGACCTTCTCTCTTACGAGTGTCACCTACAAGAATATCTGCTTTCATATATGTACCTGTTGTCAAAATAACAGCTTTAGATTCAATCTTTTCCCCATTAGAAAGTACTATACCTTTTACTGTGGAATCTTCAATTATTAAATCTTCAACCATTTCTTCAACAAGAGTAACATTCTTTTCTTCTTTTAATATTCTTTGCATTTCTTTAGGATAAGCAACTTTATCTCCTTGTGATCTTAAAGATCTAACTGCTGGTCCTTTAGCAAAGTTAAGCATTTTCATTTGAAGTAAAGTTCTATCTGCGACTTTACCCATCATACCACCTAATGCATCAATTTCTCTAACAACTATACCTTTAGCAGATCCACCGATATGTGGATTACATGGCATCATTGCAATCTTATCGATTGAACCAGTAACTAAAATTGTTTTGAATCCCATTTTAGCAGTAGCAAGTGTTGCTTCACAACCAGCATGTCCACCACCAACAACGATAACGTCACATTTCATGAACTTCACCTCTTTTCTTAAAAAGCATATGTATTATACTACAAAATTTAATTTTTTGAAAATATTTAAAAAACAATATTAATCTAATATTGTTTTTACATCTTTGTTGTTATATATAATATTATATAAATTATCTATTATTTTAGCATTTATATTATATTTCTTAGCTAGTAAATATCCAGATTTTAAACTATCTAATCCTTCGATAGTCATACCTATTTCATTTCTTACTTCATCGATAGATTTACCTTGTGCAAGTAATAGACCTGCCCTTTTATTTCTTGAATCCATTGATAGAGATGTTGTTAATAAATCTCCTAGTCCTGCTAAACCATATATTGTTTCTGATTTAGCTCCTAAATTAACTGCTATCTTATTTATTTCTCTTAATCCTTCAGTTATGAAATAAGATAATGTATTTGATTCATATCCTAAACCTTCAACTATTCCTGATCCTAAAGACACAATATTCTTTAAGGTAGCACCTAGTTGCATTCCGATAGAATCATCTGTATAAGTTAAATGAAAATTTTCTGTTTCAAATACTTCTTTTAAATCTTTATTACCTGAATACATTACAAATGTAGGTATATTTCTTGTGATTTGTTCTGCATGAGATGGTCCTGAAATTACACTTGTAGTTTTACCTAATTCTTCGAAAATTACTTCACTTAGAAGCTTTTCTTCTTCCATTCCTTTAGATAAAAGTACTATTTCTTGATTAGTAACATAATTCTTAATGTTTTTGCAGGTTTCTCTTACAACTCTTGACGGTGTTACAAGTACTATTATTTGACTGTTTTCTATTACTTTTTGGTAATCTGTTGATGCTATTACACTATCATCTAGTACTAAGTTATCTACAAACATACATTTATGTTCATTGTTGATCATATCTGCTTCTTCTTGAAGATAAGACCATATTTTAACATTATTTTTTTTACTTAACATTTTTGCAAGTACACAACCAAAACTCCCACTACCTATAATTGCTATATTCATGTTTCCTACTTTCCTAGACAGAAGTTACTAAATAATCTATCTATTAATTCATTATCATATTTTTGACCTGTTATTTCTCCTAATAGATCTAATATATTTCTTATATCTATTTCAAGCATATCTATTGGAAGATCATTATCTAAAGATGTAATTAATTCTTTAGAAACTTTCTTAGCTTGTTTTAATAGATTAATTGTTCTTATGTTAGATAAATAAGTCATATCTCCATTATTAATCTTATCTAATTCAAATAATTCATTTATTTTCTTTAATAATGGTTCTACGTCTTCATTAGCAGATATCTTTACAGCATCTTCAAATTCTTTATCTATTTTAGTATCTAAATCAATTTTATTAATAACTATTATTCTCTTTTTATTCTTAGTTTTTTCTAATAATTCTTCATCTTCTTTAGTAAATTTTTCGTTATTATTGAATACTAATAATACTAAATCTGCTTGATCTATTAGAGATAAAGATTTATCTACACCAATTTTTTCTACTTTATTATCTGTTTCTCTAATTCCTGCAGTATCTAAGAAGTTAATAAGTATTCCATTTAATCTAATTGCTCCTTCAACAACATCTCTTGTTGTACCAGGAATATCAGTTACTATTGCTTTATCTTCATTTAATAAACAGTTTAATATACTTGATTTACCTACATTTGGTCTTCCTATAATAACTGTATTAATACCTTCTTTAATAAGCTTCCCGTTTTCAGAATCTTTTAAAAGTTCATCAATAGATTTATTTAATTTTTCAGAGAACTCTCTTACCTTCTCTATTGTCATTACTTCTATATCTTCATATTCTGGATAATCTATATTTACTTCAATATTAGATATTAAATCTAATCCTAAATCTCTAATAGCATTTATTTTCTTAGATAATTTACCATCTACACCATTAATAGCCATTTTTCTAGCAGTATCTGTTTTAGCATCTATAAGATCCATTACTGATTCTGCTTCTAGAAGGTCTATTCTTCCATTTAAGAATGCTCTTTTAGTAAATTCGCCTGGTTCAGCTTGTCTACATCCATTTTCTAGCAATAATTCTACTATTTTGTTAGTAACTGCTATTCCTCCATGTGAATTAATTTCTACTATATCTTCTTTAGTATATGTTTTAGGAGCCTTAAATACTGATACTAATACTTCATCAATTACTGTACCATTATCTACTATATGACCATAATTAATAGTATTAGCTTCATATTTAGTTATATCTTGGTCATATATTTTATTAACAATATTTAATGTATCATTACCTGATACTCTTATTATTGAAATCGCTCCTACTCCAAGAGCAGTAGAGATAGCTACAATTGTATCTTCCATGTTCTCACTTCCTTTTTTAATTATATCATATTATTTTAAATAAAAAAGAGTCATAAGACTCTATTCTACTGGTTTAATTACTATTCTTCTGTTTGGTTCTTCCCCTTCACTATCGGAAGTAATTCCTTTGAAATTAGCTAGTGCATTATGTACTAATCTTCTTTCATAAGAATTCATAGAATCCATAGTAATTGGTTCTTTAGTTCTTAGAACTTCTTTTGCTAATTTCTTAGCTAATCTTTCTATATTATGTTCTTTTTTAACTTTATAGTTTTCAACATCTAGAATTATATTAAAATATATTCCTGTTTGATTAGATACTGATGTTCTAATTAAGTTTTGTAATGATGATAAAGTTCTTCCATCTCTACCTATTAATATAGAATTATCTGATGAATGAAGAGTTAATTTAATAAAATTATCTTTTCTTTGTGATTCAATAATTACATCTTTAATTCCCATTCCTTCAACTATATCTTTTAATAGTTTTTTAGAATATTCTAAAACATCACTTTTTAATACTACATTTAATGTGTATTTTTTCTTTCTTAATAAACCTACTGTTTCTTCCTTAACATCAGTTATCATTTCATCTTCTTTAACATTTAATTCTTTTAGAGCTTGTAATGTTAATTCTTCTAGATTTTTACCTTCAAATGTATATGTCTTCATAGTGCTACTCCTTTAATTTTTTGCCTTTTTACTCTTTTTAATTTGCATTGCAATTAAGTTTTGAACTATTGTAAATACAGTAGATGCTATCCAATATAATGATA
>CAMYZX010000039.1 GCA_947304025.1 uncultured Bacillota bacterium
TATCTTTATAATAATCTACTAAAGGTTTTGTTTCTTTAAGATATGTATCATATCTCTTCTCAAATACTTCTTTAGTATCATCTTCTCTAGTTATTAAATTACCACCACATGTCATGCATACTTTACTATTTGTTATTTCTTTGTTATAAACTCTCTTGCATTTCTCACAAGTTAATCTATTTTCTACTCTAGATGCTGCTATTTCTTTATCTATATCTATAAATATAACTTTTTCTAACTCAATATTATTTTCTTCTAAAAATGAATCTAATATCTTAGCTTGTTCTAAATTCCTAGGTATACCATCAAGAATCATATTTTCATCATGAATATTTTTCTTTAATACCTCCAAAACAGTTTCATTAGAAACGAATAACCCTTTATCAATTAAAGATTTAATCTCTTCATTAACAAGAGATTCGTTTCTTAATAGACTGCCAGTAGATATATGTTTATATCCATACTTGTTTTCAATATAATCTGATGCTGTACCTTTTCCAGCTCCTGGAGAAGCTAGTAAAATAATGCACTTCATATTAAAATCTTCCTTTATATTCTTTTTGTTCTAATACACTTTCAATTTGCTTGAATGTTTCAAGTGCAACACCTACAACGATTATTAATCCAGTTCCTCCAATTGAAATATTTGTATTTTGTACATTAGAGTAATTTTGGAATAATATTGGTAATGCTGCTATTACAACTAAGAATAATGTACCAAATGTAGTTATTCTAACTAATACTTTAGTAATATATTTTTTAGTTTCAACACCAGGTCTAATTCCTGGAATATATCCACCATTTTGTTGTAAATTTTTACTTATTTCTTCAGGTCTAAATTGAAGTAATGTATATACATAACTAAATATAACTATTAATAATAGATAAACTATTAATCCAACAGTTGTATTATAATTTAAATATGAATTAACAAACTTTAAATATCCTTCATTAGTTATAAATTTTCCAATTACTTGTGGAATACTTATACATGCAGATGCAAATATTACAGGAATAACACTTGCAGCATTTACTTTAAAAGGTATATATGTTTGTTTAGCTCCATATGAACTAGTAGTTTTATTTGAATATTGAATAGGAATTCTTCTTTCTGATTCAGAAATGAATACAACTCCTACTACGATTGCAAAATATATAATTAAATAAACTATAAATGAAATAATTCCTAAGAATAAATTACTATTTCCTAAAACAAATGTCTTAAATGCTTCACTCATCATATAAGGGAATGAAACAACGATACCTGATAAGATAATTAGTGATAAACCATTACCTATACCTTTTTGTGTTATTTGATCACCAATCCATAATAAGAATGCAGTACCTGCAGTTAATATTAAAGAAACTTTAACATATTCAAATGCAGTAGCATTTGTTCCTAATATACTTAGTGATAACATAAATCCTTGAACTAATGCAACACCGATACCTAAGTATCTAGTAATTCTATTTAACTTTCTTCTTCCAGCATAACCTTCTTTAGCTAAATCTGAGAAGTATGGAATAATATCCATTTGAAGTAATTGAACTACGATAGATGCACTGATATAAGGCATAACACCTAATGCAAATATTGATGAATTCTTTAAAGCTCCTCCACCAATAACATTTAATAATTCTAGGAATCCTAAATTATTATTTTCAGTTGTTCCAGGTATTCTTACATTTGTTCCTATAATGAATATTGCTAAACATATTAATGTAAATAATATTCTTTTTCTTAGTTCTTTATTTCTTTTTGCAAATATATCTTTTATTTTAGAAAACATACTAGATCACCTTCGCTTTTCCACCAGCTTGTTCTATTTTTTGTTTTGCTTCTTTTGAAAATTTATTTGCGCTTACTGTTAATTTCTTAGTAATTTCTCCATTACCAAGTACTTTAAGACCATCTTTCATGTCTTTAACTAATCCCATTTCTTTTAATAATTCTGGAGTTATTTCTGTACCTTCTTTAAAATTATTTAAATCACCAACATTTATAATTGCATATTTAGTTTCAAAGTTATAGTTATTAAAACCTCTCTTTGGAATTCTAAATACTAATGGATTTTGTCCTCCTTCAAAACCAGGTCTAACTCCACCACCACTTCTAGCGTTTTGTCCTTTTTGACCTCTTCCTGAAGTTTTTCCGTTTCCACTACCGATTCCTCTACCTACTCTGTTACGAGTTTGAATAGAACCTTTAGTATATTTTAAATTACTTAATTCCATACTATCTAATCTCCTCTACTGATTTACCTCTAAGACTAGCTATATGTTCAGCACTCTTTTGAGATACTAAAGCTCTCATAGTTGCTTTAGAAGTATTAATCTTTGTATTAGATCCTAGTGATTTAGATACAACGTCCTTTAGTCCTGCTAATTCTAGAACAGTTCTAACTGGACCTCCAGCGATAATACCAGTACCGGCTTTAGCAGGCTTAAGTAATACTTTAGCTGCTCCAGCTTCACCAATAATATCATGAGATATAGTTCTTCCATCAACGATATCTATTTTCTTAATATTTTTAACAGCTTGCATTCTAGCTTTCTTAATAGCATCTACTACTTCGCTAGATTTTCCAGAACCAATACCTACTTTTCCTTTTTTATCTCCTACTGCAACAGTAGCTGAAAAATGTAGAGTACGTCCTCCTTTTGTTACTTTTGTAACACGACGAAGTGATAATACTTCATCTTTATAATTATCTTCTTGCTTACGCATATTTCTTTCTTTCTTTTCCATATACTCGCTCCTTATTAAAATTCTAATCCGTTTTCTCTAGCTGCATCTGCTAATGCTTCAACTCTTCCGTGGTATAAATATCCACCTCTATCAAAAACTACTTTAGTAATTTTTGCTTTTTTAGCTCTTTTAGCTATTTCAGCACCAACAATCTTAGCTGCTTCTATATTTCCACCATTAGTGATTTTTAAATCTTTATCCATAGATGAACAAGAAACTAATGTTTTCCCTTCAACATCATCAATAATTTGAACACTAATGTGTTTAGCTGATCTAAATACATTTAATCTTGGAATATCTTTTGTACCAGATACTTTAGCTCTTACTCTTTTATGTCTTTCTAAGCGAGATTCATTTCTTGATACTTTCTTAATCATATATAAGACTCTCCTTTTCTACTATTTAGATGCTTTCTTTCCTTCTTTACGACGAACGAATTCATCTTTATAACGAACACCTTTACCTTTATATGGTTCAGGTTTTCTAACTTTTCTAACCTTAGCAGCGAATTCGCCAACTAATTCTTTATCAATACCATTTACTGTAATTTCAGTATTTGAAACTGTTTCAATAGTTAATCCTTGTGGAATAGCTAATTCAACTGGATGAGAATATCCTGCATTAACTACAAGAACATTTCCTCTAACTTGGAATCTATATCCAACACCAATTATTTCTAATCCTTTAGAATAACCTTCACTAACACCTTTAATCATATTTTTGATTAATGAGTTAGTTGTACCATGCATAGCATTATCAAATTTAGCTTTACCTTTAGATTCAACTGTTAATTTAGTTTCTTCTATCTTAACACTGATACCATCTTTTAAAGTTAAACTTAATTCACCTTTTGCACCTTTAACAGTTACAACTTTATCTTCTACAGTTACTGTAACTCCAGCAGGTATTGTTAATTCTCTATTTCCTATACGGCTCATATTCTTATTCTCCTTACTTTTGTTACCAAATATATGCTAAAACTTCTCCACCAACACCATTTTTACGAGCTTCTTTATCAGTCATAACTCCTTTAGATGTTGATAAAATAGCGATTCCTAATCCGTTTAATACGTATGGAACTTCTTCAGCTTGAGCATATACACGTAATCCTGGTTTAGATATACATCTTAATCCAGAAATTACTCTTTCTTTATTTGCACCATATTTTAGTGTTAAAGTTAAAGTTTTATCATCTTTACTATAATCACTAATATATCCTTCATTCTTTAATATACTTGCTATTTCTTCTTTCATTTTTGAAAGAGGCATAGAAACTTCTGCATATCTTAATTGATTAGCATTTCTAATTCTAGTAAGCATATCAGCAATTGGACTTGATACTACCATAAATATATCCTCCTTCTTACCAACTTGATTTTTTAACACCTGGTATTTCACCTTTATATGCTAATTCTCTAAAACATATTCTGCAAATAC
>CAMYZX010000040.1 GCA_947304025.1 uncultured Bacillota bacterium
ATAAGATGGTAAAAGAAGCTGAAGCTAATAAAGAAAAAGATAAAGAAAGAAAAGAAAAAGTAGATACTAAAAATGATATTGAACAATTAATATATGCTACTGAAAAAGCAATTAAAGATTTAGCAGATAAGATTGGAGATAAAGAAAAATCTGAAGCTGAAGAAGCTATTAAAGAAGCAAAAGATGCTATTGAAACTGATGATATAGATAAGATGAAAGCAGCTAAAGATAAATTAAATGAAAAAGCTATGGCTTTAGGTCAAAAAGTATATGAAGAAGCTTCTAAGAAACAAGCTGAAGAATCAAAAGATGAAACTAAGACTGATGATGAAGCTAAAGATGTAAAAGACGCTGAATACGAAGAAAAATAATAGATAAGTTCTAGGTGACTAGAACTTTCTGTTTTGATTAGAAAGGAATTACCATGAATAGAGAAACTCACGAAAAAATAATCAATAAATTATTATCAACTGGAGCTGATTTTTCTGAAATATATGAAGAAAAAACAATAAATAAAGTATATAGTTTTATTGATTCTAAACTAGATAAAATTTCATATGATTCAATTGATGGAGTAGGTTTAAGAATTGCTAAAGGATCTGAAATATATTATGGTTCTATTAATTATCATAATATTGGAGAAATAGATACTTTAGTAGATGAATTAATATCTAATATTAATGAACCTATTAAATATAAAGATATTAAGTTAAATGAATTAGAAAAATATGAAATGAAATGTAACCCTGTTACTGATGAAAATGTAATTAAAGAATATATGAGTTCTTTAGATAAAAAAATAAGAAGTAAAGATAATAGAATAGAACAAGTAAGTATGTCTATATTATTTGATAATAAAGATGTTACTATTTCTAATTATCATGGATTATTTAAAAATGAATTAAGACATTTTGCTAGAATAGGTATAAATATTACATTTAAAGATAAAGATTTACATTCTACTTCATATATAACTTGGTCTTTAAATGGGAATATGGAATTATTAGATAAAGATGTTGAAGAAAAAATAAATAATGCTATTAAATATGGTGTAGATAAATTATATGCTAAGAATTGTGTTGGTAAGACTATGCCAGTAATACTTAATAAAGGGGAAGGAGCAGTTATATTCCATGAAGCATGTGGTCATGCTATGGAAGCAGCAGCTACTTCTAAAAATCAAAGTGTTTTAGCTGGTAAGATAGGTCAAAAAGTTGCTTCAGATAAAGTAACTATTATAGATGATGGTAGTTTAGAAGGATATTGGGGTTCTACAATTATAGATGATGAAGGTGTTCCTACTAGAAAGAATATTATGATAGAAAATGGTATTCTTAAAAATAATTTTAATGATGAAATAAATAATAGATTATTAAATCTAGAATTAACAGGATCTTCTCGTAGACAATGTTATAGACTTGCTCCGGTTTCAAGAATGAATAATACATATTTAAAACCTGGAACTGATAAAGTAGAAGATATGATAAAAAGTATAGATTTTGGTTTATATGCAGTTGAACTTGGTGGTGGTTCAGTTGATACTGAAACTGGTAAGTTTAACTTTGCATGTGATACAGCATATATGATTAGAGATGGTAAAATAGCAGAATGTGTTAAAGGAGCTACTCTAATAGGAAATGCTTTAGATATTTTAAATAATGTAGAAATGGTTAGTGATGATTTTGATTATGATGGAGGTAACTGTGGTGCTGCTTCTGGATGGGTTCATGTTACTATGGGACAACCTACTATTAAAATATCTAGTATATTAGTTGGAGGTGAATCTGATGATTAAGAATTTAATTGCTCTAGCTAAGAAGAATAATATTGATATTGAAATTCTTACTGATGAATGTAAAGAATATTCAGTTGAAGTATTAAATACTGAAATGACTAATTTTGATATTAATAAAGAAGAAACTTATCAAATAAAAGCAATATATAATGGTAAAATGGTAGTTTTAGATGTAGAAAATCTAAATAATCAAGAAGAGATAATTAAAACTATTATTAATAATGCTACTTTAATTGATAATGATAATCAAAATAGATTATGTGATAATGATTATAAGTCTAATACTGATACTAGTATTAAGATAGATATGAATTATATTAAAAATGAACTATTGAAATTAGATGATTTTAGAAAGAAATATCCTTATATTGCAAATATAGAATCAGGATTTGAATATATAGAGGATAGACGTTCTATAGATAATAGTGAACATCATATGGATGATATGTATGCTTATTTAAAAGTAGGAGCATTTATTAGTGCTAAAAAAGGGGATATAAATAAAACAACATATTATAGATTATATGATAATAAATTTGATATAGAAAAAATAAGAAAAGAAATAGAAAAGTATATTATAGATTTAGGTTTAGCATTAGATGCTACATCTATTAAAACAAATAAATATAAAGTTATATTAAATAATCAAGTAGTAAATAATTTACTAGGAGCATTTACTAATGCTTTCTATGAAAAAAGTATGGATATGAAAGTATCACCATTAACTGGTAAATTAGGTAAGAAAGTATTCTCAGATAAAATCACTATAGTAGAAGAACCTATTAATGATAAGTTTATTGTTAATAAACATTTTGATAGTGAGGGAGTTCTTACTTATAATAAAACTATTGTAGATAAAGGAGTATTTAAATTACCTTTAAATACTTTAGAGTATGCAATTAAAAATAATACTAAACCAACTGGTAATGCTAGTGGTACTGCTAATATGTATATTGTTCCGGGAGATAAATCTTATGATGAATTAATAAAAGAATTAGATAATGGAATAATTATTAGTGAGTGCCATAGTTTCCATGCTGGTATTAATTATCAAACAGGAGATATATCATTACAATCTGATGGATTCTTAGTAGAAAATGGTAAAATTACTAGAGCATTAGATATGATTATTTTACAAACTAATTTATTTGATATATTCTCAAATGTTTTAGAAGTTGGTAATGATTTAAAAGAATTCTCTAGATGTAGTTCAGGAGTATCATTACTACTAGATAATATTACAATTTCAGGAAATATAGATTAAAGGAGAATAATTATGGCAAAAAGAGACTATTATGATGTCTTAGGAGTTGATAAATCTGCTTCTGATGCAGAGATTAAATCTGCTTTTAGAAAACTTGCAAAGAAATATCACCCAGATCTTAATAAAGAACCAGATGCCGCTGAAAAGTTTAAAGAAGTTCAAGAAGCCTATGATGTTTTAGGAGATGAACAAAAAAGAAAAACTTATGATCAATTTGGATCTGCTGCTTTTGATAATAATGCTGGTGGTGGTAATCCATATGGTAGTTATGGTAACTATGGTGGTTTTAATACATCTGGTTTTGGTTTTGAAGACATTAATTTAGATGATATTTTATCTAATATGTTTGGTGGTAGTTTTGGTGGAAGCAGAAGAAAGAATAGACCTCAAAAAGGTGATGATGTTCTTTATAGAATGAAAATTAGTTTTGAGGATGCTGTTTTTGGAGCTAAAAAAGACATTACATTAGATTTAACTGAAAAATGTGAAAATTGTGATGGTAAAGGTGGATTTGACGTTAAAAAATGTAGTACTTGTTCAGGTACTGGTAAAGTAAGAAGAAGCCAAGCATCTTTATTTGGATCATTTGTTACAGAAACTACATGCCCTGATTGTAATGGTACTGGTGAAACATATGAAAGAAGATGCCCTGATTGTAAAGGTAAAGGATATGTTGTTAGTAGAAAAATAGTCACTATAACAATACCAGAAGGTGTTGATACAGGCTCACAAATTAGAATTAAAGGAAAAGGCCAAGTAGGATCAAATGGTGGCGAAAATGGCGATATTTATGTTGAATTTATAGTAGAATCTGATCCTATATTTAAAAGAGAAGGTAATGACATATATATGACTCTTCCAATTAATGTAGCAGAAGCAGTTCTTGGAGGAGAAAAAGAAGTTCCTACTCTTGATGGTAAGATTATTTTAACAATACCTGCTTATTCTCAATCTAATGATAAATTAAGAATAAAAGGTAGAGGAGTACCAAATGGTTCAAAAAGAGGAGATTTATATATAGTTTTAGATGTAGTTATGCCTACAAAACTAGATAGAAATCAAAGAAGATTATTTGAAGAATTATCAGAAACTAATCTAGATACTTCAGATAAATTTAA
>CAMYZX010000041.1 GCA_947304025.1 uncultured Bacillota bacterium
CTATATAAATTATAACACAAAAAAATAAGGAATTATTAAATTCCTTATTTTTGAACATTACCTCTTGTAGAAATAAATCTAGTTCTACTTCTACCAGTTGGTTCATAACCATCTGGTTGTTTAGTTCCCCAAACATATTCACTTGAACTTGTAGTAGTTCTAGTTTTATATCTATATAAAGTTCTAGTTTCTATATTATAAGTGTATTCTCCTAATTCAGATTGTGAATCAACCCATTTACCTAAACTAATATAAGTTGTATTAGTTGTAGTTCTTTCATTTTCAGTTAATTCATAACCTTCTTCAGCATGTTTTTCAGTTATCCACTTAGTATCTTTAATATATCTTTCAGTTACTAAATGTTTATATTTATATTGAGTAACACTTCTTATATTATAAATGTATTCTCCTAATTCAGATTGAGATTCAACCCAATTATTAAATGGTTCATAAGTAATTTCAGTTGTTGTATCTTCATTACCTGTTTTCTCATAACCTTCTGGAGCTACATCTGATTCACTCCACATAATATCTATAACATATTTTTCAGGATTGTTATATTTATATTTATATTGTGTAGTAGTGATTATATTGTGTGTATATTCTCCTAAATCTTCTTTATCAACAACCCATTTCATTAAATCTTCATATGTAGTTGTTTTAACAGTAGATTTATTTACGAATTCATATCCTTCTGGAATAACATCTAATGGTTCATCTGTCCATATAGTGTCTTCTATATATTCTTCAACTTTTCTAACATTATAGTTCCATTCAACTTTAACTAATTTATAACCTTTATCAGTATATTCTTTTAAATCAGAAACTACTCTAGTATCAGTTACTTTAGTACTTGTTTTTTGTGGAACACAGTATTCATATTGGTAAGTAGTACCATATATAGCTTTATATACTCTATAGTAGAATACATCTATATCTGTTCTACCACCACAGTTTACTGTACACTTAGTTGTTTCTCTATTTAAGAAATCATATTTATAGTCTCCATCATAAGTAGGCATTGTTTTACCAACTGATGCATAAGAACTATCTATTAATTCCCAATCAATAACTTCAGTTTTCGAATAAACTGGTGAAGAACTATATTTTCTTGTAGCAGTATCACTTGGAACTTTTGAATACCAGTTTGGATCTACTTGATAATTTGTACAAATTATACCATCTGCATCAATTTCTTTAGTAACAGTATATCTAGTATCTAATACTTTGATATCTTCTGTTTCTGTTCTTTCAGCAGTTGTCCAACCAGTTTGGTTCCATGTAATCTTTTCTCCAACTTTTATATATCTATATTTTTCTTCTTCTGTGACTATTTCTTTTTGACCAGTATAGATTTGTCTTTCTTGCCATTTAACAACAGTTTCAGACTCTTCTTTAGTCTTAGTACTCCATTTTTCATCATATGTCCAGTTATCTCTGTAACCATATTTTATATACTCATATAATTTAGTACCAGTTTCAATTTTCTTATCACCAGTATATAGAGTTCTAGTTTCTACTAAGATATCTTCATCATTATGTTTTTCTTCAGTAGTCCAGTTAGTATCAGTTACATAATAACTATTTGTACCATATGCTACTTCTTCATATAAAGTAGTATTTTCTTCAACTTTCTTTTGTCCAGTATATTGAGTTTTAGTATCAACTAATTTAATATCATCAGTTTCTTCTAACTTAGTAACTGTCCAATCTCCAGTCTTCCATGATTCATCAGATAAGTTTTTAACATACTCATATTCTGTAATGTAATAACCATCTGGGTTAGTTACTGTTATATTTCCATTATCATCAGTTTTTGTCTTAGTTTCTTCCTTTTTAGGTTCTTCAGAACATTTTCCTGATTTACAGAAATCATAACATCCTATTTTTTCAATAACATATTTAGTTTCACCATCACAAGTTAAAGATACTTTTAACTCATATTCAGTGTCACCTTTTGTTACTTTTACATATGACTTCTTAGTATCACATGCATTACCATCTTTATCTGTAAATGGTAATAATAGGTTTTGATCTAACATTTCTTGTAATGTCATCTTAGATGATTTACCTGTTTCACTAGGCATTCTTTCAACAGTATAATAACTTTTAGCAGCATCTTTCATGGAGTTAAGATTATTACTAAATACACTGTCATAGTATGCAGTTAAATTAGGCATTGGGATTAATTTCATTAGTAAGAATATGAATATTACTATTAAAAGTAATTTTACTAATAAGTCCCTAATAAAATTCGAATTTGAATTCTTTTCCTTCATATAAAAATCCCCCTTCTTTTTAAATGAATGCTGCCTATTCTAACACAATAGGCATTAAATGTCAAATTTTCTAAAAGAATTTTATTATATATATAATAATATATAAAAAAAATGAGTATTTTTTACTCATTTTTCTTTAATTCTACTATAGTTTGTCCTATATTTATATCTAAATAATAACTATCTATTCTTTTATCTTTTTTTAAGTACTCATGAATAGCATTTTTTAGTATATTAGAACCTTTACCATGTATTATAACTATTCTATAATTTCTTAGTTTAAGATTATCTTTAATAAAATCATCTATTAAAACTAATGCACTATCTACAAATTCACCATGTAAATCTATTGTAGGTAGATTAACTAAGAATGGATCTATATAATTACTCATATTTATCCTTTAGATAATTAGATTCTTTAGCTAAACCTGGCATAGTCATAACATTTCCCATATATAAAACTATATAACCTGCTCCACTAAATACCTTAGCATCAGTAATAGTCATAGTATAATCTTTAGGGAAATTAAGCATCTTATCATTATCACTAATTGAATAAGGAGTCTTACAAACACATATTGGTAATCCCTTATTATTCTTATTAATTAGCTCTAATTTAGCTTTAACTTCATCAGAATATACTATTTCTTTAGCATAGAACATATCTTTAATCTTATCTATCTTAGTAAATAGATCATCATTTAAATCATATATATCAAAATGTTTAGTATTAGGACCCATTTTAGTTATTTCATTAGCTAAATCTATACATCCATCTTCTCCATCACTAAACATAGTAGATAAACATACTTTTAAATTATATTTATTACATAATTCTTTAATAATATTTATATCTTCTTCGGTATCATCATTAAATTTATTAATAGATATAATTAAATTACTAGTAAACTTAGACATATTTAATATATGATATTCTAAGTTTTTAATACCTTCATTTAAATCTCCATTACCATGATATTTAAGTGCTCTTACTGTACAATTAAGTACTATTACATCTGGATAAAGATTTCCTTTTCTACATAACATATCTAAGAACTTCATAGCTCCTGTATCAGAACCAAAACCTGCTTCAGTTATACAATAATCACTTAAACTAAGACCTAATTTAATAGATTTAATACTACTTGATCCATAAGAAATATTTGCAAATGGTCCAGTATGAACAATAACTGGATTATTATATAAAGTAGATACTAAATTAGGTTTAAATGCATCTTCAAGTACATATAATAAAGAATCTACTAATTTTAAGTCTTTAACATATATTTCTTTATTATCTTTAGTATAACCTACTAAAATATTACCTAAATTAGTTCTTAAATCATCTATTGTTTCAGATAATCCTACTACACTCATCATTTCTGATGCAGTAGTTATCATAAATGATGTTTCTTTACCATTTATCATTACATGTCTTAGACTTCTATCGTTTACATCTAGACATCTATTAAATACTACTCTATCAATACCTAGTTCATTCCCTTGATAAATACTATTATCTATAACAGCTGCAATTAAGTTATTAGCATATGTAATAGCATGAAAATCTCCAGTAAAGTTAAGATTAATCTTCTTTTCAGGAACAATTAATGCTTTCCCACCACCAACTGCTCCACCTTTTTTACCAAATACTGGTCCCATAGATGGTTCTCTTAAACTAGCAATAGCATTTACACCTATTTTATTTAATGAATCAACAAGTCCAATACTAGTAGTAGTCTTTCCTTCTCCATATGGAGTAGGATTAATACTAGTAACTAAAACTAATTTACCACTTGGTTTTTCACCCTTATAATCAATCTTAGCCATGTATTT
>CAMYZX010000042.1 GCA_947304025.1 uncultured Bacillota bacterium
AAATTCCCCTAGTATAAATAAAAAAATCAAGGTTTACCTTGATTTTTACCATTTTATTGGAGCAATTCCATTCTTTATTAAAAAGTTATTTGTTTTAGAAAAAGGTTTACTACCAAAGAAACCATTATTACATGAAAATGGAGATGGATGAGCTGATTCAATTACTAGATGATTCTTATTAGTTATAAACTTCTTTTTATCTCTAGCATTATTTCCCCACAGTATAAATACTACTGGTTTTTCTCTTTCATTTAATTTCTTTATTACTTCATCAGTAAAAGTATGCCATCCTAAATCTTTATGAGAATTAGGTTTATCTTTTTCCACAGTTAAACCTGTATTTAAAAGCATTACACCTTGTTTAAACCATGGTAATAGATTACCATCAGTCATATCTTTTTTGATACCTAAATCATCATATAATTCTTTATATATATTCTTTAATGATGGTGGTATTGGTGTTTTTAAACAAGAAAATGCATATCCATGAGCTTCACCAGTACCATGATATGGATCTTGTCCTAATATAACTACTTTTACATCTTTAAAACTTAATCTAAATGTATTAAATACATCTTTTTTAGGAGGATATATTTCTTTTTCAGAATATAATTTATTTACTGTATCTAAAAGATTAACAAAGTATTCTTTACTTATTTCATCTTTAAGAACTATATCCCAATCATTATGAAATTCTAGCATATATACCTCCTTTATATGAATATTATAACATAAAAAAACCTATCATTTATGATAGGTTTCATTATTTATTATTTTATATGATCTATATAATTGTTCTAACAAAATTACTCTAAATAATTGATGTGGAAAAGTCATTTTAGAGAAAGATAATGCATAATTACTTCTCTTTTTTATGTCTTCATGAAGTCCATATGATCCTCCTATTATAAAAGTAATATTACTATAATTGTTTTGTATATCATTTAACTTCTTAGATAAAGATACAGAATCTAATTCATTACCTTCTATTTCTAAAGTGATTACATAGTCTTTTTCATCAATATACTTTAATATACTATCTCTTTCTTTTGAAAGAGTTTTATTTATATCAAAATCTTCATCTTTTACTTCAATTAAATCTATTTTAGTATATTTAGATAATCTTTTTAAATATTCATTTACTGCGTCAGTGTAATATTTTTCTTTTATTTTACCAACAGTTATTATTTTTATCATATTTCTATTACCTCAGTAGGAACATTTTGTTTACCCATTATATAGTCTTTAAATTTAATATTATTTTCCTTTAATTTATTTTTAAAAGTTTCCTCAACTTTTTCTGGAGTATTATTTTTCTCACTTAGGTGAGCAAATACTACTTTTTTAGTATCTTTACCAATAAAATCACATAGATAACTAGATGCTTGTTCATTAGATAAATGTCCCTTATCTCCGACTACCCTCTGTTGTAAGAAATATGGATAAGGACCATTTTTCAACATATAAACATCATGATTACTTTCCAATATATATAAATTCCTATTAGATAGTTTTTCTATATATCTTTTATTAATATAACCTGTATCAGTTATATATACCATAGATTTATTACCTTCTTTAATAATAAATCCAATAGACCCCTTTGCATCATGACTAGTCTTTATATATTCAATAGTAAAGTCATTAATAAATGCAGTCTTATCTTGATATAATTCATAATCAAAAGATCCTATTTCTTTTTCTAATAATTCTTTTAATACATCAGTTACATATATCTTAGTATGGTACTTTTTTATAAAAGATTTAATTCCATTTATATGGTCCACGTGGGTGTGTGTTATAAGAATAGCATCTATATCCTTAGGTTTAATATCCAACTTATCAAGTTCATTACAAACATACTGACTAGAGTTACCAAGGTCAATTAGTATCTTAGTATTATCATTATATACTAAACAACTATTGCCCTTGCTACCACTAGATAATAAACATACTTTCATTAGTATAATGTAAACGGATTAAATACCGTTCCTCCACCATAGGTACCATATTTTGTTCCACCATAAAATGTTCCAAAGTGTAAGTGTGTTCCTGTTGAAGAACCACTATTACCCATTGTTCCTATTACTTGCCCTTTTTCTACTTGTTGTCCTGGATATACATAAACATCAGCCAAGTGGGCATATACAATATATACTCCTTCTGGGTGAGCTATCCAAATATGATTTCCATAATAATCTCCACATCCATCACTAGTATCTGAATAAGGATGATTGTAACAACCCGATACAGTAGATAATACTGTCCCAGATTCAGCAGCAAATATTGGAGAACCATTACCACAACCAGAAATATCTATTCCTTCATGAAGTCTACCCCATCTCCATTCGAAATAACTACTAATCATGTATGGAGAAACTGTAGGCCATCCCCAAGATCCTGATGATACTGCTGGAGTAAATCCTCCTGTATATGTTGAAGATCTCTTTGTGCCTTTAACTACAACTTTATCCACAGGATTCTTAATAATCTCTGGGTTCGGTAAAATATAAGCAGATTTAATTTCACCATTAATATATTTAATCTTTTCAGTTACCCTTTGAATACCATTAACACCTTCAACCTCAACTGTTTGTGTTCCATAATTCATAGTATCGTCTTCTTTTTCAATTGTCTCATAAGGTTTATCAACATCTTCAACTGTCTCTTTTTCTACAACTATCTCTAATATTGGCGCTATTAAAGCAACGTTTACTTTTTGACCTGGTATTAAAAGATTATCTTTACTAGTAAATTCTGGGTTAACTATTAAAAATTCATCTGTCGATAACTTATTATTAAATGAAACTGTTTCTATAGTATCTCCTAATCTAATTGTATATTCTTCTTCAGAATTATTATCACCGAATAAAAGATACTTAGTTAGATCTACTTCATTAGTATATATATCTTCCTCAGTAGAAATAAATGCTTCTTTAATAGTTACATCTTGGTTAATATATATATTTTCTATAATACTACCTGTTGTTACTATTTCTTTTTGTGTTCCATTAGCAAAGTTTGTACTATCCTCTTCTGCAACGAAAGCATTTAATACTCTTCTTACTGCTTTGTCAAATAAATCTTTTTTAGTTAAATATATTTTAATATCATCTTTTTTTGCTATTTCTTCATTTTCTTTTTCTTCTTCATTTTGAGAAATAGTTACTACATAACCTTTAATAGTAAAACTTTTACTTTCTTTTATCTTTTTATATATTGTCTTTTCAGACATTATTTTACCTTTATAAGTTATTGATTTTTTAATATCTATACCATTAGGTATATATACTTTCTTAACACCATATTCCTCTTTTAATGCCTTTTGTTCATTATCGATATAGTTTTCTAAAGCTTTTTTAGATTTAATTGCCCCGACAAATTCACCATCAAGATAAACTTTATATACTTCTTTTGGACTTTTATCCATCGCTTTAGTTGTTTGATAAAAGAATATAATTAATCCTGATATCAATAATGCAAGCACAACAGGAATATATGCTTTAGCACTCTTCACGAATATCCCTCCCTATTCTTTTTGATAATTAGTAAATGTAACTGTGCTTCCTTTAAATATGAATTCTACTGTCTTAGTAGGACCATTTCTGTTTTTACCAATTATAAATTCTGTAATACTAGCTTCTTTATTCATAGCTTCTTTATTATAATAATCATCTCTATATAAGAAACCTACTAAGTCGGCATCTTGTTCTATAGATCCTGATTCTCTTAAGTCACTCATTAATGGTCTCTTATCTGGTCTTCCTTCAACAGCACGCGATAATTGTGCAAGTGCTATAACAGGACATCCTAATTCCATAGCCATCATTTTTAATCCTCTAGAGATTTCTGCTACTTCTTGTTGACGATTAGCTTGGTTCTTAGCAGAACCAGTCATTAATTGTAAGTAGTCGATTACTACTAATCCTAAGCCTTCTCCTTTAGAAGCAAGTCTTCTACATTTACTTCTTATATCAGAAATAGTAGCTCCTGGAGTATCGTCTATTTTAATATTAGTTTCTGCAAGTACTGTAACTGCTTCACTTAATCTCTTCCAATCATTATTATCAAAATTAC
>CAMYZX010000043.1 GCA_947304025.1 uncultured Bacillota bacterium
CAATTATTACCAAACTTACCACTTACTGAAAGTATGGAAATGTTTGGTGCTATGTATGATATGGATAAGAAAGCTATTAAAAAAAGAATAGATGAATTATCTAAATTATTTGATCTAGAAGAATTCATTAAACAACCTGTTAGAAAATTATCTTTAGGTCAAAGAATGAGAGCAGAAATTGCTACATCACTTATGCATAGTCCAAGAATAATATTCCTTGATGAACCTACTATAGGACTAGATGTTGTATCTAAGAAGAGTCTACGTGAATTATTATTAAAGATTAATAAGGAAGAAAAAGTAACTATCTTCTTAACAAGTCATGATACTGAAGATATTCAAAGTATTTGTGATAGATGTATTATTATAAATCACGGTAAGATTATTATAGATATGCCTACTAAGGACTTAATGAATGATTATGTCAAAAATAAAAATATTATAATTACTCCAAGAGTAGAATTTACTGAATTTCCAAAATTATCTAAAGGCATGTCATATATTAAGAAGAGTAAGAATCAAGTAATTGTATCAGTAGATACAGAAAAGATACATACTCAAAAAGCCTTAGAAGAGTTAGTTAAAAATTTTGATATTGATGATTTTAATATAGATAATGAATCTCTAGAAGATATAATAAGAGGAATTTATGAAGAAGATTAAGTTTGGTCTTAATGTAATTAAGATTATAATGAAAAATCAAATTCAAGATAGAACTAACTTATTATTAGATATATTTAATATGTTTTCAAGATGCGTTATTATATTCTTGTTATATGCATATGTATTTAAATTAAATGGAGGTTTAATTAATGGAGTAGATTATCCTACTACTATGTGGAGTATGTTTATTTATTTCTGTATTATGATTCTTAATATAAGAAGATTAGACAGTTTAATAATGCAAGATGTAAAATCTGGTAGTATTGAATTATTTATGAACAGACCTACTAGTTATTTAACTCTTAGTTGTTTGAAGACTATAGGGCAAGGAATATTTAGTTTTATATTTATTAGTTTATTAGGTACTGCGATTATGATTTTATTTGTAGGAATACCTAATTTAGATTTAAAAATATTTATTCCTACATTTATATTATCTTTAGTATTAGGGCAAATTCTTGGTCTTATGATATATGGAATAATAGGACTTATGGCATTCTTTATGCAAGATAATAGACCATTACACTGGATTGTAGATAAGTTTGTTATGATACTTGGTGGTAGTTATTTACCAATAAGTATGTTTCCGCCATTATTAAAGTGGATAGCATTTTTAAGTCCATTTGGAGCTGTTAACTTTGCTACAAGTACAGTATATGAATCATGGAATAATGAATACTTAATTAGACTTGGTTTACAAGTAGGATGGATTGTCATATTTGGGATAATTTTAAATATTGTTTACAAAAAATCAAAGAAAAAAGCAATGGTAAATGGAGGTTAGTATGAAGAGTTTGAAATTAGCATTCTTAAATATCAGAAAAAACATAAAAAACGCAAAAGAACTTAAAAGCGCATTTATCATTTCTATCGTAGGTATGATGCTTAATAATGTTGCATTCTTATTCTTATGGTATTACTTTGGTAAAACAGTAGGAGAATTAAATGGATGGAAAGCTGAAGATATATTTGGATTATATGCCTTTACTACTGTTTCATATGGAATAGTTTCAGGATTCCTTAATGGTATATTTAGTATACCAACATATATTTCTACTGCTACATTAGATAATTATCTTTTAACACCAAAGAATATATTGTTAAAGATTGCAACATCTAGAGTATCTACTAGTGCTTTTGGAGATCTATTATATGGAATAATATGTTTTATATTCTTTATAATACTTAGAAATTTAAGTATAACTCAAATATTATTTTCAATATTATTAATGATATTAGTAACTGTAATATTTTATGCATTCTGCATAATATGTATGAGTATATCATTCTATGTGATGGATGGACAAAATGTTTCATCAGGATTTTATAATATGTTTTTAAGCAATTCTTTATATCATGGTGGAGCATTTACTGGAATACTTAGATTTGTATTTACTTTTATTATGCCATCACTATTACTAGGAGCAGTTCCAGTAGAATTAGTAAATAATTTCACTGTGGATAAATTATTAATAATGATTATATTTAGTATATTTTGGTTAGTAGTAGCTATTTTATTCTTTAATAAATCATTAAAAAAATACGAAAGTAATAACTTATTTGGATTTGGAAGTTAGTCTTCAAAATTTGACTATTCAGGTATTTTATGGTATCATTATAATGCCTTTGAAAAAGGGCCAAAGAGGTGAATTTACGTGAAATTAGGACAAATAGCTAATAAAAAAGTAATTTCTACATTTGTTGCATCTATGATGTTTTTATTAGTACTATATGTATCTTTATCACAAATTAATATAAAAGAGTTATCTAGTCTAAATGCCTCAGTTAGTGATGCAGTTAGGGTAGAAGAAACTGTTCTAGATACTAATGAAAATTTATCTAAAGAAGACGGTTTAACAAAGATTGAATATGTTACTGTTGGAGGATATGATCATATAGTATTAAAGTATTCAGAAACTTATAACTTGTTTAGTAATGCTTTAACAAGTTGGAGAGGTGCTCAATACTTTGATGGACATAAAGAAACATATTATTCAGAAAGAGTTTTACCAGGTTATGGATTAAGAATCCCAGGTAGACACGTTGCAGACGATGGTACAATAAGGGACGAAGAAGGTTATATTGCAGTAGCTGCTGACCCAGCATTTATGTCAAGAGGTACTACATTAATGACTTCTCTAGGTCCTGCAAAAGTTTACGATACTGGTTGTGCTTACGGTACAATTGATATTTATGTTAACTGGTAATAAAAAGAACTAGAGTAATCTAGTTCTTTTTTATTTTCTGGCAGTTATGCCATAAAGTCTTCTTAAGAGTCTTATTTTTCCATCATATGTATTTTCTTTTATGTAATTATTAAGAATTTCTTCATCTAAATCTGTTCCATAATATTGTTTATTATCACCAAGTTCCTCACTGAAATCATCTATTATAGGAACTTTTTTTAGGAATGCTTTGAATAGCATTTCATTTTTGAAATATTCTCTTTCATGGATAGGTACAAGTTCTACATCTTTGAATCCTGCATTTAATATGTTTTTGTAGTCAATTACACTTATAGGATCAATGTCATTTTGACCTTGGCCTCTACCAAATGCAAGTTTTAAACTTAAACAATCATACTTGTCTACACCATGAACTAATAGATATCCACCTTTTTTTAAACATTTGTAGATTTGTTTCGGATCAGTTATAGTGTTTCTAGCTACTACCACATCAAAATAATCGTCTGGAACTTTCATGTTTAAATTGTCCATTAAACGGAATGTTATGTCTTTTCTTCCACTTTCTTTTAAATTTTTATTAGCAGTTTCAATCATTCCTTCTGAAAAATCAGTTGCAAGTATTTCTGCACATTCTGGGAAGTATTTTATTACTTTTTCACCACCACCAGTACCTAAATCTAATATTTTTGAATCCTTATCAGCAATCTTATTTAATATTTCAAATAAGTCCCAATTAGTTAGTTTATCAGTTTCTATTTCAAATTTAGAAAAATCCCAATCTTTTATTTCTTCATAAAACTCTTTTTCTTGCTTTCTTGTCATATTATCTTTCCTTTCTTTAAATGTGGTATTAAAAAAGAACCTCCTTTCATGAACAGCAAAAATCTACCACAAAATTTTTTCTGCGATATTTTTGTCATTCATGATGAGATTCTTAGGTTCTTATCATTGTTAACCCCGCTTCAAGAGCGTCACGGTAATAAAACGCGAATAACTAATTGATTTATTACAGCCTTAATATAACATTATTTTTATTTATTGTCAAATTTGTTGTATAATCATTTTAGAGGTTTTTTATGGATGGAATTATATTAGTAAATAAAGAATCAGGTATGACTAGTAGAGATGTTGTTAATAAAATATC
>CAMYZX010000044.1 GCA_947304025.1 uncultured Bacillota bacterium
GTAGCAATAGTCATTGCAGTCAAAAATCTATGTGGTTTAACTATATTTATACCATTAACATTAGTTCCATTTTGAAGCATATCTTCTAAGTTAATTAAAGATGAATTATGTAATGCATTTTGTGCAAAATAATCTGTGTCATGAAAGTGGATAATACCTTCATCATGAGCTTTTACTATATCCTCAGGAAGAAGGAATCTTCTTGTTATATCTGTACTTGTAATACCTGCCAAATAATCTCTTTGAGTAGTAACTAATTTAGCATTCTTATTAGAATATTCTGTATTCCAATATTCATTTTCTCCATTAATTAATTCTTTAATACTTAGGTCAGTAGTATTACTTCTTCTAACTAATTCTCTTGTATAACGATAAGTAATATAAGTCTTAGCTAATTTATATTTTCCTAAAGCCATTAATCTTATTTCTATAATATCTTGTATATCTTCTACAAGCATTCTTTTTTTATTAAGACTCTCAATATATTTAATTATATTATTGATTTGTACATCAGTAACTCTATCTTCTTCAGGTACTTCTATATTTGCTTTTTTAATAGCTATTTCTATTTTTTCTGGAACATAATCTACTATATGCCCATCTCTTTTTATTATTTTCATATATCCACCTTTAATATAAAATAATTATATCATATTTTAATTAATATTTTCGTTGCACTTGCAACATTTTTTTGATAATATTTTATTAGAGGATGATTATATGGGAAATATATTTGAAGGCATATCCGAAAAGAATAAAAGAAAACTATTGAAAAATCTAGGAGCAGATACTCTTCACTATAAAAAGGATCAATCTGTCATTAGATTATTTAAAGATGATAATATTATTAATTTTATTGTTAAAGGAAATGTAAAAGTAGTACTTAATAATATTAATGGTAATCAAATAGTAACTGAAGACTTATATGATGGAGATGTATTCTCTTCTACTATTAATTATATTGATGAAAATGAAACTGATGCTATTGTTACTGAAGATACAGAAATAATTAGTATGAACCAACAAGATATAATTGATTTTAAAGATAATTCAAAAAGTTATTATAATATGTTCATAAAAAATCTATTTATTATTATGACTAAAAAAATTAGTGAAAGAAATGAAAGAATTCAAATACTAACTAAAAAGACAATAAGATATAGATTACTAGAATACTTCGAAATTATGAGAAAAAAGAATAACTCTTTAAACATATATTTACCATATAATTATATAGATTTAGCTGCGTATATCGCAGTAGATAGATCTGCGATGAGCAGAGAGTTATCTAATCTAAAAGATGAAGGTTTTATTAATATAAAAGGAAAAAAGATCACTATATTATATAAGTGATCTTTTTATTATTTCAATTATTTCTTCTTTATTATTAACTCTATCTAAAACCTTATTAAAATTACCAATCATAATTAAGTATTTAGCTTCTTCTTCATCTATACCTTTACTTGTTAGATAGAATAGTTTATCTTCATCTACTTTGCCTGTGGAAACTGAGTGTGTACCACTAACATCTTCTTCATGGCATAAAAGCATTGGAAGTGATTTAGATATAGCAGTATTACTAAATAATAGACAGTTCTCATTTTCATACCCTATCGCATTCTTTGATCCTTCAAGGAAATCAATTATTCCTTTAAAGCTCTTATTACTTTGATCAAATAGAGCTCCGGCTATTTCTATATTACTATTAGATTTTTCTCCTTTATTAACCATGTAATAATTTAAGTCAATTCTATCTGATTCTTTTCCTATATATAAATTATTAAACGTATTAATAGAATTTCTTTCTAATACTGAATAATAATTACTTAATCTAATTTTTCCACCTAAATCTATAAAGTTAATATTAATATCACTCGATTCATCAATAGAATTTTCAAATGATATTAAAGATATACTATCTTTAGACAATAAATTTATAACAGTAATATTTGCCTTAGAATATTTAGAAGCATTAATGCATATTTTTGAATTATTATATCCATTACCAGTATATCTAATTACTATATTAGAGTTATCTTTAATATTAATATTTATTTGATCTACTAGATAATTAGTTTCTAATTCACTAGTTATTTCAATATCTCCAGATGCTTCGATATCTATGTATCTATATTTATTATGTTTAAGATTAATCTTACTATTAAAGTTTTCTTTAATAGATTCTTTATATTCTCCTTTAATATTTATTTTAGATAATTCTTTTTCTTCAATGTTTAAATCTAAAGTTATATCGTTAATTTTAAAGTTATTAGAAGTTCTAATTGGAGTTTCATTTAATATATATTTCATATTATCCTATACTCCCTTCTAATTCTAGATTAATTAATCTATTCATTTCAACAGCATACTCTATTGGGAATTCTTTAGAAACTGGTTCTGCGAATCCTCTTACAAGCATACCTACTGCTTCTTCTTCTGATAAACCTTTACTCATTAGGTAGAAGATAGAATCATCACTTATCTTACCTATTTTAGCTTCATGAGAGAAAGTTACATCATCATTTTCTATATTACTTACTGGAATAGTATCACTTCTAGAATCACTATCAAGCATTAGTGATTCACAAGAAAGAGCTAGTTTAGAATTAGTAGCATTCTTCTTAACCCATATGTTACTTCTAAAAGTACATATTCCACCATCTTTAGAAATCGATTTTGAATTAACTCTAGTACTTGTATTTTTAGCATTATGAACTACTTTTAATCCGGTATCTAGGTTTTGCCCTTTACCTGCGAATGATATTTGTGTTGTTTCACATTTAGAATTTTCTCCATTTAATATAGTCATTGGATAAAGCATAGATATCTTTGACCCAAATGAACCCATAATCCATTCAATTCTTGAATTAGTACCTACGATTGCTTTTTTAGTATTTAAGTTTAATAAATTCTTTGACCAGTTTTCTATTGTGGAGAACTTAAGACTAGCATTATTCATAACAAATAATTCTACACATCCACAGTGTAAGTTAAGTTCATTATATCCTGGTGCAGAACATCCTTCGATAAATTCCATTGAAGCTTCATCTTCCACGATAATTAATGTATGTTCAAATTGACCTGCTCCTGGTGTATTAAGTCTAAAATAAGATTGAAGTGGATTATTTAATTTAACACCCTTTGGTATATAAACAAATGATCCTCCAGAAAATAATGCGTAATGGAGAGCAATAAACTTATGATCATTTATTGGAACTAAACGACTAAAGTATTTCTTTACTAATTCTGGATATTTCTTAATTGCAGTATCAAAATTTTCATATATAACTCCTAGTGGTTCTAGTTCTTTAGCAACATTATGATATATCATTTCAGAGTTATATTGAGCTCCTACCCCAGAAAGTGCTTTCTTCTCTGCTTCAGGAATACCTAATTTATCAAATACTCCTTTTATATCTTCAGGAACTTCATCCCAGCTATCTACCATATCACTAGTTTTATATACATAACTTGCGATACTATCTAAATCAAGTTCACTTAAATCAGGTCCCCATGTAGGCATATCTAAATTCTTATATTGTTCATAAGCTTTTAATCTTATATCTAGTACCCAATCAGGTTCATCCTTTTCTTTAGATATTTCTCTAATGACTTCTTCATTAAGTCCATATTTCTTTTTACCAGAGTCAGATGTTTTTATATTATAAATATTTTCGTTAAGGTCATCTACTCTAGTTTTCATATTCTTTATATCCCTTTTCTTCGATTTCTTTAGCTAA
>CAMYZX010000045.1 GCA_947304025.1 uncultured Bacillota bacterium
TAGCTCTATTTTCACCTGTAGCAACACCTATACCAATTAAAGCATCACCTTTATTAGACATAACAGTCTTAACATCAGCAAAGTCTAGGTTGATTAATCCAGTAACTGCAATTAAGTCTGATATAGATTGAACACCTAATCTTAAAACATTATCTACTTCTTTAAATGCTTCAGTCATTGGTGTACTCTTATCTATTATTTCTCTTAATCTATCATTTGGAATAATAATTAAAGTATCAACATGATCTTTTAATTTATCTAAACCTTCTTCAGCATGTCTACTTCTTGGTTTACCTTCCCATGCAAATGGTTTAGTTACTATACCTACAGTTAATGCACCAAGTTCTTGAGCGATTTCTGCGATTACTGGAGCTGCTCCAGTACCAGTTCCTCCACCCATACCACAAGTTACAAATACCATATCTGCACCTTTTAGTACATCTGTAATTTCTTCTTTTGAATCTTCAGCAGCTTGTCTTCCTACTTCAGGATTAGCTCCTGCTCCAAGTCCAGTTTTACCAAGTTGAATTTTAACATCTGCTTTTGAACTATTTAATACTTGTCTATCAGTATTAGCAACGATAAATTCTACTCCCTTAACCCCTGACTCTATCATTCTGTTAACAGCGTTATTTCCTCCGCCACCAACACCGATTACTTTAATCTTTGCTAATTGATCGATTTCTAATGCCATAACCTACTCCTCCTTCTCAAAAAAATACCCAAAGAATTTACTAAAACTAAATCCTTTATTATTTTTCCTTTCTTCAACTAATTTATATTCTTTATCTTCATTAAACATAGTATATTCTCTGCCACGAAGTTTTAATTTTTCTATAAAATATTTAATCATTCCATAACTAGAAGTATAAACATAATTTCTTATACCTATAACATCAAAATTCTTAGCTACTACTCTTTCACCAAAAACTTCTCTAGCTGTTTCATAAAAACCTGGTACGTTTACTATACCACCTGTTATAATTATATAACTAATTTCCTTTTTTGTTAAGTAATTTATCTCTTTTTTTGCTTTTTCTAAGATTTCTCTTAGTTTATTTGAAGCGATTTCACTAGCCTCATATTGATTTATTTTAACCTTTATATTTGCATTGTCTTTTGTCTCATATACTTCACTTTGTGAAGCATCATTTCTATCGAATGTAATAAACATTTCTTTAAGGCTAGAAGCCTTATCTAAATTTATATTATAAGCATATGCTATATCATCTTCTATTTCATTAGAACCTATATGTATTAAATTAGATGCTTTTAATATACCATTAGAGAATATAGATACTTCTGTTTTATCATTACCTATATTAATAATTCCTACGCTTTCTTTATCAAAGTTATCTTCTTTTAATGCATAGTAATCTCCAATAGAATTAAATAATATATCAACAACTTCTACTCCTGCATTAGAAAGCATACTTACTTGTTTATATATATTTTGTTTAGGTGCAGTAATCATCATAGATAAAACTCCTAATTTATTAGCATGTATTCCTCTTGGATTTTTAACTTCTGCTTGATCATCTACTATATATTTAATAGGCATAACTGTAACTAGTTCTTCTTTTTCATCAATTTTATTATAAATAGATGCTTGAAGACAATTTAATATGTCTTCAGATGTAACTATTTTATCTTCACTAGTTATAGTAGTATAACCATCAACTACAGTATATCTAGCATTTTCTGTAGGAACACTAGTAATTGCTTTATCTACTTTAACTCCTAATGATTTATTAATTTCATTTAATGCTTCTCTTAAAGATATAACAGCAGATTTTAAATCCACTATCATTCCATCTTCAATCCCTTTAGAAGGATAACTAATATTTGCTAATATATTTAATTTTTTATCTAGTTCCTCAAGAACTACAATCTTTATAAAACTAGATCCAACATCAATTGCAGAATATATTTTACGCATAAGCTCCTCCTATATTCTTAATAATTATAACATATTTTTATTATAATCACTAGTTTTTTAATAAAAAAAAGAAAACTTTTAGTTTTCTTTTGGTACAAAATAATTACCATAATCTAAGTATAAAATACCCTTTTTATTCTCTACTGAATCTATAACACTTCTATATTCATTAATCTTAGTTAATT
Source organism: uncultured Bacillota bacterium (assembly GCA_947304025.1). Taxonomy (GTDB): domain Bacteria; phylum Bacillota_I; class Bacilli_A; order RF39; family UBA660; genus RUG13038. The sequence continues at coordinate 2,125 of CAMYZX010000045.1, forward strand.
TAGATATAGTAACATATACATAATTACCATCATTCATAGAAAATAAAAATCTTTCTTTATCTATTCCATTAGGCACATATTTGATTTCTGATATAATATCTAGTATATCAGTATCTACTTTATTCATTTTATTTATAAATTTTTTATATACTTCTTTATCTTCAACTTTATTAACAAATACTGGAGAATTATCATCTCTATAATTAATAGTATCTCCACCCTCTAAAACACTATAATTATTTTCTAAATCATAATATAGTATTTTATATTCAGTAACATATACTTTTACTTCTAAAGATAAAGTCCTTTTAATCTTAACATCTTTTATTCTTTTACTTTTATTAATAATTGCTTTTTCTGTAAGAGTATTAGTAAGAAAAAAAGATGATTTTTTATTAAGCTTAAGTATATCTAATACTTCTTCATCAGTTAAATATTTATTATTATATACATAATATGTTTTAACTTTTAATAAACTAACAGTATATATTACTGTAGCTAGTACTAATAATATAAGTATAAATAGAAATACTCTCTTTAACTTAATCTTCCTTTTCTTTCTTTTTTTCTTCATATTAGTCCTCAAAATTAATAAATCTTTGTTCTACATGTAAATCTATATTATATTTTTCTTTTACCTTCAACTTAACTAAATCTATTAAAGCTTTAATATCTTCTCCGGTAGCACCGCCAACATTTATTATAAAATTAGCATGTTTTTCAGATATTTGAGCACCACCTATTGTATATCCTTTTAATCCTAAATCTTCGATTAGTTTACCTGCAAATATATCTTCAGAAGGATTTCTGAATACAGATCCTGCAGATGGATATTCAAGAGGTTGTGATTCAATTCTTCTACCTTTACGTTTATCCATTAAAGCTTTTATTTCTTCTTGATTACCTTTTTCTAATTTAAGAACTGTACTTATAATTATATATTCTGGTTTAGACTGAAATAAACTCTTTCTATATGAAAAATTCAATTCATCTTTAGTAAGAGTTTTTAATTCTAAATTTTCATCTAAGAAAGTTACTGTTTCTACTAAATTAGACATATCACTTTTATAAGCACCAGCGTTCATGAATATAGCTCCACCTATATTACCTGGTATACCTGCAGCAAATTCAAGACCACTAAGACTATTATTTAATGCATCCATAGATAACTTAATTAATTGATAACCTGCTTCTACATATATTTTGTCTTCTTTTATTTCCATAGTATTTATATTAGTTAAATTTATAATTACTCCGTCATATTCTTTTGAAGAAAAAATAGAATTAGATCCATTACCTAAAATCATATATTTAATATTTTTTTCTTTTAAATATTTAATTAAATCTATTAATTCATTAACAGTCTCTGGTGTTATGAAATATTTACAAGTACCCCCAACTTTATAAGTTGTATGTAATTCTAAACTTTCATTTATTTTAACATTATCTTTTTCTAACATGTTACTTCACCAACTTTTCTATTTCGTTATATATTTTCTCCCCTGCATCAAATATTT
>CAMYZX010000046.1 GCA_947304025.1 uncultured Bacillota bacterium
CTTGGATGAGATTCATCATAATTTTCTTTTATATAATTATCAGATACATGAGTATATATCTGAGTAGTTTCTATATTCTCGTGACCAAGCATTGTTTGTATACTTCTTAGATCTGCTCCATGATTTAATAAATGTGTAGCAAAACTATGTCTAAGTGTATGAGGACTTAGTTCCTTTTTAATACCTTTTTCTCTAGCAATAGTTTTTAGTATTTTAAAGAATCCTTGTCTTGTTAGTTTATCTCCTCTAGAATTAAGAAATAATATATCACTTTCTTTATTTTTTAATAAAGTATTTCTGTATATAGTTATATATTCGCTTAAGTATTTAGTAGCTATATCATCAATAGGAACTATTCTTTCTTTAGAGCCTTTACCAAATACTCTTACTAGATTCATATTAAAATCTATATTATTTACCTCTAAATTAAGTAATTCACTAACTCTTAGACCAGATGAATACATAAGCTCTAACATAGCCTTATTTCTATAAGAAAAGGCATCATTTAATTCTATATCAAGAAGATTATTAACATCATCTTCACTTAATACTTTAGGTAATTTTTTAGGAGTCTTTAACCCTGTTATTTCCTCGAAAGGATTATATTTAATATCATTATTCTTTTCTAAAAATTTAAAATAATTTTTAATAGATACTATATGTCTATTAATACTTCTAGCATTAATCTTTTTATTTAAATATTCTAAATATTTAATAGCATCATCTTTAGTAATAAATTTATAACTTTTATTAGTAAATTTATAGAAATCTTCTAAATCTCTTTTATATGAATCAATCGTATTAATACTTAATTGTCTTTCTATTTTTAAATAATTAATATAATCTTCTATTTCATTAATCATATCTTACCCTCTTCTTAATTATACCATCTCTTCTATATTATGTAAACCAAATAAAAAAGCAACTTATGTTGCTATTTTATCTTTCTAATATTATTTTACGAGTTTTAGGTTTTCTTCTAATTCTTCTTAACTTATCTAAAGTTTCTTGAAACTTACTTGTCATTTCAGTTTCATATTCGTAACTAGCTGGATTATTTCTAAATCTAATATTTTCTTTACTTATCTTTGGAGTTCTTACTAATCTTCTTTGCCCTATACTCTTTGCTCTTGCTATATCTTGAGTTTCTTTATCTTTCATAACTTTAAATATTGCTCTTCTTTCTTCTCTTAATTCATCTTCAGTTTTTAAAGTTATTCTCATTTCTTCTTCTTCAGCACTTTCCATCGCTCTATCATATATCTCTTTTGCTAGTTTTTCTTCATACATTCTAGCGAAAGCATTAGTCATAATTTCTTCAGATACACCCTTTGCTTGCGCTAATGGAGTAAGATCAGTATCAGCAAATTCAGGCCCTACTAATTCTCTTATTTTATTTTCTACAGTTTTAATACTTAAATTTAAGCTTTCTTTCTTAGCTTTTAATCTTCCTTTAATATCTTCAAGTTCACTTTCTAGATAGTTTTGTGCTTTAACGCTTTCTGTTGTTCTTAAAATGTATCTTCCATTTTTAATACCATTTACTATTGAAGAATAGAATATTCTAAATGATTCGTATGTAATTGGAGTTACTACGTCACAATTAATATCAGAATACCACTTAAATAAGTCTCCTAGGCATTCATAATAAGTTTTACCTATAGAGCTATATAAGTAATGCATCTCTGTTCTTATACTTTCTGTTTTTATTAATTTTTTATTTAAAATTTTATATCTTTTAAGATCTTCGTCAAGACTTTCTAGTTTTTCTTTTTTAATTTTATCAGCGTGCATATCTCCTAGGAATTTGATATCCTTTTCCATACTGAATTGGAAATCATAATCACTGTCCATAGCTAATTCAAAATCATCACAGTAAGCAGTATCCCATATGCGCCATTTAGTTTCAAGAGGTTCTAATTTTTCTCTTGTAAATTGGCTATTAAATACATCTAAAGCTTTATTAAAATTAACTTTATATTTAGCTAAACGTCTTAGAAGAGCATCTGCATCATAAACCTCAATTTTATTAACACCTTTTACTTTTTTAGCTTTTTTATCACCTGTCATATTATAAAATAAATGCTCTATATGATCAAAATGCTCAAACTGTGTCATATCAATTTCTTCATGAACTTGTTTTTTCTCAGTAGTTAATCTTCTATATTCATCCAATAATTTTAACATTTGAAGAGTTTTATCATAATCACCTTCTACAGATGCTAGTAGTTTAACTTCATCAGTTATATTAGACCTAAAGTCAAATTTATTTTTTACTTGTTCTGGTTTTCTAAGTGTCGATTTAAGAATGTCACTTATTATATCCGCTCTATATCCTTTATTAATTTGTTCAAGTATATGTCGATCTATATCAAGCCCAGTCTTATGAAATGCTAAAGTTTCATCAAATTTTTCAATCATTTCTAGGATTTCAGTACCTTTTTCTTCAAAATAAGTTCTATTATTTTTCTTTGTTTCTTCATCCCAACCAACATAAGTGGCTATGTGTTCTTTACGATCTTCATCTGTTGTTTTTCTAAATCTTTCAGTTTTATTTATTTCTCTTTCATGCTCTGTTATATTTTTTAGCAAGCTTTTTCTCGTATTTGCTCTAAATTCTTCTACCTCAGCATTAGAAGAACTTTCAATTCTAAATATTAGTGCTAATTCCATTAGATTTTTTAAAGTATCTAGTTTTTGTTCTGCAGAAAGGGCACGAAATTTTGCCATTCTAATATCATCCCCTGCAGGTATGATATTTTCATATAATTTTATGCTTCTTTTTGCATTTTCATCTTCTTTTATTTTTGCTATTAATTCATCATTAAGAAATTTTACATAGTCTAATTTAATCACGCCATTCACCTCATATGTTTGTATATTATATTATATAATTATATATTTGTCTATATTATTATTAGTAATATGTTATAATATTTTTAGGTGATATTTATGAGAGAACCATTAGCAATATTAATGAGACCTACTAAACTAAATGATATTATTGGGCAAGAACATTTAGTAGGAAAAGATGGGCCAATTAGAAATTTTATTAAAAACAAAAGAATATTCTCTATGATATTATATGGTAACCCAGGTATTGGTAAAACTAGTATAGCTACTGTAATAGCTAATGAATCTGATATGAAATATAGATTCTTTAATGCAGTTACTAATGATAAAAAAGATTTAACTGTTATTATTGAAGAAGCTAAACTATATAATGGATTAATTTTAATACTTGATGAAATACATAGATTAAATAAAGATAAACAAGATATATTACTTCCTCATTTAGAATCAGGGCTTATTACTTTAGTAGGTTTAACTACCTCTAATCCATATCATAGAATTAATCCTGCTATTAGATCTAGATGTACTATATTTGAATTACATGAATTAACTAC
>CAMYZX010000047.1 GCA_947304025.1 uncultured Bacillota bacterium
CAGGATTTCTAACTAATATTTTGCTATCATCAATTATTTCACTAGCATTTTTTACGACATTATATCTCATAAAACACCTCTTTTTAACACTAAAATTATACCATAAAAGTATATAGTTTGTATATTCTATCTAATTTTAATAAAAATATCAATATTTTATGATAGAATATTATAGTAGGTGAAATATATGATAATTAGTATAATAGCATTAGTTTTTGGGTTCTTTTTACTTATAAAAGGGGCAGATATATTTGTAGATGGTGCTTCTAGTACTGCTAGTAACTTTAAAGTATCTAAAATGCTTATAGGTTTAACTATAGTAGCATTTGGTACATCTGCACCAGAATTTGCAGTATCTATGCAGGCACTTGCTAATCGTAGTACTGATATGGTTCTAGGTAATGTAATCGGTAGTTGTATACTAAATATATTATTAATATTAGGTATAGCTGCTATGATCAATCCAATTAAAATAAAAGATAATACAGTTAGAAAAGAATTACCTATAGCCTTATTAATATCTACTCTATTAGCAGTATTAATGTTAGATATTAAATTAAATAATAGTGTAATAAATCAAATAACTAGATCTGATGCAATAGTAATATTATTATTCTTCTCTGTATTCTTATATTATTTAATTAATCTTGCTAAACAAAAGAAAGAAGAAAAGAAAGAAGAAAAACCTAAATATGGTTTAATTAAATCACTTATATTCGTTGGTATTGGTTTAGCTGGTATTATAATTGGTAGTGATTTAGTAGTTAAACATGCTTCAAATATAGCAGAAGCATTTGGTATTAGTGAAAGAGTTATATCATTAACAATAATAGCACTTGGTACTTCTCTACCCGAACTTGTAACTACAATAGTTGCTTCTTCTAAAGGAGAACAAGATCTATTACTTGGGAATATAATTGGTAGTAATATATTTAATATATGTGTTGTTCTTGGTATACCAGTTGCAATATTTGGTACAATTACTCCATCAAGTTTTACAATAGTTGATTTAGTTGCATTAGTTGGCTCTGCTTTTGTATTATTCCTATTTGCACTAACTAAGAAAAAGATAAATAGATTTGAAGGGTTCTTAATGTTTGTATCATTCTTAGCATATTATTTATTACTTATAATTTTTTAGAGACTATGTCTCTTTTTTTATTACACAAAAAAATATCATCATTTGATGATATTTAATTAAGCTTCGTAAACACTAACTTGTTTCTTATCTTTTCCTTTTCTTTCAAATTTAACTACACCAGTTACTTTAGCAAATAAAGTATGATCAGTTCCCATACCTACATTAGTTCCTGGATAAATCTTAGTTCCTCTTTGACGATATAAAATAGAACCAGCAGAAACAACTTCTCCATCACTAGCTTTAGCACCAAGTCTTCTACCAGCAGAATCTCTTCCGTTATGAGTAGAACCTTGAGCTTTAACGTGTGCGAATTTTTGTATATCTAAAATCATTCTAATCATGATATTACCTCCTTATAATTTTTATATAATCTTTGTAATCTTTTTCAAGATTTTCTAAAAGAAGTATCATATTATTAAGTAATTTATTTACTGTTTCATCTTCTTTTAATTTTCTAATAATTAATTCATTATCTAAATCACTATAATCAATAGCATCAGGATTAATCTCTATTATTCCATTTATTGTAGTAATAACAATTGATGATACAGAAGCACATACAATATCTTTTCCTTTATCATCATATCCAGCATGGCCTTTTATAGTAATTAGATTATCTTTTAATTCAACTTTTATCATATTAATCCTTATTTTATAGATTCAATAACTACTTTAGTATAAGGTTGTCTATGACCTTGTCTCTTTCTAAAGTTATTCTTTTGGATATATTTGAAAATTCTAATTTTTCTTTGTTTTCCTTGTTTAACAACTTTAGCTGTAACTACAGCACCTTCTACATAAGGATGTCCAATAACATCACCTAGCATAAGTACATTAGTAAATTTAACAGTTTTACCTTCTTCAACGTCTAATTTTTCAACGAAAATTTCGTCTCCAACTTGAACTGTATATTGTTTACCACCAGTTTCAATTATAGCTTTCATTTTAACGCCTCCTTCATAAAATTCTTAAGACTCGCCTATTAGGTAACTTACGTTTTAAAACCATTTTCGTGCGGTTGTAATCCTTTTCGGGCATTACAAACGTTATAATTTTAACATTTTTGCATATAAAAGTCAATGTTTTTGTAATAAAAAACTAGTGTTTAACACTAGTTATAATAACTTACCTACTACGATCATAATTACTGATAATGCTACTAAAATCATTATCTCTGTAGGAATGTATTTATTATATTTTTCATATAATTCTCTTATTTGATTCCTTATATTCAAATTATTTACATTTTTACCAATAAGTATTTCACTTTTAGAAGTAAACTTATTAATATCATCTTTATATATTGCCTTAGAATTAGTATCATCCCAACCTTCATATTTCTTCTCAGGTTCTATATAAGAATATAATTTATCAATACCACCTCTAAAAAGAGTATTTCCTATTAAAAAACCAAATATAGCAGTAACTATTGGATATAATACAAATGTCATACCATAAAGATTTCTAACAATAGGAATAATAGCAAGTAATGTACAAATAATTAAACTAGGGATCATACCAATGGCAAATCCAATCTTACTAGATATCTTATTCTTATTTTTGATAATATCATCATATCTTTCTGGGGCATTTAATATTTTATTTTTTAATAATTCATATACACTGTTTAAATGAATATCAGAACTACTTAAATTAGTTTCTATATCCATTTTATGATTATATATACCTAATGATATACTATTATGTACTTGTTCTGTATGATATCCTACTCCATGATAATACCATAAACTACATCTGACCCACATATCTTTTATTTCAGTAAGTCTATCATTATATAGATTAATAAAACCATCATAATTATCTACTGTTATAGTAGTAGAATCATAGAAATTAAACGTACATTTAAAATTATTACTATAATCCTTATAAGTCCATGTTTGATTTTCTCTTTCAATATTCTGATTTCTTAATTCTTCTTCTCTACTTAAATTCTGTAGATTAATCATTTCTTCATTAATTTTTGAAAATATTTCTTGTAGATCCTCACTAGTAATTATTTTATTAGAAGCATCAATTGTTTCATTATACATATTATCACCTAATATAATTATATCACAAAAAAAGAAGATTATTCTTCTTCTTTTTCTAATTCTTTAAATTCTTCTAATTTACCATCATTTAATATTTTATTAACTGCTTTTGTAGCATCATCTAATTTCTTAGAACATTCTTTA
>CAMYZX010000048.1 GCA_947304025.1 uncultured Bacillota bacterium
AGTTTGTTGCTATTTCTTGCTTTTCTAAATACTTCTCTAGCATATTATCCTCTATACTTCGGTTCTGCCCTCTAATGCCCTTTGGATAGTTAGTGAATCAAGATATTCCATATCAGCAGCAACTGGTATACCAGCTGCTATCTTAGTTACAGAAACTCCTGTTCCTTCTAATAATTTTGATATATATAGAGATGTTGTCTCACCTTCCATAGTCATATTAAGAGCTAGAATAACTTCTTTTATTTCCTCTTTTTTAATTCTATTAATTAATTCATTTATTTTTATATCTTCAGGATTAATACCTTCTAATGGTGATATTAAACCTTCTAAAACATGATATACTCCTTTAAATGCATTTGATTTCTCAAAAAGAATTAGATCTTTAACACTCTCTACTACACATATAGTAGAATGATCTCTTCCTTGATTATTACATATTTCACATATATCAGCATCTTCTGTGTAATTATTACAAATATTACACTTCTTTATTTTTGTTTTAACATTCATTATTGAATCAGAAAACTTTTTAGCTTGGTCTTCTGAAGACTGCAAAACTGCAAAACATAAACGTTCTGCATTTTTTTCTCCAATCCCTGGAAGTGTCTTAAAACATTCAAGTAATTCTTCAAAACTCTTAGGATATTTCATATTAAAATAACCCTGGCATTCCTTTAGAATACTTACCTAATTTCTTTTCCATTTCAGCTTCTGCTTGTGATAAAGCATCATTAGTAGCTATCATAATCATATCTTCTAACATTTCTATATCATCAGTATCAATATCTTCAGATAATGTTACTTTTAATACTTCTTTATTACCATTTACTTCTACTGTTACTAATTCTTTAGTTGAAGTAAAAGTCATTTTTCCTACTTCTTCTTGTGCTTTCATCATATCTTTTTGCATAGCTTGTGCTTGTTTTAATATTTGATTCATATTCATACTACATTTCTCCTATCTCTAATAAATCTTCAAATTCATTTTTCTTAACATTTTTAGTTTCAGTAATACTATTTAGTACTTCTGTTTCATCTAAAATATCTATTTTTTCTTTATTTCTTCTTTTTACTCTATAACCTTCACTTATTTTTACCCAATCATCATTAAGATTGAAACAAGCTTTTATATTAGAAGATAATTTATTATTAATTAAATTCTCTATATTAAATAAATTATCATATAATTCTTCAAGTAAAACTCTAGAATCTGTTGTAATTACTATACCATCACTAGATCCTGCAACTATTTCACAGTCTAAAAGCAAGTTATATATTTGTCTTTCTTCTAGATTATCTAAGTCACTTTCTAAGTTATTAATAAACTCTAAATACTTTTTAATTGATTCTTTATCTGCACATGCAAGTATATTATTAAGTCTTATTTTCATCAATTCATCATATTTATTGTATTTTTCATCAATAACTGGAGATTCTAATTTGTTCTCTTCTTTCTTTTCTTCTTTTACTTCTTTAGTTTCTTTTACTTCAGGAACCTCTTTCTTTTCTATAACTATTTCAGGTTCACTAAGAGTAATGCGAACATTTGTTTCTATTAAACTGCTTAATTTAATTAATAACAAATCAAAGAAAATCTTCTTTTCTTTTAGATTTCTCATATAACCAATATAATCTGTTATCTCAAAGATCATTTTTGTTACATTATCTTTTCCTATCTTACCTATTAATTCATTATCATTATTAATTTGATAATCAACAAGAGAATTCTTTAAAAATTTGATTATATCTTCACAAATTAAAACATAATCTTTTCCCTCAGAATTATATTTATCACTTATATTAAATAATCCTTCTAAGTTATTATCTATTATATTATTAAATAATTCTTTAAATGAGTCTAAACTAACTCTTCCATTAATTTTGAGTACATCTTCTATATTGATATTACCATTAGTATAAGAATTCAATTGATCTAATAAACCAATTGCATCTCTTAAACCACCATTTGAATCTTCTCCTATTTGTTTAATTGCTTCTTCAGATATCTTAATTTTTTCCTTAGAACATATATATTTAATTCTTTCTTCTATTAAACTATTAGGAATTGATTTAAATTCAAAACATTGGCATCTAGATATAATTGTTAATGGGACTTTTTGCGGTTCTGTAGTAGCTAAGATGAATATTACATGCTTTGGAGGTTCCTCTAATGTCTTTAATAATGCATTAAATGCTCCAGATGATAGCATATGCACTTCATCTATAATATATATCTTATATTTAGAGAATGTTGGCATGAATGTTACGTGATTCTTAATTTCTCTTACTTCATCCACACCATTATTAGAAGCAGCATCCATCTCGATTATATCTACATTCTCGTTATTATTACTTAATTTACAAATATCACACTTCTCACATGATACTCCTTCAACAGGATTTTCACAGTTTATTGTCTTAGCAAAGATCTTAGCAATACTTGTTTTACCAGTTCCCCTAGGTCCAATAAATAGATATGCATGTGTTAGTTTATTATACTTAATTGCATTCTTTAAAGTTGTAGTTACTATTTCTTGGCCACAAACATCATCAAATGTCTTTGGTCTGTATTTTCTATACAAAGCTTGATATATCATATTTATCTTTCCTTTCCTTAATAATTATAACATATATAAGCATATAGATTAACAAAATAACTAATAAAAATCTATCTTTTTTTTAATTATTTTTATATTTTATTTCTTAAAAAATATTTAGATATTAAAAAAATATTTCCCGGGAAATATTTTAGGCAAAAAATAACCAATGTTTCACGTGAAACATTGGTACTCTATCTCATATTTTTAAAGAATGTTGATAATTTATTAGATATATCCTTGTTTTCTATATATTTATATTCAATATCCTTTTCTGTTTTATTATTATTTTGCTTTGAATAATATATAACTTCAGATATTCTAGATTTTTTTATAACTTCCTTGCACATATCACAAGGTTCTAGAGAAACATATAATTTACAATCGTTTAATCTCCAATTATGTAGTTTTTTTGAAGCTTTTCTTATAGCTATTATCTCTGCATGATCTAATATGTTATTAGTTTTCACCGTTTTGTTATAAGCTTTTGCTATTATTTTATCATCTTTAACTATAATACACGCTACTGGAACTTCATTTTTTTTAGCAGCTTTATTCATAAGTTGTTTTAATTGTTCTATAATTACTCTTTCATCCATATTTTACTCCAAAAAAAATGCACACACGGAAATTAAATGTTAAGGCTGCTATATTTCTATCCTGACCTGATTCCAAGTTCTCCGTTGTGCATAATTAATATACTTTATTTTAATTAAAA
>CAMYZX010000049.1 GCA_947304025.1 uncultured Bacillota bacterium
TATTAGTAAATAAAGAATCAGGTATGACTAGTAGAGATGTTGTTAATAAAATATCTCATATATTTAATACTAAGAAAGTAGGTCATACAGGAACACTTGATCCAATGGCTACTGGAGTACTAGCAGTAGGTATAGGAAAATCACTTAAAATACTGGAATATATAACTGCTTTAGAAAAAGAATATGAAGCAGAAATAACTCTTGGTATTAATACAGACACACTGGATATTACAGGAAATATACTTGATCAAAAAGAGGTTAATATAACTAATGAAGATATAGATAAAGTACTAGAATCTTTTATTGGGGATTATGACATGGAAGTACCTAAATATAGTGCAGTAAGAGTAAATGGTAAAAGACTATATGAATATGCAAGAAATAATGAAGAAGTAGAATTACCAATTCATAAAGTAAAGATTTTTTCTTTAGAAAGAACTAGTGATATTAAAGATAATAAATTTACTATTAAATGTAAGGTTAGTAAAGGTACTTATATAAGAAGTTTAGTGAGGGATATATCAAATAGATTAAATACTATCGGAGTTATGTCTAAATTAAATAGAACTTCTCAAGGTAAATTTAATATAAAAGATAGTTATACTTTAGAAGATATAGAAAAAGGTAATTATAGAATTATTCCTATGATAGATGCAATTGATTTACCTAAAATAGAAGTAGATGAATCTTTGTTAAAGAAAATATCTAATGGAGTTAAATTAAAAGATGATTTTAACATAGATATATTTTGTTTTACGCATAACAATCAATTAATTGCTATATATAGACAAGATGAAGGTATGGTAAAACCTGTAAAGGTGTTTAACAATTAGTAGATAAAAATTTATAAAAATGATATATTTAAGATAGAGGTGGAATATATGTATATAGATTTAGTTTTATTTATAATATTAGTAATAGCAGTAGTATTCTTTTTTAGAAGATTTTCATCATTTGTATATTTAGTATGTGCAATAGACATATTATATCGTTTATTACATTTTTTAGGAGATAATTTAGGAGTAGCAGATTTATCTTCATTGATTAATAAATATGTACCTGGAAGTGTAATAGAAATGGTAGGAAAGTATATAGGTACTAGTGGACTTGTATATGTAATTCTATCATGGATAATGTTTGCATTATATTGTATATTATTGTTCTATATAATAAGAATTTTAGTAAAAAGAAAATAACTCCGAAAGGAGTTTTTTTATTTGACAAAATATATAAAAAGTGTATAATAATCATTACCTAAAAAAGGGGAATAAAGGATGCCAAAGAGCAATAAAAAATGTTATTGCTAGTTTCCTAAAATTAATAATTAATAAGGAGGAATATATATGTCAGAAATAAATGCTTTAGGCGAAAGAATGATAATTAGATATTTAACAGATCCAAAAGGTAGATCAGTTGAACAAATAGTAAAAGAAGGACAAGATATACTTGAGGATTTCTTTAATTCTTTAGAAGAAGCTACAATCCCAGTAAAGAGACCAAAAGTACAAAAATTAAATAAAACTTTGAGTGGAAAAACTCAAGTTTTAAGATAAGGTGATATTTTATGGCAGATTGGTGTGATAATTGTGAAGGAGAATATCCTAATTATTATTGTAAAGCTACTGGCAAGAAAATTTCTTGGGGAGTAGTTGAAAATCATTGTATGAAAGATGGATTAGGTTGTTCAGATTGCTATGTTTCAACAGCAGTAAGAGGAATACTAAAAAAAGATGTTAATGATAAAGCTTTTGAAGGTATTAGAACTCTAAGAAAAAGATTAGAGGATAATGAAACTTATGCTAATTTTATAGAAATGTATGATCATATAGGAGATACTTTAGCAGAAAAAATAAAATCTGATGAAGAAAGTGTAGAATTATCTGAGAAGTTATATTCTATTATGAACAGAGTATCTATTTTTGTAGAAAAAGGTAAAGATGATAGAGCAACTTACTATTATGGTAATATGGTGGGAGCTTTAGTAAATAGATATGGTTTAAATAAACTTTATGAAGCTGAAGCAAGTTTTATAAATAGAGAAAATCCAGAGTCTAAAAAAGTACCAAAATTAACTAAAAAGTATTGAAAAACAATAGATTTTAGTATATAATCATAAACGTACCTTGACTTGGGGGATGGAATTTCCGACCACCCACTAAGTTAATGGCAAATATTATAAGGAGGAAAATATGTTAAAGAGAGAAGTAAAAGATAAGATTATCAAAGATTATGCTATTAAAAAAGGTGATACTGGATCAGTAGAAGTTCAAGTAGCATTATTAACTGAAGAAATCAATATCTTAACAGACCATTTAAAAGATAATATTCATGATTATCACTCAAAAAGAGGTTTATTAATTAAAGTTGGTAAGAGAAAAAGTTTACTTGAATATCTTAAAAATACTGATATTAATAGATATCGTGAATTAATTAGTAAATTAGGTTTAAGAAAATAACACTTTTAAGTGTTATTTTTTCTTATTTGTGATACAATATATAAATGTTAAGGAGTATTTATGAAGAAAACGTTTGAGTTAGATTTTAGAGGAAGAAAATTAATCGTTGAAAATGGAGAATTAGCTAAACAAGCACATGGAGCTGTACTTGTTAGATATGGAGATACTGTAGTACTTTCTACAGTAGTTGTATCTAAAACTGCTAATATATTAAGTGATTTCTTCCCATTAATGGTTTTATATCAAGAAAAATTATATTCTGTAGGTAAAATACCTGGAGGATTTATTAAAAGAGAAGGTAGACCAACTGATGCTGCAACACTTGCTGCAAGAATGATTGATAGACCTATGAGACCTATGTTCCCAGAGGATTTTAGAAATGAAGTACAAGTAGTTAATACAGTATTATCTGTTGATCCAGATTGTTCACCTGAACTTGCTGCTATGTTTGGTTCAAGTTTATGTACAAGTATTTCTAAAATACCTTTTGATGGACCAATTGCTGGTGTTAAAGTAGGTAGAGTTAATGGAGAATTTATTATTAATCCAACTCCTGCTGAATTAGAAGAATCTGATATAGATTTAACAGTAGCAGGTACTAAGAAAGCTATCAACATGGTTGAAGCTGGTTCTAAAGAAGTATCTGAAGAAGATATGTTAGATGCATTAATGTTTGGACATGAAGCAGTTAAAGAATTATGTGAATTTGAAGAAAAGA
>CAMYZX010000050.1 GCA_947304025.1 uncultured Bacillota bacterium
GAGAAGGTTTTTATAGATATAAATAAGAGAGTATTAATCTCTTGTTTATTATATAAAAATATGTTATTATTTACTTGAGGAACATTTGGTATTCATATGCCAGGTGCTACCTGTTTTGGTGTACACCTAACAGTACTTGTTAGGTGTCTTTTTTATATATATTTTTTTATTTCGTGTTATAATTAAACTAGGTGATACTATGAAGAAAAAGATATTAATACCTATTATTATTTTATTAATAATAATTATAGGAATTATAAGTTATTTTATATGGGATAATAGAACTATTTCAGTTATTACATTAGATATTAATCCTAGTATTAAGATTAATCTTAATAAAAAGAATGAAGTTAAAAAAATAGTTGCAGTTAATAAAGATGCAAAAGTAATTGTTAAAAATATATCATTGAAAGAATCTAAAAAATTAGATTATGTTATAAATAGAATTGCTGATGAAGTAGAAGGTAATGGATATCTTAGTTATGAAGGTTTTGCAGAAGTAATAATTCATACAGATGGAAATGTTACTGATGAATCAGTTAGAGAAATGATATCAAAAAGTTTTAATGAAGATGGTGTAGCAGCAGATATAATAGTTATTAAAAATATAACTAATGAAGATAAAAAACTAGCTAAGAAATATAATATTAATCCTGCTAAAGCAGCATATATTAATTCTGTACTAAAAGAAAATTCTTATTTAAAAGTAGAAGATATAGCTACGAAGTCAGTTGGAGAAATAAAAAATACTAAAGAAACAGGTTATTATTGTGAAGAAGGATATATTCTAGATGGTACTAGATGTTTAAAAGAAAAGAAGAGAGTAAAAGCTTCTTCTGGAGAAATATGTCCTAATGGATATGAAGATTATAATGGTATTTGTTATGAAAGAGTAGAAGGTACTATAACAGATAATTTAAAATGTAGTTCTGAAGAAGCTGTTTTAGAAGGTAAGACATGCGTTGATACTAGAATAAATGATGCGGTAGCTAATTGTGAAGAAGCTTATGATTTTGGTTTAGATAAATGTGTTAAAAAGACATATGTTGGTGAAGCAGAAGAGTATTGTAGAATTACACCAGGAGAAGATCTTTTATATAATCATAGATGTTTAGGAAGAAAACCTACTATTAATGGTGGATGTCTTGGAGCTGATGTTGTAATAGGTGGATGGTGTTATGACACTAGTGCTACTTCAGGATATGAACCAGATTGGAAATGTGAATATAATGGTGAAATGTGGCTTTTAGGACCAGATGAAGGCAATAAATGTTATATAAAAGAGTATTCAGATGTTCCATCTTATTCTTGTGAAGACGGATCAAAATTAGAAGGTAAGAAATGTATAACAGTAAATAAAGAATTAGCATATAATGAAAGAATATGTCCAGATGGATATACTAAAGTAAATATGGATATATGTATTAATCTAAATAAAACTGCTAATAAAGAAAGTGGATTAGTATGTGATTATCCTGATTCTAAAATAATAGATAATACATGTGTAATATATGATGCAATTGATGCTAAAAACAATTAATATTGATTGTTTTTAATCTATTTTTATGTTATTATTTATTTAGGACATTTGATATTAGAACGTCAGATGTTACCGTTTGTTTGGAAAACACCTAACAATTCATGTTAGGTGTCTTTTTTTATATTAAAATTACGAATAGTAAAATTAATAATAAGAGGATGTTCATGGATAAGAACAAGATCATAAAATCTTTCTTACTCATATGCATCACCTCCATTCTAATGAATAAAGGTAACACCTAACTATCAAATGTCCATGGGCATTATAACAAATAAGAAAATACATATCAAAAGGATAAAATTCTATTTTTGCAAACATATCTTTACAATAACAATTACTTTCAACATACAAAAAATAATAATTGAACATATTATGTCCAATTATTTTTATTTTTGCTATATTTCAATTATTTTAATGTTATAATATTTATCATATGAGGTGTAACTTATGAATGAATATATTAATTTAGATGAAAATAACATAGCAGAAGAACATATTTGCTGTGCAATCGGTGATCCTAAACATCAAGAAGGTGTAGATAAAAAGAAAGAATGGATTAAAAATAAATTAAAAGATGGACATGTGTTTAGAAAATTAAATGCTAGAGGTAAAATCTTTATTGAATATGAACCAATAGAAACAGCTTGGGTTCCTATAAATGGTAAAAACTATATGTATATCTATTGCCTTTGGGTAGCAGGTAGTTTTAAAGGAAAAGGTATTGGTAAAGAATTACTAGAATATGCAATTGAAGATGCTAAAAATAAAAAAATGAGTGGTATATGTACATTAGTATCAGTAAAAAAGAAACCGTTTATTGGAGAAAAGAAATTCTTTGAACATTATGGTTTTAAAGTAATAGATACTATTAATGACTATGAATTAATCGCACTACAATTTGAGACATCCGAAACACCTAAATTTAGTGATAGTGCTAGAAAAATGGAAATAGATAATAAAGATTTTACTATCTATTATTCTAATGAATGTCCTTATGTAGAATATGAAGTAAAAGAATTATCTGAATATGCTAAAGATAAAGGAATAAAATTAAACTTTATAAAAATAGATTCTTTAGAAAAAGCTAAAAATGCACCATGTATATTTAATAACTGGGCTAATTTTTATAAAGGTAAATTTATATCTAATACAATACTAAATGCTAATGCATTTGAAAAATTAATTAAATAGAGGTTATATGGCTACTACAAAAGAATATAAAGATTTTATATTAGAACAATTAAACTTATTAGATAACATAACTTATAAACCTATGATGGGAGAATACCTACTATACTATAATGGTACATTATTTGGTGGTATTTATGATGATAGATTACTTGTTAAAATAGTAGATTCTAACAAAAAATATAATATGGAAGAATCAATCCCATATCAAGGAGCTAAACCTATGTATCTAGTAACTGAACTTGATAATCAAGAACTACTTAAAGACATAGTATTAGATACTTATAATGATTTAAAATAAGAGAGTTTACTCTCTTTTTTTATGTTATAATTTACCTAGAGGTGTCTTATGGA
>CAMYZX010000051.1 GCA_947304025.1 uncultured Bacillota bacterium
CCAAGTTTATTACATACTTCTAAAGCATCATTATAATCTTGTTCTTGAGGACAAATATCATTGTTTAAATTTGGATTTCCTTCAATATCATTATTAACCATTGAATCCCAGTTTCTCATAAATAATCCTATTACTTCATAACCTTCTTTTTGTAATAAATAAGCTGAAACAGAACTATCTACTCCACCACTCATTCCAACAACAACTTTTTTCATATTTCTCACCTCCTTAAAAATTTTTAATATATTAACATAAAATCAAAAAATATACAATTATAAAGTATATTCTTTTATCTCAGCATTCTTAATACCTAATTCTAATAATTTACCATCTTTTGGAACACCATTAAAATATACATAAAATGCTTTAGATACTCCACTATGAGCTACTATTAAAACACTATCATAGTCTTTAGTTTTTAATTCATCTAAGAAATCTTTTACTCTATCACATAATTCCTTAGTCATTTCTGCAGTACCAAATCTCTTTTCAGAGTAATAATTCCATTGTTCATCTCTATCCACTAAAGAACATGATGTTCCTTCTAAAGAGCCATGTATTCTTTCTTGTAATCTATCATCAGTAATAATTTCTTTATTATTAACATTAATTATTTCAGCAGTATGTTTTGCTCTTAATAATGGAGATGATATAACTACATCATAATCTATAGATTTAATCTTTTCTCTAAGATCTTCTGCTTGCTTAACTCCTGTTTCATTTATATCTTCATCTACAAAATTAAATCTTCCTATTACATTTGAATCACATTGTCCATGTCTTACTAAATATATTTTCATTAGTCCTCCCCTACTATTTTAGCAGCATTTAAAACATCTGCTTTTAATTCATTTATTTCTGGATGTCTAACCAATTGTGCTAAAAAATAAACAATATCATAAATAGCTAATCTTTCTTTTAAATCATTAATATTTATTAATTCTGGATAATATTTTTTAACATATCCCATTATATTTTCATATTGATCTAAAGATGTATATTTTTCTGTTTCTTCACTAGCAAATTTCCATGGTTTTCTAACCATACGATAAAATATATCTAATTCAAAATCTCTAGGAGCATACATAGATCTTTCAAAATCAATAACTTTTATTTTTCCATCTTTAACAAATATATTATCAAAGTGTAAATCGTTATGAACTAATACAAAATCATCAGATTCTAAGTATTTATCAAAATTAGAATATGCTTTATCTAATATATTTATTTCTTCTTCATTAAATATATTCAATTCTTTAGATTTAGTATATAAAGGATTAAAATTATCTTTCATATACTTAGACCAATCATATTTATCACCTTTATTATTATGAAACATCTTCATAATATCACATAATTGCCTTATTATATCTTCTCTTTTAGATTCATTATATGTATGCCATACTTCATATAAAGAAACCCCTTCTAATTTTTCTATTATCTCATAGAAATAAGGTATATCTTTTTTATCAGTACTAGCAAAATATAATTCAGGAATATAATTGTTATTTTTATTGGAATTATAAAAATCTATTTCTCGTTTAAATTCTTCTTCATTATCTATATCAGTGCATATCTTAACAATATATAAGCTATTAACATCATATATTGTATTAGTAAAACCAATATTAATTTTATTAACAATTGGATCATTTCCAAACAAGGATATATGTTTGTTTATTATTTTTTCTATCATAATTCACCTAATTAAATTCTTTTGAAAAATTACCATTTATAAATATTGGTACTTCCTTACCTTCTTTAGTTATTCCTGTAATATTTAGATCTTTAGTACCTACCATGAAATCTACATGCGAATCACATTTATTCATATTATATTCATTAAATAATATATCTTTATCTATATTAGGTCCATTCTCAATACATTCTGGAAATGAATCTCCTAAAGCTATATGACAAGCAGCATTTTCATCAAATAATGTTTCTAAGAATACCTCTTTCATATTAGATATTGGTGAATCATAAGGAACTAATGCTACTTCTCCAAGCATATCTGAATTTTCACAAATATTAATCATTTCTTTTAATATAGAATCCCCTACTTCTGCATGAAAATCAATTACTTTTCCTTTAGAAAATTTAATATAAAAATTATCTATTATATTATCTTGATAAGATAATGGTTTAGATGAATATACTATACCTTCAGCTGATTTACAATCAGGAGATGTAAATACTTCTTCAGTAGGAAAATTAACTAATGCTTCTTTACCACTAGCAAGTTTTTGTCTTCCTGATTCCCATTTATGATTTTTAGGTAAATCTATTGTAAAATCAGTTCCATTTGAACTACTATATCTTAATGTTTTAAACTGATATTCAGTTAGTTTTCTTGCTCTTTCTTTTAATTTACTAATTTTTTCATCCCATACTTTTACTGGATTATCTTCTTTAATACTACACATATCAAATATCTTATCCCACAAAATATCCACAGCATTATCTTCTTTATATAATTCTTTTGCCCACATTTCTGTAGGTACTGCTGCTATACACCAAGCTAATATAGATTTATCTCTTAAATCATCAAATTCTTTTCTTGTACTTTGTGCATATTTTACTATTTCAGCCATCTTTTTAGAATCTATATCTTTCATTAATCCAGGCATTTCTGATGTAAGCATTAAAAATGCTGCATTTTTTCTTCCATATACATTCCACATTTCTTTATTCCAAAGACCAGATTCTTTTAAACCTTCTATATCTAATGTTTTTAATAATTCATGTTTTTTATATGGATCATGTTCATCATAATAAATATCAGTTACTCCGATTTCTTTAGCTATATCAGTAACTATATTTACAAAATCTTTTCTTTCTTTATTATAACTAATAAATAATGGTTGATCCTTTTCTATCTTTAAACAAGATTCTAGTATTACTCTTGCATATTTTTCTTGTAAGTTCATAAAAACACCTCTATTTATATTATAACATGCAATAAAAAAACGAACTATATAGTTCGTTTATTTTACATTGGTAGCGACGGAGGGGGTCGAACCCACGACCTTCCGGGTATGAACCGGACGCTCTAGCCAACTGAGCTACATCGCCAAA
>CAMYZX010000052.1 GCA_947304025.1 uncultured Bacillota bacterium
ATCTACTCTAGTTTTCATATTCTTTATATCCCTTTTCTTCGATTTCTTTAGCTAAATCTTTATTACCAGTTTTAACTATTTTTCCATCTACTAATATATGTACATAATCTACATCTAGATCTTTTATTATCTTATTATTATGAGTAATTATTAATACTGAGTTATGTTCATTTTTAAATAGTTTTATCCCTTCAGAAACAGTCTTAATAGCATCAACATCTAATCCAGAATCTGTTTCATCTAGTATAGCTAATTTAGGATTTAAAGTTAGCATTTGAAGTATTTCATTCTTCTTCTTTTCTCCACCAGAAAAACCTACATTAACTTCTCTATTAATATAGTCTTTATTAATATTCAATTTAGACATATTATCATCTAATTCATTAGCAAATTCAAATAAATTTACTTTTTCCCCAGTTATACTAGTTTTAGCACTCTTAAGAAATTCTGCATTTGTTATACCTGGAATTACTTCAGGAATTTGAAATGACATAAATATACCTTTTTTAGCTATTTCATTAGGTTTTAAATCATTTAATTTAGTTCCTTCGAATAATATATCTCCATTAGTTATTTCATATTTAGGATTATTAAAAATAATATTAGATAAAGTACTTTTACCTGCACCATTAGGTCCCATGATAACATGTATTTCATTTTCTTTTATTTCTAAGTTTAATCCTTTAATTATTTCTTTATCAGAGTCTTTTACTTTTGCATATAAATCTTTTATTACTAACATAATTCCTCCTAAAGATAATCATTTAATGTCTTATTATCCATCATTTTATTAAATTCATCATTTAATTCTTTATATATTGAATAAGTAACACATTTATCTTTCTTATCACATTTCTTTTCTTCACAATTAGTGATATCTCCACCTTCTAATTTACGAAGAATATCACCTATTTTATATGTGTTTGGATTTCCTTTTAATTTATATCCTCCTACATTACCTTTTTTAACATCTAAACTATTATCTTTATTTAAACTAATCATTAATTTTTCTAAATATTTTAAAGATATATTTTCTTTTTCAGATATTTCTTTTAAAGATATATATCTATCTTCTTTATAATGTTTAGCTAAATATACCATTATAGTTATTCCATATTTTCCCTTTGAAGAAAGTTTCATAAAAATCACCTAGAAGTATTATACTACCTTTTTGGTAGGAATACAACATAAAAAAAAAGATAAGTTATCCACTTATCTTTTTATATATATCATATGCTTGAATTAAATATTCTTTATCAATATCAAATGTTAATTTTTTATTAGCTTCCTCAATTGAATAAAATCCACATACTGATACTTCTTCTAATTGAGGTTTTAGTTCTCCACCTTTTCTAACTCCTACAAACAATAATACATCTTTCATATGATTTTCTTTAGGAGCATATGTATTAACAAAGAATTTTTCAGATATTATTTTAGCTTCAATACCTGTTTCTTCTTTTGTTTCTCTAAATGCTGTTTCTTCATATGTTTCTCCTGGTTCTACATGACCTTTTGGAAAAGATGTATGTCCTCCATTATGTTTAATTAATAATACTTTGTCATTATCAAAAACAATTATTCCACATGATTTCTCTTTTACCATAAAATCACCTATTTAAATTGCTCTATAAGTTCTTCTCTAGATCTTAATCCAACAACTTTATTAATTAAATTTCCATTTTCAAATATTAGAACTGTAGGAATTGACATAACATTATATTCTCTAGCAACATCTTGATTATCATCAACATCTATTTTATAAAATTTAGTTGTAGTAATTTCTTCAGATATTTCATCTAGAATTGGTGATAACATTTTACAAGGTCCACACCAAGTAGCAAATAAATCTACTACAGTTTTACCTTCTTTAATGACTTCTTTGAATTCATCAGTATTAATCTGTTTAACCATTATTCCATCTCCTTTATAGCATATGTAGCCGCAAGTGCGCCATCAGAAACAGCAGTTGTCAATTGTCTTAATATCTTTTCTCTAGCATCTCCTGCAACATATATTCCTTTTGTTTTTGTTTTAACATCATTAGTAGTTATTATATAACCATTTTCATCAATGTCAACTACATTTTTAAACATCATATTATTTGGTTCTTGTCCAATTGCTACAAAAACACCAGAAACATTTATTTCATCTTTATCATTTATTACTATTTTTTCTAAAGAATCATCTCCAACTAATTTAGTAACTACTGAATTAAATAATAAAGTTACATTACCTTTATTTTTAGCTTCTTCAAGTTCAGATACTTCGCCTTTATATGATTCTCCTCTTACTATTCCATATACATGATTACAAATATCAGCTAAATAAATCATATCTTGAATAGCAGTATTACCACTACCTATTACAGCGACATCTTTTCCCTTAAAGAAATTACCATCACAAGTAGCACAATAACTAATTCCTCTTCCTGTAAACTTATCTTCATTTTCTATTTTTAATTTTCTATTTTTAGATCCTATTGCAATTATTATACTTTTAGCTTCATAAGTATTATTAGTAGTATATACTTTTTTATCTTCATCTACTCTAAGCACTGTTTCATATTTGATTTCTGCTCCTAAATCTAATACTTGTTTTCTCATATTTTCACTTAGATCATAACCAGATATATTTGAATATCCTGGATAATTTTCTACATTCTTGGCAGTAACTATTTGTCCACCGCATACATTAGCTTCCAATACTAAAACTTTCTTATTAGCTCTTCGTAAATATATTGCACTAGTTAATCCAGCTGGTCCACCACCAACTATAATAGTGTCATACATATTATCACCCACCACATCTATAAATATATTATATAATTCATCTAATATTTTGTATACACTTAGTCATATTATTGACTTAATAAAATGTCAATTTTATATTGACATTATTCTATTTTTTAGTATAATTAAAGAGTACTTTGAATTTTGCAGGTGTAGTTCAATGGTAGAACATTAGCCTTCCAAGCTAAATACGGGAGTCCGATTCTCCTCACCTGCTCCATAAAAAAAATACTAGTCTTACGACTAGTTTTTTTGTGCTTATTTTTCTA
>CAMYZX010000053.1 GCA_947304025.1 uncultured Bacillota bacterium
TATATTGGTGGAGGTACTCCATCTAGTTTAGATATTAATTTGTTTGAAGAATTATTAAAGATAACTAAAGTATTTAAATTAAATAATAATTATGAATTTACTATAGAATTTAATCCAGAAGATATTGTTGAATCTAAATTGTCTTTGTGTAAGAAATATGGAGTTAATAGAATTTCTATTGGTATCGAGTCTTTTAATGAAGATAATCTTAAATATTTAGGTAGAGATTGTTTGGATTTTAAATCTAAAATAAATTTAGTTAAGAAATATTTTGATAATATTAATGTAGATTTAATATATGGATTAAGTATTGAAGATTTAGATACTCTTAATAAAGACATAGATAATCTATTAGAGTTAGATGTTCCTCATATATCATGTTATTCTCTTATAATTGAAGAACATACTGTTCTTAATAATAAAGGGACTAAGGAGATATCTGAAGATCTAGATTATGATATGTATAATCTTATTAATAAAAGATTAAAAGATTATAATCATTATGAGATTAGTAATTATGCTAAAGAAGGTTATGAATCCAAACATAATTTAACTTATTGGAACAATGAAGAATATTATGGCTTTGGAGTAGCTGCAGCTTCTTATATAGATAATAAAAGAATACTTAATAGTAAAGATATATTATCTTATTTAAATAAAAAGTATAAGACTTTTGATGAGGAATTAACTCTTGAAGATAAAATAAGTTATGAATTAATATTAGGTTTTAGAAAAACTAAGGGTATTAATATAGATAATTTTTATAAAAAATATAATAAAGATATCTTATCTTTATATAATATAAATGATTTAATTAAAGAAGATAAATTAGTTATTAAAGATGGATATATTTCTATTAATGATAAGTATTTGTATATAGAAAATGAAATATTATCTAATTTTGTATAAATGTGATATAATTATTAAAGAATAGGAGGGAAATATGAATAATGATTTTGATAGTTTCTTTAGTGATGAAGAAAAAACTGAAGAAATGATTGAAGTATTAGACGTAGAAGAGAAACCTCCTGTAGAAACACCAAAAGTAGAAACTAAAGAAAAAAAGAAATTTAGTTTAGATTTAAAAAATGATAAAGTTTTATTAGTACAAGTAATATTATTATCTACATGGTTATTACTTACAGTACTTATATATTTCTTTGGATACAATTTATTTGAACCATTTATAAATGTGTAAAATAATATAAATTAGCACTTAACTATTGACAGTGCTAATTTTTTATTGTATGATTATATTCGTAATGTGATTAGAGGTGAATATATGCTTACAGAAAGAAAAGAAGCAATATTAAAACTGATAGTTGAAGAGTATATTAAAACAATAAAACCAGTAGGTTCTAAGAATCTATGTGATACTTTAAATGTATCTAGTGCAACAGTAAGAAATGAGATGCAAGATCTAGAAGAATTAGGATATTTAGAAAAAACACATACATCTTCAGGAAGAGTTCCTTCAGAAAAAGGTTATAGATATTATGTAGATAATCTAATGAAGGTTAAAGAAATGACTGGAGAAGAAGTATATAATCTTCAAAGAGTATTTGATAACTCTAAACTTGAATTAAATGATTCTATTCAAAAAAGTTTACAAATAATATCAGATATGACTAACTATACTGCTATTATCTTAGAAAATAAGAGTGATGAAGAAAATCTTAAACAAGTAGAAGTTATTCCTATAGATGATGAAAATATAATAGCAATAGTTGTTACCGATAAGGGACACGTTACTAATAAAAACATAAACATTAAAGGTAGCAATTTAGTTGAAGTTAAAAAAATAGTCGAATTAATTAATAAAATGATTATAGGTACTCCTATAAATGATGTTAGTAGTAAGCTTGAGTTTGAAATAAAACCTATTATTGGTTCATATATAATGAATTATGAAACAGTATATAATGCTTTCTATAATGCATTTAATAACTTTAGAGATGAAAATGAAGTTTATAGTAAAGGAAAAGATAGAATACTTTCTCTTCCTGAATTTAATGAAGTTGATAAGATTAAGAATATTGTTAGTAAACTAGAAGATAGTTCACTTAAGAATATTGAAGAAACTAAAGATGGTATAAATATATATATTGGTAAAGAAAATGAATTAGATGAAGATTTAACAATAGTTAAAACTAAAGTAAAACTTCATGGTAAAGAAAGTACACTTGCAATCATAGGGCCAAAGAGAATGGAATATGATAAAGTTGTATCTTTACTAGAATATATTAAAGATAACATGAAAGAAGGTAAATAATGGAAGAAGAAGTAAAAGTTACTAAGAAAGAAAAAAAGAGTAAAGAAAAAGAGTTAATCGAAGCATTAACTCTAAAAGTAAAAGAATTAGAAGATAAGAATTTAAGAGTAACATCTGAAATGATTAATTCTAATCGAAGAAAAGATGAAGAATGTAATAGATTATTAAAATATAAGAATGAAGATATTATATTAGATTTATTACAAGTAGTAGATAATTTTGAAAGAGCTTTATCAGTAAAAAGTACTGATGAGAACTATCAAAAAGGATTTGATATGATTTATGCAGGGCTTAGATCAGTTCTAGATAAATATGAAGTTAAAGAAATTGAATGTTTAGGATTAGAATTTGATCCAAGTTTACATCAAGCAGTATTAACTGATCATATTGAAGGAAAAAAAGATAACGAAATAATTGAAGTTATGCAAAAAGGTTATACATATAAAGATAAAGTAATTAGACCAGCAATGGTTAAGGTAAATAAATAAGGAGGAATGAATTATGAGTAAAATTATAGGTATTGACTTAGGTACAACTAATAGTTGTGTTTCAGTTTTAGAAGGTGGAGAAGCTAAAGTTATAGCTAATCCTGAAGGAGGAAGAACTACTCCTTCAGTAGTAGCATTTAAAAATGGTGAAATAATCGTTGGTGATGCTGCTAAAAGACAAATGGT
>CAMYZX010000054.1 GCA_947304025.1 uncultured Bacillota bacterium
TCTTCTATATCTTTTACCAATATTACCTGCTTCATCATAAGTACACATAAAGTATTTAGATAATTCTTTATATACTTCTTTAGCTTTATCACTATGATTCTTCTTTATTAAAGGAAGTATAGCTACTTTATATGGAGCTAGATATGGGCTAAAATGCATTACTTCTCTTGTAGTACCATCTTCTAGTGTTTCTTCTTCATAACTTTCACATAATACTGCTAGTACTGTTCTATCTAAACCTACAGTAGATTCTACTACATATGGAATATATTTTTCATTTGTTTCTGGATCTAAGTATTCTTGAGATTTTCCAGAATATTCACTATGTCTTTTTAAATCATAATCTGTTCTATCATGAGTACCATTTATTTCTCCGAAACCAAATGGAAATTCATATTCAATATCACATGCTGCTTTAGCATAGAATACTAATTTTTCATGATCATGGAATCTTAGTTTAGATTCTGGCAATCCTAAATCTATAAAGAATTTTTTAGCATATTCTTTATAATGTTCATATATAGGAAGATCTTCTCCTGGTTTACAGAATAATTGATGTTCCATTTGTTCAAATTCAATAGTTCTAAAAGTAAAATTACCTGGAGTAATTTCATTTCTAAAAGCTTTACCTATTTGACCTATACCAAAAGGTATTTTAGCTCTCATAGTTCTTTGAACATTTAAGAAATTAACATATTCTCCTTGAGCATTTTCTGGTCTTAAATATACTACTGATTTTTCATCTTTAATAACACCTCTATGAGTTTCAAACATAAGATTAAATTCTCTTATATCAGTAAAATTGCATTTACCACATTTAGGACATGGAATATTATTATCTTTAATAAATTTAACCATTTCTTCATGAGACATTGCATCTCCTCTAGAATCACCAGTAAAATCATTAATAAGATTATCTGCTCTATGACGAGTTTTACATTCCTTACAATCCATTAATGGATCAGAGAATCCTCCAACATGTCCTGATGCTTCCCAAACTCTTGGATGCATTAATATAGATGCATCTAATTCATAAGAATTATCATTTTCTTGAATAAATCTTTTTCTCCAAGCATCTTTAATAGCATTCTTTATTCTAGAACCTAATGGGCCGTAATCCCAAGTATTAGCTAATCCATCATATATTTCAGACCCTTGAAATATAAAACCATATTGTTTACTAATATTAACTATTTTTTCCATTGTTAATTTTTCCATTTTATCCTCCTTAAACAAAAAAAGACCCCTTTGACTATGGGGACGAATATTTCCGCGGTTCCACCCCACTTATTCAAAAGAATCATCTCTTCTTATATAGCTAGAAGTTTCCAACCTTCATCATTGCTTTTCTATATTAATTATATATCTTTTTATAACTAAAATCAATATTAAACTTTTTTAGTTCGTAATGCTCTACCTATTATTCTTATTAAGTGTTTATGATGCATTTTATTATATACTTCATACCAAGGTAATTGTAATAATAAGTTTTCATACTTTAATAATTTTTTAGAATAATATTCATAGAATAATTCATCTTTATTTTCAAGTATTCTTGGTCCAAAATATTTTTGGTCATAATTATACTTTTCTTTACCTTGCTTAAACTCAATAATAGTATAAATAATATCATTATCCATAACTAATTGTTCTCTAGTTATTTTATAACCTAATTTAATAACAAATATTCTTAATTTAACAACATCTGTATTACATTGAATAACTATCTTAGGAAATTCAACCATTTTAGGTTTATTAGATAGTATTTTCTTAATATTATGAAATCCCATACCACTAATAACAATAGTATCAAATTCACATGGATTAACTATAGATAATCCATCTCCTAATCTAGTTTCTATTCTATTGTTTAATCTATGTTTTCCTATATTTGATTTAGCTTGTTCTAATGCTCCTTCATGTATATCTGATGCAATTATATTTATATTTTTATATTTTTCACACAAATATATATCTAAATTAGCATGATCACAACCTATATCTATTACCCTATCCGTCTCTTCAATAAAATCAGATATTGCTTCTAATCTTTTTGACAACTTCATATTAATCCACCAAATAATCCTTTAACTTTTTACTTCTAGATGGATGTCTTAATTTTCTTAAAGCTTTTGCTTCTATTTGACGGATTCTTTCTCTTGTTACTCCAAATATCATACCTACTTCTTCAAGAGTTCTACAAGTACCATCTACTAAACCAAATCTTAGTTTTAATACTTGTTCTTCTCTTTCAGTTAATGTAAGTAATACTTCAGATATTTCATCTTTTAATACTTCATTAATTGCATATTCTTCTGGACTTAAACTATTCTTATCTTGAACGAAATCTCCTAAATGAGAATCTTCTTCTTCACCAATTGGAGTTTCTAAAGATAGTGGATCTAAACTTATCTTAATTATTTCTCTAACTTTTTCTTCAGGTATTTTTAATTTATCACTTAATTCTTTTTCAGTTGGTTCTCTATTAAGTTCTAGAGTTAATTGTCTTTGAACTCTCTTTAATTTATTAATAGTTTCAACCATATGAACAGGAACTCTTATTGTCTTAGCTTGGTCTGCTATAGCTCTTGTAATAGCTTGTCTAATCCACCAAGTAGCATAAGTACTGAACTTATATCCTTTTGATGAATCAAACTTATCTACGGCCTTCATAAGACCTATATTACCTTCTTGAATTAAGTCTAGGAATGATAAGTTTCTTCCTACATATCTCTTAGCAATAGAAACAACAAGACGAAGGTTTGATTCAGCAAGTTTTCTCTTAGCATCTTCATCGCCTTCTTCAATCTTTTTAGATAATTCTAATTCTTCATCTAAACTAAGAAGTGATATTTGCCCTATTTCTTTAAGATACATTCTTACTGGGTCATTAATAGATAAATTCTTAGGTA
>CAMYZX010000055.1 GCA_947304025.1 uncultured Bacillota bacterium
AACCAGTTATAGTAGGAACTCTATTAGCAGATCCATCTAATTTACCTTTTAATTCCGGTAATACTAAACCTATAGCTTTAGCAGCACCTGTTGAATTAGGAACTATATTAGATGCAGCTGCTCTTGCTCTTCTTAAATCCCCACTCTTATGTGGTAAATCTAATAGATTTTGATCATTTGTATAAGCATGAGTAGTTATCATATAACCCATCTTTATCCCATAATTATCATTTAATATTTTAGCTACTGGAGCTAAACAGTTAGTAGTACAACTAGCTCCACTAACTATAATATCATCTTTACTTAAATCTTTATGATTTACATTATATACAATTGTCTTAACATCTTCTTCAGAAGGAGCAGATATTAATACTTTCTTGGCACCAGCATTAATGTGTTTCATTGCTTTTTCTCTTTTTCTAAACACACCAGTACATTCTAGTACTACATCAACATTTAATTTACCCCATGGTAAATTTTCAGGATCCATTTCTTTATAAATCTTAATCTTTTTACCATCTACAATAATATTTTCTTCATCAAAAGAAACTTCTTTATCTAACATCTTTTGTGCAGAATCATATTTTAATAAATGAGCTAATGTCTTAGTATCAGTTAAATCATTAATTGCTACTATTTCAAAATCCTTTTCATTTATTATTTTTCTAAATGCTAATCTTCCTATTCTTCCAAAACCATTAATTGCTATTTTTATCATAATATCCTCCTACTTTTCAAAATAACTATTTCCAATAAATTCTCTTATTATAGAATCTTTTGGTATAGAATCACTTGGTATTGTTAATACATTTTTTAATAAATTCAATAATCGTACAGCCTCTTTATAATTCTTATCAGTTTCTCCTACTTTAAATAAAAGTGGTTCTGCATATGTCTTTAATACACCAAGTTCATAAAACAATGTTGAATTAAATATAACATCTGCTTCATCTTGGAAAGGAAATACATTTTTTTCTTCACCTTTTCTAACTCTATGCCAAGATTCAAGTGAAGCTGAACAATCATAACCTCTTGTTCTATTATCTCTAATAATTCTTCTTAGAATTCTAACATCTGTTGTTTTAATTCTATTATGATTATCTAGATTCATTGTTACAAGAGGAGATAAATATATCTTAAACTTATATCTCTTTGGTATTAATGCAGTTAATTCATTATTTAAAGCATGTAATCCTTCAATAATTAATATTTCATTATTACCAAGTTCCATAGGTTCATCTATATATTCACCTTTACCTAATATAAAATTATATGTTGGTATTTTAACTTTTTCACCAGCTAATAACTTATTTAAATCTCTATTAAACTGATCTAATTTAAGAGCCTCTATACACTCATAATCATAGTTTCCTTCTTCATCTAATGGAGTCTTATCTCTATCAACAAAATAATTATCAATTGATAAAGTTTTTGGATTTAATCCACATCCTCTTAGTAATAATTGTAATTTTTTACTGAAAGTAGTTTTACCACTTGAAGAAGGTCCTGAAATTAATACTATTTTGATATTCTTATCAAAATAAATATTTTTAGCTATTTCATATAAACCTTGATTTTGATAACTCTCTGCTAGTAATATATAGTCATCAATATTTCCTTCACTTATTATTCTATTCAAATCACAAATAGAATTAATATTAAGTATTCCACACCAATCACTATAACTCTTAAATGCATTAAATAGTTTTTCATGATGTTTATATACTAGTTTATTAGTATATATATTTGGATATGTTACTACAAAACTATTTCTATCAATTAATGTTAATTTAAAATCATCTATATAAGAAGTAGATACTGGTAGATTACCAAAAAAATAATCATAAGTATTATTTAACTTATATAAATTAACATTAGTATTAGTATTATACTTTAATAATTCACTCTTATCTGATTCTCCTAGTTTTTCATAATAACTAATAGCTTCTTTTCTATTGATTAATAATTTATCAATAGGATAATTAGCTTCACTTATTTCTTTAACTTTATTCTTAACAACATCTAAGTCATCAGAAGAAATAAGTTTTTCAGTCTTTATGAATATACCAGTATCCAAAGAATATTTAACTATTATTTTAGACCCTAATACTTCTTTAAAAGCAATTGATAAAACAAATAATAATCCTGATTCATATACTTTGTTTCCTATACTAGATGTTCTATCATAGAATACTACTTCAGAATTATTAAAAACATTATAACTAAGATCACATATAGTGCCGTCTACCATGCCTACTATAATCTTTTCTTTAAATTCACTTTGAAAGTCTTTAGATATTTCTAAAAGTGATGTCCCTTTAGGATAAGTATATTTTTCTCCGTTATATTTAATAGTTATACTAAGCATGTTTCCACCTTCTTTATTCTCCTTTAATTTTAACATAAATTAATAATAAAAAAAAGATATTTTAAATATCTTTTTTATTATCTTCACCAGCACCAACTGTTTTCTGATATAAAGGATCTTTTAATACCTCTCTAAGTTTTTTTATTTCACCTGATACAGTTTGTTCACTAGGAATACAAGGTACATCATTTTGATATATTTTAGAATGTATTGAATCTTCTTTAACTCTTTTTGCAACAGATGATAATGCATTTTCTTTTCTATAGTATTCAATAACTGTTTCATAATCTATATCTGTCATATTTAGTATACTATCTATTGCATAAGTAGCACCTTCAGGTGTTTTACCAACTAAGAAATATGCGTCTCTATAACTTACTATGTATCTATCTTTATTTGGTTCACCAACATCATGT
>CAMYZX010000056.1 GCA_947304025.1 uncultured Bacillota bacterium
GCTCCATTTTTTTGAATAGCAGCTTTTCTTACTTCATATGCTCTTCCCATATAATTCTCCCTCTTTTTCTTAAATATTTTACTATAATTATATAAAAATTAAAAGTATTTATTAAAAATTATAAAAAAATGTTATAATGTAATTGGTGATGTATATGTTAGGAACATTAATTGGTAGAATTGTCTATAAAACATCTAAATTACTTAAAAAAGGTGGTTCTACTTTACCAGGTGCAGTAGTATTAAAACTATTCCCTAATTATTTAAATAAAATTAAATACCCAGAAACAATTATTATGGTTACTGGTTCTTGTGGAAAAGGATCTACTACTAAACTTATTACAAATATTTTAAAAGAAAATAATATGACTGTGTGTACTAATAGTAATGGTGCTAATCTATTAAATGGTATTACTACTACTATTGTAAATACAGTTAAAGGAAGAAAGATAAAAGAAGATGCATTAGTACTTGAAGTTGATGAAAGATATTTAAAACTAGTTACTAAATATATCACTCCTAAATATATAGTAATTAATAATATAACTAGAGATCAACCTCCAAGACAAGGGAACTTTGATATAGTATTTAATGAAATATTAAAAGGTATCCCTAAAGATGCACATTTAATAGTAAACGGTGATGATCCAATACTTAGAAAATATAGTTTATATCATAAAGGAGAAATAACTTATTTTGGTATAGAAAAGAATAAGTATAGTTATAAAAATCATGATGATGTTAAAGATTATAATTATTGTCCTAAATGTAATTCTAAATTAGAGTTTGAATATTATAATTATGGTTCTGTTGGTAATTATAAATGTACTAATTGTGATTTTAAAAGAGATGATATAAAGTACTCTATTACAAAAGTTGATTATGATAATAATGAAGTTGAAATAAACAAAGAATATAAAGTAAATATTAGTTCTTATCTATTATCTAATTTATATAATATAGTTGGTTCTTTCTCAGTAGGAGATCTACTTAAAATAGATAGTAAAAAGATTATATCTGCCCTATCTAAGAATCAAATAGAAAATAAATTATATGATGAATTTATTGTCAATAAAAGAAAATATACTATATTAAATTGTAAGGCAGAAAATAATTCTACATATAATTTATCCCTATTATTTACAGATATGGATAAAAAACAAAAAACAATTGTTATAGGCCATAGAGAAATATCTAGAAGATATAATCACTTTGATGTATCTTGGATGTATGATGTATATTTTGAAATATTAAATAAAGATGATTATGTAATATGTGCTGGACCAAATGCATATGATTTCGCAGTAAGAATGAAACTAGCAGGTATTAAAAAAGAAAATATTATTGTATTAGATGATTTAACAGATATTAAAAAAACAGTTGAAGAACAAACTAAAGGAAATGTATATGGTGTATTAAACTTCGACTATGTAGAACCATTTAAAAAAGCGATAAAGGAGGAAGAATAATATGAAAGTAATTATTGGATACCTTTATCATGATTTATTAAATCTATATGGAGATGAAGGAAATATTAAAGCATTAAAATATCATTTAGAAGAACAAGGTATAAATGTTGTTATTAAAGATATGACTATTAATGATGAAAAAGATTTTAGTGATGTAGATTTTCTTTATATAGGTTGTGGTACTGAAAACAATGTTTTAGTAGCATTAGAAGATCTAAAAAAAGATAAAGATAAAATAAAAGAATATTTAGATAGTAATAGAATTCTTCTTGCAACAGGAAACTCTGTAGAATTATTTGGAAACTATGTAATACCTAATAAAAAGATAAAGGCTTTAGGAATTATAGATTATGTTTGCATGTATGGAAAAAGAGTTGTTAAAGATGTAAATGTAAAAACAGATATAGTTGAGGAAAATATAATCGGTTTTGAAAATCATAGTGGTCAAAATATATCTTCTAATGATGATATATTTAATGAAGGATCATTCTATGGTACTTATATAGTAGGACCAATATTAGTAAGAAATCCCAAATTATGTTCTAAATTAGTTCATAAAATTATAGATAGTAAAGATAGTAATTTCGAATATAAAGAAGAAGATTACGAATTTGAAATTGAAGCATATAAAAAAGCAGTTAATTAATTAACTGCTTTTTATATACTTGTAACGTTTACTTTAATTTTTTTATTATCTTTTAAATAAGAACTAGCTTGAAGAAGTGTTCTAATTGAATTAATAGTTTTACCATTTTTTCCAATTATACTACCTGCTTCTTCTTCACTAACAACTATTTCAATAGATATTTCATTTTCTTCTGTATCAAATGCTTTTACACTAACAGAATCTGCATCCTTAACTAGTGATTTAACAATTAATTCAGTTAATTCTACTATACTCATTATTAGTTCTCCTTCTTAGAAGCAGCTTTTTTAGTAGTTTTCTTTTCTTCTTTTACTTCTTCTTTTTTAGAAACTTTTTGTTTAGAATCAGCAAATTTCTTCATGATACCTGCTTCAGATAATAAATTTCTAGCAGTATCAGTAGGAATAGCTCCAGTACCTAACCATTTTAAAATAGCTTCTTCATCTAATTTAGTTTCTCCATTTAATGGATTATGAGTTCCTAAGTTTTCAATAAATTTACCATCTCTTGGACTTCTTGAATCAGCAGCTACTAATCTGTAGAAAGGTTTCTTTTTAGCTCCCATTCTTTTTAATCTTATTTTAACAGCCATAATGTCCTCCTTTAATACA
>CAMYZX010000057.1 GCA_947304025.1 uncultured Bacillota bacterium
GAAAATTAAGTAAGAGAAAAGATCCAGAAGCTGCAGTTAGTTACTTTACTGAAGCTGGTGTACCAAAAGAAGCTATTATGTTATATTTAGCAACAGTAGCTAATTCTAATTTTGAAGGTTGGTTAGATCAAAATCCAAATGCATCTATTGATGACTTTAAATTTGATTTTAAAAAGATTCCATCTACATCTGGAACATTATTTGATTTACCTAAACTATATAATATTTCTAAGAACTTTATTAGTAGATTAAATAAAGAAGAAGTTTATGAAAGAACACTTGATTATGCTAGTAAATATGATGAAGAATTAAAAGAATTATTAGTTAAATACCCAGATTATTCTAAAGAAATATTTAATATTGAAAGAGAACAAAAGAAACCTAGAAAAGACTATGAAAAATTTAGTGATGTTAAAGGTCAAATTTGGTATATGTTTGATGAATTATTTAATAAAGAAGATAAGTCTTATGAATGGCAATCTATTACTGATAAAGAAGAAATTAAGAATATCTTAAATAGTTATATAGAAATATATTCTGAGAATGATGATAAAGAAACATGGTTTAATAAGATTAAAGAATTATGTGATAAATTAGGTTATGCTTCAGATATGAAAGCATATAAAGAAAATCCAGAAAACTTTAAAGGATCAGTAGCAGATGTATCTACGGTTATAAGAGTAGGTGCTACTACAAAGAGTCAAACACCTGATTTATATGAAATATTAAGAATTCTTGGTAAAGAAAGAGTAAAAGAAAGATTTAATTTATTATAATTAAATCTTTTTTTTGATATAATAATAGAAGAGGGTATTGATATGAAAGAGATAATTTTAAACAAAGGAAAATTAAAAGATGAAGAATTAACAGATGTACTAGAAAAATCTAGAATAGTACTTAGAAATGATAATGAAGAATTAGTATTTGCTAGATTTGGTAGAGTATATATGTTACCTGGTGGAAAAATAGAAGAAGGAGAAACACCAGTAGATGCAGTTAAAAGAGAATTAATGGAGGAGACTACTATTAATATATTACTTGATGATATAGAACCATTTGCAGTAGTTTATAATTATTTAAGAGATTATCAAATTGAAGATGGATCATTAGTAAATAGATTAGTTAAAACATATTATTTTAGTGGTTATACTTCTGATGACACAATTGAATATTTTAATTTAACTAAAAATGAAAAAGAAGATAACTTAAGAGGTTTCTTTATAGAAATGGAAGAGGGTATAGAATTACTTCAAGACTATAATAAAGATAATCCAAGAGCAGCTTATCTTGCAGTAGAGACATTAAAAGTTCTAGAAGAATATAAAAATATAAAAAATGAAGAAGAGTAATACTCTTCTTTTTTATTATAAAATATGATATAATTTACTCATCGTGGGGGATATATGAGAAAGATAAGAAAATCTAATAATAGATTAAATAGTAATATAAAAAAAGGATTAATGGTAGCAATACCATTAACTACAGTATGTTTAGCATCATCTTGTAGTTTAGATCAAAAAATAGAATATGAATATTCAAGAATATCATTTTCTAGTGATGGAAAATATTCTGAATCTAAACAATTTAAACCATATGATTCTGAAGGTAAAACTGAAGTACTTAATAGTTTTATGTCATATAGTGCATGGGTATTAAATGAAGATGGAAAATATCAAAGGGATGTTAAAGAATATGATGTTAAAAGAAAGACATATGAAGATGTAAAAGGTTTAGAAAATAATAATGAACAAATTAAAGAAGTTCTAGGTGAACCTACAAAGTCTTATATTCAAATAAAAGATACTATTTCTGAAGAGGATATAGAAAGAGGAGCTTATTATGAAGCCACTTTATATAGTATGGATAATTCAAACTATGTAACAGTTAAAACTGGTGATCCTTCACGTGTTCTTATTCTTACTGGTTGTTTAGTAGCATTCACTGCCGGTGGAGCAGCATTAATTGCTATACAAAAAAAAGAAGAAAAAGACAAACCAAAGAAATTAGAATTAAAGAGATAATATCTCTTTTTTTAATTGAAAAAGATACTTTTATGTTATATAATAATTCTAGAAATGAGGTATTATTATGACTAAAAAAGTAACACCTACTGAAAATGGTATATATAAAGAAGCAAGTGAATATTTAAAAAGATATCCAATGACATTTGCTTGGAGAATTGCTCAACATTCAAAAGTAATAGCAAAACATTTAAATAAAGATGAAGATGTATATTATGTTTTCCCAGCTCAAAGAAACCCAGATTCAATAAATATATTTACTACTTGTTTAGTAGCATTAACTAATAAGAGAATATTAATTGCACAAAAAAGAGTATTATGGGGATATAATATAACTTCTATAACACCAGATATGTTTAATGACTTTGAATTATCTAAAGGATTAATATTTGGTAAATTAACTATAGATACAGTTAAAGAAGTAATTAAATTATCTAACTTAAGTCAAAAAGCTTTAGTAGAAATAGAAACTAAATTATCTGAATATATTCTTGAAGTTAAACCAAAAAATGAAACTATTTAATAAAATATATTGAATCAAGAATAATTATTTGCTATAATTATTCTTGCTTGGACCCATAGCCAAGTGGTAAGGCACGGGACTGCAACTCCCTGATCGTTGGTTC
>CAMYZX010000058.1 GCA_947304025.1 uncultured Bacillota bacterium
TCTTTTGCTTCTTCTTTCTTTTCTTTCATTTCTTTTTCAAATTCTTGTTTAACTCTAAGTTGTTCTTCTTTTAATTCTAATATAGAATCTCTTTTATATTTTTCAGCCTCTTTTTTAGCTTTTTCAATTATATTATCAGATCTTTTTTCTTTAGTTTTTAGTAAAATAAATGCAATTACTGCAGTTACTATTACTCCAAAAAGTAACCCAAATATGGAAAACAATAGTTTTTCTTCCATATTTTCCTCCATTAATTTGTATATATAAATATACACTTCTAGTATAAAATTTATTTAACATAAAGTCAATAAAAAAAGAAGAGTTATACCTCTTCTCCAAAGTATTGTTCATACCAAATAATAAATGTATAAACTGTCCATATTTTTTTGAAACAATCTACATTACCAGATTTATGTTTATCTAATAATTTTAATATATATTTTTGATTAAAGAATTTTTCTGCAATCTTAGAATTAAATTTATCTTTTATTTCATTATATAGTTCATCTTCCCTAACCCATTCTCTTAGAGGTACTGGGAAACCAAGTTTTGGTTTCTTATAGTTAGTATTAGGGACTACATCTTTAGCTGCTTTTCTAAGTGCTACTTTAGTAGTTTCTTTATTTACTTTAGCTTCTAAATCCATAGTAGAAGCTACTTTAAATACTTCTTTATCTAAGAATGGTGTTCTTGCTTCTAAAGAGAACATCATTGTATTTCTATCTACTGCAGTTAAATAATCATTAATAAGCCAGAAATAGAAATCTATTACTTGCCTTTTAACTGTATTAGATGAATCTTTATATTCTTCATAATATGGTCTTGTTATATCTTTAGTCTTAATTTGGTTCTTTAATTTAACTACTTTATTAGCTTCTTGATCAGTATATACTTTACCATCTCCAATAAAGTAATTTTCTAATTTTTGACCTTTTCTATATAAGAAATTAATTCCCTTTAACTCTTGCCATTTATAATGACTAAATAACATACTTACTAAATGCCTTATTGGATAAGGTATCTTATTATACCAAGCATGATCTACTTCTTCTCTATAGTCTCCATATCCACAGAATAATTCATCTGCACCCTCTCCAGAAGTTACTACTTTAACATATTTAGATGCTTCTTTAGCAACGAAGTATAATGCTATTGCAGATGGATCTGCAAGAGGTTCATCCATATAATACATTATCTTAGGAAATTCTTTTAAGTATTCTTCCTTAGTAATAATATATGATTTATTTTCTATACCTAATTTATCTGATAAGTCTTTCGCATATTTAATTTCATCATATTTAGAATATTTAGGATCAAAAGATGCAGTAAATGTCTTATTAGGTTTTAATAAAGATACCACATAAGATGAATCTACGCCAGAACTTAAGAATGATCCAACTTCAACATCAGCGATTTTATGATGTTCAACAGAGTCAACCATAACATCTTGTATCTTTTTAGTTAATTCTTCTTCATCTTGTTTAGTTTCATCAAATTCTAATTT
The DNA here is from genome assembly GCA_947304025.1 of uncultured Bacillota bacterium. GTDB lineage: Bacteria > Bacillota_I > Bacilli_A > RF39 > UBA660 > RUG13038. The sequence continues at coordinate 1,505 of CAMYZX010000058.1, forward strand.
AAAGAATCTTTCTATATTATATTCACCATTCTTATATAATAAGAAATGGCCTGGTTTTAATTTAAATACTCCTTTGAAGAATGATTCTTCAGTAGGAACAGAGTTAAAACATAAATATGCAGATAATACATCTCCATTAAATTCTTTTTTAAAATCTGGATGTTCAATTAATGCTTTTATTTCTGAAGCAAACATAAATGTACCATTATTTTGATAATAATATAATGGTTTAATACCCCACTGATCTCTAGCTAAGAATAATTCCTTCTTTTTACTATTCCATATAGCTATTGCAAACATACCTCTAAGTTTTTTTAGAACATCAGTTCCCCATTCTTGATAACCTTTTAATATTACTTCAGTATCAGTTTTAGTTTTAAAAGTATATTTCTTTTTTAATTCTTCTTTTAATTCTAAAAAGTTATATATTTCTCCGTTAAAAACAATAGTATAATCACCATCAGTTATTGGTTGTTTACCTGTTTTTAAATCTATAATAGCAAGTCTTCTATGACCTAAAGCACAAATTTCATCTATATAAGTACCAAAATCATCTGGTCCTCTATGGATAAGTTTATTGTTCATAGATTCAATTATCTTTTTTGCTTCTTTACTTTTTCCTACAAATCCTACTATTCCGCACATATATTTCTCCTCTATTACATATACATTATAACATAAAAAAAAGAAGATTAATCTTCTTTTTATTTTAATATTGGTAACCCATGTTTTTCTCTAATTTTATTTTCTAATTCAGTAGCTAGTTTTTTGTTTTCTTTTAATAAAGCTTTAACTGTTTCTCTACCTTGCCCAATCTTTTCTCCATTATATGAATACCAAGAACCGCTCTTTTCTAAGATACCATCTTCTGCAGCTAAATCAATTATTTCGCCTTCTTTACTAACACCTGTTCCATATAATATTTCAATATTAGCAGATTTAAATGGAGGAGCTACTTTATTCTTAACTACTTTAACTTTTGTATAACTACCAATTACATTTTCACCCATTTTAATTTGTTCAGTTCTTCTTACATCTAATCTAATAGTTGAATAGAA
>CAMYZX010000059.1 GCA_947304025.1 uncultured Bacillota bacterium
TTGTTCATATTATTAATGGTCTTCCTTATGAGACTAAAGAAGATATGATTAATACGGTAAAATATTTATCTAATAAAAATATATTGGGTATTAAAATACATATGCTTCATATTCTTAAAAATACTAAATTAAATGAACTATATCAAAAAGAAAAATTTCATGTATTAACTAAAGAAGAATATGTAGATATAGTATGTGATCAATTAGAATACTTAAGAGAAGATATAGTTATTAATAGAATAACTGGAGATCCAATTAAAGAAGATTTAGTAGAACCAACATGGTTAGTAAAGAAATTTGGTGTACTAAATGAAATAGATAAAGAAATGGCAAGAAGAGATTCTTATCAAGGAATAAAAAAAGAAGATTAATCTTCTTTTTTTATTGATATACACTTGTAATACCAAAGTATTCTTCTAAAGATTTACCTGATTCAGTAATCTTTCTAGCCCATTCTTTACCTACATATCTTACATGCCATGATTCATATATATATCCAGTATAAGCTTCTTTTCCTTCAGGGAATCTTATTATAAATCCATATTTATAGCAATTATTTTTAAGCCATTCTGCTGCAGCAGTACCATTAAACGATTCGTCAGGATTATTAATATCTGCGGCAAGTCCACTTTGATGTTCTGAATATCCTGGTCTTGCTGAGTATGTATCTGCACTTTCTACCCCATCCATAGACACGTAGTTATTATATATAATTTCTTGTGTGTAATAACTTCTATAACCTGATTGTACCCATAATTCTATACCATCAAGTTCTGCAGCTGATTGCATTTGATAAAATGCATCCATGAATTCATCACTTAATCCCCCTGGATTATACTCTGCAGGTAATGAATATGTTTTATTAACAATCATTATATCTTCAACATAATATATTCCATCTCTATTAACCACTTCATAAGTCTTTTCATCTTCTTTTATTACTTCTTTAGGTTTTTCTTTCTTTTTAATAGTTATCTTTATATCAGTACTTATATTATTCTTAGTATTCTTAATAGTTAATACAACAGTTCCTTTTTTCTTAGCAATTATCTTACTACCATTTATTTCTAATAAATCATTAGATGCTTTATAAGTAATAGATTTATTAGTAGCATTACTAGGTATAAATTTAAAATTAATATCTAGCTCATCTCCTACATAACAAGTTAATGTAGTTTTAGTATTAATACTTGTCAAAGGAATATAAGTAATGAAATAATCATCATATTCATCACTTGTATCAAAAGATATATATTTATCTTTTATTTTAACTTTTCCTTTATATAAAGTATAACTATCATCTTTAATACCATATATATCTACTTCATTATTTTTTCTTAAATAATATGGCATTTTTAATTTAATATTAATTGCTTCATCAAGTATTTCATTCTTTTTAATATATAGACCTTTTTGATTCTTAAAAGATCCTTTATTTAATTTAGTAGTATATTTATTTAAATCTAGATTAATATGATTCTTTATATAATTACCATTTAATTTAATATCATATCCATCATGTCTAAGAATTATTTCATCTACATTTTCATTAATATAATTAATAGTCTTAGTCCATACTTTTAATTTAGTTCTATTTGTTTTTAAAATATTATCAGTCTTAACAGATTTAAAAATATTATAATTAATAATCGCAGAAATACCTAGTATAATTAAATATACTAGTACAATAAGTATACCTAAACAATAAAGAATTCTATCAACTCTAAGTCTCTTTCTTCTTCTTTTCATATACTACCCTCTAATATTAATATATCATATTTTAATAAAAATAAAAAGTAGAACTATTTTTATAGTTCTACATTATGATATACGTTTTGAACGTCTTCTACTTCATCAAGCATACTTAAAAGTTTATTAAACTTCTCTAAATCTTCTCCTTCTAGAGTTACTTTTTGTAATGCTTCCATAGTTACTTCATCTACTTCAAAAGTAATATTTGGTTTAGCAGCAACTAATGCATTTCTAATATTACCAAAGTCTTTAGCATCTCCAGTAATAATTACTACATCTTCATCAGTTTCAATATCTTTAACATCTATTCCTTCATTTAATAAAATATCAAATGCTTCTTCCTCCGACAAATCTTTAGTAATAAAAATACATATATTTTCGTAGAAATGTGTAACAGAATTATTAACACCTAACTTACCATCACATTTAGTAAAAGCAGGTCTTACAAATCCAACAGTTCTATTAACATTATCAGTTAAACAATCAACTATTAATGTTGATGCTCCTGGACCAAATCCTTCATATCTTTGGAATGTATAGTCTTCTGAAGCACCTGAATTAACTTTATCAATTGCTCTATTAATAATATCACTTGGTACTTCACTTCTTTTTGCTTTATCTACTAATTGTTTTAATTTTTCATTAGCCTCTAAACTAGTTCCTCCGTTTTTAGCAGCTATATATATTTCTTTTGCAAAGTTACTATATAATTTAGCTTTTTGAGCTCCATTTTTTTGAATAGCAGCTTTTCTTACTTCATATGCTCTTCCCATATAAT